>NZ_JARWAN010000077.1:0-507 GCF_031451755.1 Vreelandella vilamensis | reverse complement strand
TTTGCGGGTTCGCCAGCGGGCGATGGAAATCACGCGCCTATCGCCTGATTGTTGCTGTCGATCCTCAAGCTTGAGCAGGTTCAGCGCGGTCATCGATGCATTGAAATGGAAGTGTAGCGCCTTTTCCTTGCGGGCCTGACAGTCGTTCAGTCCCAGAAACTGCTTGGCATCGCGAAACAGAAACTCAATCTGGAAACGCGTCTTGTAGTACGTCACTAATGTCATGGCGTCCAGCGACGTATCCGTCGAAAACAGCAAGGCGGTTTTCACCTTGCTGCCACAGCGCTTAACCAGAGACACCACCCGTAAGTCACGTTTGAAATGCGCACTGTTCACGATCGCGGTATACACCTGCGTCTCGTTCATGTTGCCGGCAAGCGACCATCGGCTCACGTCCTCAACGTGGACTTTTCCATCGTAACGGCGCTTTCGCCCCCGGGGTTTCTGTTCTCCCTGGTACAGCCAACGCAGGTTAGCGTCATGACGTAGCTTACCGATCTGATGTAA
>NZ_JARWAN010000076.1:0-515 GCF_031451755.1 Vreelandella vilamensis | reverse complement strand
TTATTCACGAGGCAGGCCTGAAAACAAAAATAGTGAATGGTAATCTCTAAGGTAATCAATACGTTCCGCCAAGAACACGATTCCAAGAGGCCATTCACTATGGGTGAAAGCGTAACGTCCTGGTCACCGTCCTGCAACGGGTCCATTCATGTGCAATTAAGCGGCGATGCCACCACTAGCGATGCAGGTGGCCTGGTGCTCCGCGAAGCGCTCGATACCAGTGGGGTGATTGACGCGCTAACGTACCATCTGGTCGATGCGCGTGACCCTCTGCGCGTACGCCACTCGCTGGCCAGCCAGCTTCGGACCGTGGTGCTGCAGCGGGCCATGGGATGGGAGGATCTCAGCGATACCGATATCCTCCACCATGATCCCCTCTGGCAACTCGCCTGTAGCGATGCGCGTCGCCTGGCGCCGTTAGCGGACGCACGTCCGTCACAAGCCACGCTCTCTCGCTTGATCTCCTGCCTGAGTGATCCAGATAACCTCGACACGGTGCACGAAGGCCTATTGCG
>NZ_JARWAN010000075.1:0-518 GCF_031451755.1 Vreelandella vilamensis | reverse complement strand
ATCAATCACCGATTGCGATAATGAAGGAATGGCAAACCAAGCGTCCTGAGTTATTTACCAAGAAGGTGGTTAATCACACGGGACCCGACACTTAACGAGTGTGGGTTACTTCAATGAAGTAAGTGCTCAGTAATTCACGGCGCACTTTGCCTGCCTTTACTGAACTTCAGGCACTGGATTACCTCAGCTACCTAAGCTGATAAAAGGGATTTATTAGGTCTATCCGTCGAGCGTTACGCTGCCCAGCGATAGCTGGAGTGCAAACCACCTAGCCACTTCTTGCGCATTAGTTTCCTGAGTGTCTTAAAGAAGTTGGGTGACCCAAAAGCTAGTGGATCAACTCTCAAATGCCGGAGTTATTCAATCATGGGAAGGGGATAAATCCGTAGATCTGACTGGCATGGCGCGTATTGATGAGACGCGTTTGCGGTGATTTTCAACCCAGTTGTCCAAATGGCTGCGCTTAAGCAGCCCGTTTATTACGCTCGATTTCGTGCATTTTTACCGGGTTGAGCGAC
>NZ_JARWAN010000074.1:0-521 GCF_031451755.1 Vreelandella vilamensis | reverse complement strand
CTGTTCACTGTCGGGATGATCCATCGTTTGTCGCGTGGACAGGTGATACGCCGTATTTTCCGTCACGTTCACCACGGCCAGCGTCGATATTTCCAACCCCTTTTCGGCCCTGCCGGTGCCGCCGCTGTAATACTTACCCAATCCCTCGGTATGTCGACCGCTTTTCGGGATGAAGCTGCAGTCTGTGGCCGCGATGAGAGTGACGGCGGCGTCTTCATTGAGCGGCCGTAAGCTCAAGCGGTTGAACTCGGTGAAATCAAAATCACGCCGATACCACCGTGAAAAGGTCTTCTCATGATAGTCACTGTAACGGCTGAGGTTGCGGAAATTGACACGGCCTCTCAAGCACATCAGCAAGGGCAACAGGACGAGGATAAACCGTCGCTGAGGCTTGTTGAGGCTGGACATCTGCTGCAAGACCGTATTGACTATTTCCATGAAAGCCTGTGCTCGGGTGGTGGTGTTGTGAGAGACCCTATTATCTGAGCATCAGGCTTTCTTTAAAACTGTCCGAACCATTG
>NZ_JARWAN010000073.1:0-560 GCF_031451755.1 Vreelandella vilamensis | reverse complement strand
GTGACATCGGGCAAGCTGTTCAAGCGCCAGATGGCCAATCGCAATAGGCCTTCGTGCACCGTGTCGAGGTTATCTGGATCACTCAGGCAGGTAATCAAGCGAGATAGCGTGGCTTGTGACGGACGTGCTTCCGCTAACGGCGCCAGGCTACGTGCATCGCTACAGGCGAGTTGCCAGAGGGGATCGTGGCTGAGGATATCGGTATCGCTGAGATCCTCCCATCCCATGGCCCGCTGCAGCACCACGGTACGAAGCTGGCTGGCCAGCGAGTGGCGTACGCGCAGAGGATCTCGCGCATCGACCAGATGGTACGTTAGCGCGTCGATCACGCCACTGGTATCGAGCGCTTCGCGGAGTACCAATCCACCCGCATCGCTGGTAGTAGCATCGCCACTTAATTGCACATGCACGGACCCGTTGCAGGACGGTGACCAGGACGTTACGCTTTCACCCATAGTGGATGGCCTCTTGGAATCGTGTTCTTGCCGGAACGTATTGATTACATTAGAGATTACCATCCACTATTTTTGTTTTCAGGCCTGCCTCGTGAATAACCCGGG
>NZ_JARWAN010000072.1:0-593 GCF_031451755.1 Vreelandella vilamensis | reverse complement strand
GTGCGGCGCTATTGCCGAGGATCAGCGTCCATACACGATGCAAAGCAGGCAGTCACATCAGCTGACGCATGAGGAAGAGCAAGCCATTTTGAACATGTGTCACCGTCCCGAGTATCAGAGCTTGCCGCCGTCTCAAATCGTGCCATTACTGGCAGACAAAGGCCTCTACCTGGCCTCCGAGTCGTCGTTCTATCGGGTATTGAAAAAGCATCAACAACAGCACCATCGAGGCCGTATGAAACCACGCCGCCAAGTGCCCGAGCCTACCAGCTTTACTGCTACCGGACCGAATCAGGTCTGGAGCTGGGATATTAGTTATTGCGCTTCTGTTGTGCGAGGCCAGCACTGGTATCTCTACCTGATTATGGACATCTACAGCCGCAAAATCATTGCTTGGGAAGTCCACGACACGGAATCGGGCGAGTTGGCTAAACAGCTAATAGAACGCGCCTTGTTGCGAGAAGGTTGCTGGCATCAGCCGCCCGTATTGCACTCAGATAACGGGGCACCGATGACGTCCTATACGCTTAAAGCGAGACTAACAGAACTGGGCATGTTGATGTCTTACAGTCGGCCGAGAGTGAGCAACGACA
>NZ_JARWAN010000071.1:0-606 GCF_031451755.1 Vreelandella vilamensis | reverse complement strand
CCAGGTCCTCGCTTGATGCATAGCGCCGAGTGGCCAGCACGTCGCTGATGCGGCCGTTGAAGCGCTCCACCATGCCATTGGTCTGCGGCCGCCCAGGCTTGATGAGGCGGTGCTCGATGCCATGGCCTTGGCATTCCTGATCAAACGGATGTTGCCCGCTGGGCTTGCGCTCACCGGCCCGTGTAAAGCGATCGGTGAAGGATTTGCCGTTATCGGTCAGCACCGTCTGGATTTTGAAGGGTGCCTTCTCTTCAACTCGCTTCATGAACGCGCGCGCATCCTTTGCGGACTGGCTGTGTCTGACCTCCAGATAGACCCAGCGCGTAGCCCGGTCAATGGCCACGTACAGGTAGCGCTTCTGTTGCTCGTCGGGCATCTGGGGCAGGTGCTTAATATCAATGTGTATGAAGCCCGGCTCGTAGTCCTTGAAGGGTTTGTGCTTGGGCGTCTCATCATCGCCAGTGTCCTGCCGAGCCAGTTCCGCTAGTGTCGACACCTCGCGCCGCTGGAGCATACGGTGCAGCCCGGAGCGTGACAAGCGAGGGCTCAGGAACTCACGTGCGACGACGAGGAGATCATCTAGGCCGAGGCGAAGGAATTCGCGAG
>NZ_JARWAN010000070.1:0-635 GCF_031451755.1 Vreelandella vilamensis | reverse complement strand
GCGTCTCCACCGCGACCATCCGGCGTTGGCGCTACCGTGATGATGTCAATGATCGCTCACACACGCGTCACAACTTGCTGGCCACGCTCACGCCCGAGCAGGAGGAGGTGCTGATTGCAGCTCGCGAATTCCTTCGCCTCGGCCTAGATGATCTCCTCGTCGTCGCACGTGAGTTCCTGAGCCCTCGCTTGTCACGCTCCGGACTGCATCGTATGCTCCAGCGGCGCGAGGTGCCGACACTAGCGGAACTGGCTCGGCAGGACGCTGGCGATGATGAGACGCCCAAGCACAAGCCCTTCAAGGACTACGAGCCGGGCTTCATGCACATTGACATTAAGCACCTGCCTCAGATGCCCGACGAGCAACAGAAGCGCTACCTGTACGTGGCCATTGACCGGGCAACGCGCTGGGTCTATCTGGAGGTCAGACGCAGCCAGTCCGCAAAGGATGCGCGCGCGTTCATGAAGCAAGTTGAAGAGAAGGCACCCTTCAAAATCCAGACGGTGCTGACCGATAACGGCAAATCCTTCACCGATCGCTTCACACGGGCCGGTGAGCGCAAGCCCAGCGGGCAACATCCGTTTGATCAGGAATGCCAGGGCCATGGCATCGAGCACCGCCTCATCAAGCCTGGA
>NZ_JARWAN010000069.1:0-665 GCF_031451755.1 Vreelandella vilamensis | reverse complement strand
ATCACGGTTGCGGATGCTGACGATCTGGTGGCAGACGGCGCCAATGACCCGTTCAACCTGAGCGTAACAGTGACCGACAATGAAGGTGCTACGGCTAGTGACTCGATTACTGTCGAGGTTCTGGCTGCTGGCGAAGTTGATCTGATCACTGAAGATCTCGACGCTTTAGGTGGCACTATCACCACAGCAGAGAGCTTTGATGCAGGTGTCGATGCGTATCGTCTGAAAGATGATGTCGCGTCGGAAAGTAATACCGAGGTCAGCAATTTTGGCAGCGACGATGCGCTTGAGTTTGTCGGCGTAACGGCTGGTGATGTCCAGGTGTCAGTAGCTGATGGCAACACCATCTTCCAGTTCGACGATGGCGCAGGAACCGTATCTGAAGTTGCGCTGGTTGGTGTATCAGGCTTCTTCACCAACGTAGCAGAGTTCAACGCCTCTGCTGACTACGGTGATGTGACCTTCGCATAACCAGCAGTAAATCAATTCCGCCGCAATGGTGCGGCGGGATTGTGCAGTAAAAAATCAGATATGTTACGGAGAATATAGAATGGCGAATATTAATTGGGTTTTGCTAGATACTACCCCTGATACGCTTCCGATCCCTGCTGGGCTGGAAGTCGAAGTGCTGGGTAATACCAGCGGGAAGACAATAAACCTGGAAA
>NZ_JARWAN010000068.1:0-673 GCF_031451755.1 Vreelandella vilamensis | reverse complement strand
TCGTGGGGAACCTGCTCGACAATGCCTTACGCTGGGCGCAGCACACCGTGAAATTGAGGGTCGCGCAAGACGGTGACCGATTGAGCCTCACGATCAGTGATGATGGGCCGGGCATGTTGGAGGCCGAATGCCAAGCGGCAATGAAACGCGGTAGTCGGCTGGATGAACAGCGCTCGGGGAGTGGCCTGGGGCTCGCCATTGTGGCGGACGTGGTGGCGCTTTACCAAGGTGACATGCAGTTAGGGCGTGCCGAAAGTGGTGGCCTTCGTGTGAAGGTTTCACTGCCGGTGGCGGCACGCTGATAGGCCATGTGATCCTAACAAAAGCCGCGGAAATCAGGGGGCGCTAAAAATAGCGCCGCTACCTTGCTGATAAAAAACGTTACTGATTCCACACCGGCAATTGTTCAATTTCGTCGCGGGTTAGTGGCGTTGTGAGTTTTTGGCGGTCAGCTTGAACGCCGACTTGATCTAACGGTAAAACTACCTCGCGTTCGAGAAGGCCTAGAAAGCCACCTACTTCAACGCTGATGGCTACTACCTGGCCATTGTTATCGATCAGAACCTCTTCGACTGAGCCAACGTCTTCCGCATTCGGCCCGATTACGATCATGTCGTCAGTACGGTCAACGCTGAGCCCAAGCGCCGGGATGACGTAATCTTCGTACTCTTGA
>NZ_JARWAN010000067.1:0-748 GCF_031451755.1 Vreelandella vilamensis | reverse complement strand
TTAACGACCTGGACAAGATCGCCGCCGCTCAAGGCCCCGTGCGACCTATGCCCTACTCTACAGTTGATTTTCAATCGCAGAGTACGACGCGTTTAGGTGAAACTAAAATAATCAGCGATGTTCTGAACGAGGGAACTTGGCAAGATATGAAATCAGGCTTAAGGCCTGTCGCCTTCATTCCGACGGGCGCAAAAAATGTTGAAATTCATCTGAAGGATCGGGGTGCCGATGATGATATCCAGCTGTTTAGCCAAAATGGCAAGCACCTAATCGGCACGCCAGTTGAAGGAACGGATGCCGATCCCTCGTCTTGGGAAGGCACCGAAGCAGATTATACCTGGAAAAATAATGACGATGGCATCCCCGTCACCTCGGCAGAAGATGTGGAAACAAATATATTTACCTTAGCTAATGGTTTTCCTGAAGGGACAACATACAGTAGTGACAAACTCATTAATCCCAATAGCTACTCTGAGGACCTTACCGCTGGTACAGAGTTGAAATATGAGGATATGACATTTACCTATACTGGCGACGGTGACAGGTTCGATACCAACCCTAATGATGGCAAGACTTTTTCTACTGATAGCATGATTGAGAAGTTGAATATTGATAAAATAGATGAGCCTCTTTTCTTGCTGGTATCGGGCAACGGTAAATTTGATATCAAGGCCACCTGGGATGATATGCCCGGCGCCTCAAGCACTGGCGGCGTTGATCCTGACAACACCCCCATAGGCCGCGTGCA
>NZ_JARWAN010000066.1:0-751 GCF_031451755.1 Vreelandella vilamensis | reverse complement strand
TTAACGACCTGGACAAGATCGCCGCCGCTCAAGGCCCCGTGCGACCTATGCCCTACTCTACAGTTGATTTTCAATCGCAGAGTACGACGCGCCTAGGTGAAACTAAGATAATTAGTGATGTTTTAAATGAAGGCATTGAGGAAAAAGGAGTGGAATCAGGCCTGCGACCTTTTGCCTTCATTCCAACGGGCGCAAAAAACGTGGAAATCCACCTATACGACAAGGGCGCAGATGATGATATCCAACTTTTCACCCGAGATGGCAAGCATCTAATAGGCACGCCAGTTGAAGGAACGGATGATGATCCCTCGACCTGGGAAGGTACTGAAGCAGACTATACTTGGAAAAATAATGCTGATGGAATCTCCATCAAATCAGCAGAAGATGTAGAAACAAATATATTTACCTTGGCTCATGGTTTTCCTGAAGGGACAACATACAGTAGTGACAAACTCATTAATCCCGATAGCTACTCTCAGGACCTTGCTGCCGGTACAGAGTTGAAGTATGAGGATATGACATTTACCTATACTGGCGACGATGACAGGTTCGGTTCCAACCCTAATGATGGCAGTACCTATCTTAATAACAGCATGATTGAGAAATTAAACATCAATGAAGTAAAAGAACCGCTATTTTTGCTAGTGTCGGGTAACGGTGAATTTGATATCAAGGCCACCTGGGATGATATGCCCGGCGCCTCAAGCACTGGCGGCGTTGATCCTGACAACACCCCCATAGGCCGCGTGCA
>NZ_JARWAN010000065.1:0-820 GCF_031451755.1 Vreelandella vilamensis | reverse complement strand
AATTTGATATCAAGGCCACCTGGGATGATATGCCCGGCGCCTCAAGCACTGGCGGCGTTGATCCTGACAACACCCCCATAGGCCGCGTGCAAGATCAGCTAAAAGTCAGCGATATTGACGTAGCACCAGGCTTTAAGGAAATGGACAGCAACTACCGCCCACCGAGCTTTGCCGTAAAGGCCGCAGATGATGGCTCGCTGAGCCTTGGCTTCTTTGGTGCGGACAGTGAAAATAACCTCTTCGTATCGCCAGATGCAGGCTCGGTACCCAATGATCCACCTCCGGACGGTGTATTTAGTGTGTTTAAAGAAGATGGCACCGAAATTGGTAACGTCCTCTCTGTTAATAACGCAACAGGGGATACGCTTGCCGTAGGAGATCGACTAACCATCAAGGATGATGCCACGGGCGAAACGATTTTAAGCTTCACAATCGATGAACTGCCAAGCCAAGGCACGACTAGCGGCGTTACCTTTACAGGGTTATCGGGCACCACCGGCCCCGGCGATAACCGCAATGCATTAGCGCTGCAAAACCTACAAAGCGAAGATAAAGTTGGTGATAATGCGACGTTCAGCGGAGCTTACGGCGCCATGGTAAGTGACGTGGGAAATCGTACCAATATCACCCAGGTAAATCTGGATGCTCGCCAGGGGCTCACCGATCAGCTGCGTGCCGTGCAACAATCTGAATCCGGCGTTAATTTAGACGAAGAAGCCGCCAACCTAATCCGTTATCAGCAGTACTACCAGGCTAACGCCAAAGTGATTGATACGGCTTCTACTATCTTCGATACAATTCTTGGTCTACGAGGTTAACT
>NZ_JARWAN010000064.1:0-829 GCF_031451755.1 Vreelandella vilamensis | reverse complement strand
CTGCTCCCGGATAAATTGATGAAGAAGCTCCCTGGCTGCTAGCAGAGGATAACTTCTATGGGCGATTTCATCATCCGGGACCAAACACCTACTCAAAATTAATAGCGTAATCATCTCCATAGCCACCGAGCAACCGATGCACCTCATCGCATAGCCGATCAAACGTCAGGTACGCACTCAACGGCAGCCATGCGTACTTCATCTGCCGCCATAGAATCTCAATCAGATTCAGCTCTGGCGAGTAAGCCGATAAGTAGTTTAGATGCACTCGATGCGACATCCACTCCGCTATCTTCCGTCTGAAGGCCTTGGAACGATGCATGCTGGCATTGTCGAGCACCACAACGGCGAAGGTATCGGGGTCTTTCTGGGCCACAAACTGGTCAAACGCTTCGATGACTGTTTCGGTGGTCACTGGTTCGGTGGTGGTATGGGAGACCAGTTTTCCGGCTCGGCTGAGAAATCCCAGTACATTCAGTCTACAGCTGTGTGAGTAGGCAGTTACCTCGCAGGGCTTGCCAATAGGGCTCCATGCGTATGGCACCGACGACGATTGTGAAAACCCCGACTCATCGACGTAATAAAGCTCGTGTTCGCCCTCGTCTTCCCGCTGGTGAAGCGCCTTGAGGAGGCTTTGGGTGTTGCGGAAATCCGTTTCGTCTCGCCGGGTCTTAAGCGAGTGCCGAATGCGCTTGAAACTATAACGATTTTTTTTCAACGCCCGGCGAAGGGTCACTGTCCCCCTCTGTCAGCCTTGTTGTCCGGTTGGCGATATCGCCTAAATTCAATCCAGGGGGAGCGGTATGGAATTCATGTGCCACGTTATTCT
>NZ_JARWAN010000063.1:0-847 GCF_031451755.1 Vreelandella vilamensis | reverse complement strand
GCCATTATTTAGCGCTTTACGTCTGCATGGTGGGCGCGTTGAGGCTATCGAACGACGTATCGACGCGATGATTATGCGAAATAGGTTTTTAGCATCCCGTTTTTATCGCGTTTTTTGCATAGATAACCGACACTTACCCACGGCATGCTCTCGGCCCTTGGCCGATGGTGATGCTTGCGCCATTGAAGCCATCATGTCAGTCAGGAAGCGGCTGCAGTCGTCGGATACCCGGGAGTAAACGAGGCCACCACTTGTCGGCCGCAACACTCAAGCGCATGCGGATTTGGCGGGCTTTTACCGTGAAGGTGGCCGCCACTTTCAACACTTGCTCACGCAGCTTGATCAGGCTCCAACCCTGCCCCGTTCGGCGTTCCATCACGCAGCGCACGCTGTGCAGCACCTGGTACGCATAGAGGCTTAGCAGCAGATTGACCTGATTGCGGGCCATGACGTCCTGCACGGTCAGGTGTCCTCGATCTGTCGAGGACAGGTGCAGATTGAGCGCTGATTTGAGCTCACCCATGTGGCCTTCGGCCTTGCCCCGTTTGCGATAGAGCGCCAGGACTTTCTCGGCTGGGGTGTGATAGCGGCTGAGGTTAGTGACCAGGAAAAATGCATGCGGCAGCAGGTCGTCAGGCTTTTCCTGCACAACGAGCACCACACGCCGCGGTGATTCCCAGCTACCGGCCCGATATTCCAGATCATGGCACCACTCTCGTGGTGTCTCCGGTGGACGCCCGGGCGGGCGTTTCAGATAGGGCGCTGCCAGGGTCTGCAGGGCGTTGTTGCTCTTTAACCGCCCCAGATAAGCGATATCCTTTGAATCGAGTGCTCGCAGTGTTTCCCC
>NZ_JARWAN010000062.1:0-957 GCF_031451755.1 Vreelandella vilamensis | reverse complement strand
ATCAATCACCGATTGCGATAATGAAGGAATGGCAAACCAAGCGTCCTGAGTTATTTACCAAGAAGGTGGTTAATCACACGGGACCCGACAGCTAGGGATAGTCAATAAAAGATTGAAATATCTATTGAGTCAATCGCTGCCAGCTGGGAAGTATGTAGCTCATCCTTCCAGACAAAAATTTTCGTTGACCATCAGGACATAGCCGCCACTCATAGACGGGCAGTCTTGGCGGTATGTGTTAACAGTGACGATGAGAGTCGTCATTGTGTGGCCTCCCTGGCGTCCATGACCCTGTATTTCTGGAGGATTTTAAGCAACACCTCATCGCCTTCAACCATTGCTGTGTTGAGGGTCTTTTCCTGTGGGAAATTCCTTGTAAAAAGCGATTGGGTCAAGTGCTTCAACGTCGGCCGGAATGTCTGCTAAACGCCACCTACAGGCACTCTCAATAGTATTTTCTCCCAGTAGCCGTCTACCTTGTTGCCAAAACTTCCACACCGATTTATTACTTTCCTTTCTTGAATTTTGCTTTGCAATTGCCGCTCATGCACATAATACAGTAATGCTGTCTGTCCTCGTGTTTGGTACCCTCAGCAATAATAGCTCCGCAGCCATTGCAGAGCAGAGTGCCAATGCCTTCTTCGAATTTCACAACTGCATGTTCGTAGTCCATAAGTGCTCCGCGATGACCCTATCCTGCAAGAACGGGGAATAATAGCTTGTCGGCGAAAGCCGGCCCTTTTCTTATACTCTTTTCGACGGCGCTATCAGGAATCAGTTCAACCGCCGCTGATTCGCATCTCTCAGCAGCCTGACGTGCTCTTGTCTTATTGAGCCGTTCATTTCCCAGAAAGAGTCTCAGTGACCCCGCCTCATTCATCGCGGCAGTGGTAGGGCCATTATTTAGCGCTTTACGTCTGCATGGTGGGCGCGTTGAGGCTATCGAACGACGTATCG
>NZ_JARWAN010000061.1:0-1044 GCF_031451755.1 Vreelandella vilamensis | reverse complement strand
CAAGGTAGCCGTAGGGGAACCTGCGGCTGGATCACCTCCTTAAACGATGCATCCCCCTCGCGGTAAGCGCTCACAATGAATTACCTGATCACGTAATAGAGCAAACGGTTTAAGCACAATCCCTCTTGGGTCTGTAGCTCAGTTGGTTAGAGCGCACCCCTGATAAGGGTGAGGTCGGCAGTTCAAGTCTGCCCAGACCCACCAAATTTTATTCATCACTGCGTTATTTTGCGTCTTGCATGGTCGGCTATGTGTTGCCATAAAATGCTTTGCATTGAATAAAATTGCCCAGAGGTAAGTGTTCGACATATGGGGCCATAGCTCAGCTGGGAGAGCGCCTGCCTTGCACGCAGGAGGTCAGCGGTTCGATCCCGCTTGGCTCCACCATTATGTTGTACGTTACCAACCGTTTGTTGATGTTTTGTGATCATTGATAAGTCATAACGCAACTAGTGCGTTGCCTTATCACTGTTCATCGAACAGTCGCTCTTTAACAAGATATATCATGCTGACAGAAACGTTGTTGATAACGTTTCTACGTAAATTGTTTTGTGATACGTCTCAAGCGTATCCGGCAATCGTGATCATTGCGCGATCCAGACTCCTTCGGGTTATAGGGTCAAGCAATGAAGCGCACACGGTGGATGCCTAGGCAGCCAGAGGCGATGAAAGACGTGGAAGCCTGCGATAAGGCTCGGCGAGGTGGCAAACAACCTGTGACCCGGGCATTTCTGAATGGGGAAACCCACTCACCATCAGGTGAGTATCTTGCGCTGAATCTATAGGCGTAAGAGGCGAACCAGGGGAACTGAAACATCTAAGTACCCTGAGGAAAAGAAATCAACCGAGATTCCCCTAGTAGCGGCGAGCGAACGGGGACCAGCCCTTAAGCGTGTGACGGATTAGGCGAACGTGCTGGGAAGCACGGCCGTAGCGGGTGATAGCCCCGTAGCCGAAAATCTGATCACGTGAAATCGAGTAGGTCGGGGCACGAGAAACCTTGACTGAAGACGGGGGGACCATCCTCCAAGGCTAAATACTCCT
>NZ_JARWAN010000060.1:0-1079 GCF_031451755.1 Vreelandella vilamensis | reverse complement strand
CGAAAATCTGATCACGTGAAATCGAGTAGGTCGGGGCACGAGAAACCTTGACTGAAGACGGGGGGACCATCCTCCAAGGCTAAATACTCCTGGCTGACCGATAGTGAACCAGTACCGTGAGGGAAAGGCGAAAAGAACCCCGGAGAGGGGAGTGAAATAGATCCTGAAACCGTGTGCGTACAAGCAGTCGGAGCCGACTTAGTTCGGTGACGGCGTACCTTTTGTATAATGGGTCAGCGACTTATATTCCGTGGCGAGGTTAACCGAATAGGGGAGCCGTAGCGAAAGCGAGTCTTAACTGGGCGCACCAGTCGCGGGATATAGACCCGAAACCGAGCGATCTATCCATGAGCAGGGTGAAGATTGAGTAACATCAATTGGAGGCCCGAACCAGGATCTGTTGAAAAAGATTTGGATGACTTGTGGATCGGAGTGAAAGGCTAATCAAGCTCGGAGATAGCTGGTTCTCCTCGAAAGCTATTTAGGTAGCGCCTCACGTAGCACCGCTGGGGGTAGAGCACTGTTTCGGCTAGGGGGTCATCCCGACTTACCAACCCGAGGCAAACTCCGAATACCGGTGAGTGACGCGTGGGAGACACACAGCGGGTGCTAACGTCCGTTGTGAAAAGGGAAACAACCCAGACCGTCAGCTAAGGTCCCGAAATCCTGGTTAAGTGGGAAACGATGTGGGAAGGCTCAGACAGCTAGGAGGTTGGCTTAGAAGCAGCCATCCTTTAAAGAAAGCGTAATAGCTCACTAGTCGAGTCGGCCTGCGCGGAAGATGTAACGGGGCTAAACCAGGTACCGAAGCTACGGGTTCATCCTCTGGATGAGCGGTAGAGGAGCGTCGTGTAAGCCAATGAAGGTGAATTGAGAAGTTCGCTGGAGGTATCACGAGTGCGAATGCTGACATGAGTAACGATAAGGGGTGTGAAAAACACCCCCGCCGGAAGACCAAGGGTTTCTGTTCGACGCTAATCGGAGCAGAGTGAGTCGGCCCCTAAGGCGAGGCCGAAAGGCGTAGTCGATGGGAAACGGGTCAATATTCCCGTACCGGACATGATTGCGATGGGGGGACG
>NZ_JARWAN010000059.1:0-1117 GCF_031451755.1 Vreelandella vilamensis | reverse complement strand
TGATCAGGTAATTCATTGTGAGCGCTTACCGCGAGGGGGATGCATCGTTTAAGGAGGTGATCCAGCCGCAGGTTCCCCTACGGCTACCTTGTTACGACTTCACCCCAGTCATGAACCACACCGTGGTGATCGCCCTCTTGCGTTAGGCTAACCACTTCTGGTGCAGTCCACTCCCATGGTGTGACGGGCGGTGTGTACAAGGCCCGGGAACGTATTCACCGTGGCATTCTGATCCACGATTACTAGCGATTCCGACTTCACGGAGTCGAGTTGCAGACTCCGATCCGGACTGAGACCGGCTTTAAGGGATTCGCTGACTCTCGCGAGCTCGCCGCCCTTTGTACCGGCCATTGTAGCACGTGTGTAGCCCTACCCGTATGGGCCATGATGACTTGACGTCGTCCCCACCTTCCTCCGGTTTGTCACCGGCAGTCTCCTTAGAGTTCCCGCCATTACGCGCTGGCAAATAAGGACAAGGGTTGCGCTCGTTACGGGACTTAACCCAACATTTCACAACACGAGCTGACGACAGCCATGCAGCACCTGTCTCTGCGTTCCCGAAGGCACCAAGGTATCTCTACCAAGTTCGCAGGATGTCAAGGGTAGGTAAGGTTCTTCGCGTTGCATCGAATTAAACCACATGCTCCACCGCTTGTGCGGGCCCCCGTCAATTCATTTGAGTTTTAACCTTGCGGCCGTACTCCCCAGGCGGTCGACTTATCGCGTTAACTTCGCCACAAAGTGCTCAAGGCACCCAACGGCTGGTCGACATCGTTTACGGCGTGGACTACCAGGGTATCTAATCCTGTTTGCTACCCACGCTTTCGCACCTCAGTGTCAGTGTCAGTCCAGAAGGCCGCCTTCGCCACTGGTATTCCTCCCGATCTCTACGCATTTCACCGCTACACCGGGAATTCTACCTTCCTCTCCTGCACTCTAGCTTCACAGTTCCGGATGCCGTTCCTAGGTTGAGCCCAGGGCTTTCACAACCGGCTTATCAAGCCACCTACGCGCGCTTTACGCCCAGTAATTCCGATTAACGCTTGCACCCTCCGTATTACCGCGGCTGCTGGCACGGAGTTAGCCGGTGCTTCTTCTGCGAGTGATGTCTTTCCTC
>NZ_JARWAN010000058.1:0-1153 GCF_031451755.1 Vreelandella vilamensis | reverse complement strand
TCAATGGTTCGGACAGTTTTAAAGAAAGCCTGATGCTCAGATAATGGGGTCTCTGACAACATCACCACCCGAGCACAGGCTTTCATGGAAATAGTCAATACGGTCTTGCAGCAGATGTCCAGTCTCAACAAGCCTCAGCGGCGGTTTATCCTCGTCTTGTTGCCCTTGCTGATGTGCTTGAGAGGTCGTGTCAATTTCCGCAACCTCAGCCGTTACAGTGACTATCATGAGAAGACCTTTTCGCGGTGGTATCGGCGTGATTTTGATTTTACCGAGTTCAACCGCCTGAGCTTACGGCCGCTCAATGAAGACACCGCCGTCACTCTTATCGCGGCCACAGACTGCAGTTTCATCCCGAAAAGCGGCCGACATACCGAGGGATTGGGTAAGTATTACAGCGGCGGCACAGGCAGAGCCGAAAAGGGGTTGGAAATATCAACGCTGGCCGTGGTGAACGTGACGGAAAATACGGCGTATCACCTGTCCACGCGACAAACGATGGATCGTCCCGAGCGTGAACAATCGCGTGTGGATGGCTATCTTCATCACCTCCAGCAAGACCGTGCGTCACTACCGCCCCAGGTGCGTTATCTGGTGGCGGACGGGTATTACAGTAAAACCCGCTATCTCCAGGGCGTCGTGGCGCTAGGATTACATCAGATCGGTAAGCTACGTCATGACGCCAACCTGCGTTGGCTGTACCAGGGAGAACAGAAACCTCGGGGGCGCAAGCGCCGTTACGAGGGAAAAGTCAGCGTTGAGGACGTGAGCCGATGGACGCTCGCCGGCAACATGAACGAGACGCAGGTGTATACCGCGATCGTGAACAGTGCGCATTTCAAACGCGACTTACGGGTAGTGTCTCTGGTTAAGCGCTGTGGCAGCAAGGTGAAAACCGCTTTGCTGTTTTCGACGGATACGTCGCTGGACGCCATGACATTAGTGACGTACTACAAGGCGCGTTTCCAGATTGAGTTTCTGTTTCGCGATGCCAAGCAGTTTCTGGGCCTGAACGACTGTCAGGCCCGCAAGGAAAAGGCGTTGCACTTCCATTTCAATGCGTCGATGACCGCGCTGAACCTGCTCAAGCTTGAGGATCGACAGCAACAATCAGGCGATAGGCGCGTGATTTCCATCGCCCGCTGGCGAACCC
>NZ_JARWAN010000057.1:0-1368 GCF_031451755.1 Vreelandella vilamensis | reverse complement strand
AGTCCTCAGGGATGTCTCATCTTGAAGGGGGCTTCCCGCTTAGATGCTTTCAGCGGTTATCCCGTCCGCACTTAGCTACCCGGCAATGCCACTGGCGTGACAACCGGAACACCAGAGGTGCGTCCACTCCGGTCCTCTCGTACTAGGAGCAGCCCTTCTCAAACATCCTACGCCCACGGCAGATAGGGACCGAACTGTCTCACGACGTTCTAAACCCAGCTCGCGTACCACTTTAAATGGCGAACAGCCATACCCTTGGGACCGACTTCAGCCCCAGGATGTGATGAGCCGACATCGAGGTGCCAAACACCGCCGTCGATGTGAACTCTTGGGCGGTATCAGCCTGTTATCCCCGGAGTACCTTTTATCCGTTGAGCGATGGCCCTTCCATACAGAACCACCGGATCACTAGAACCTGCTTTCGCACCTGCTCGACGTGTCTGTCTCGCAGTTAAGCACCCTTATGCTCTTGCACTCATTGCACGATGTCCGACCGTGCTGAGGGTACCTTCGTGCTCCTCCGTTACACTTTGGGAGGAGACCGCCCCAGTCAAACTACCCACCACACACTGTCCTCGATCCGGATCACGGACCTAAGTGAGAACGCCAATGATGCCAGGCTGGTATTTCAAGGGTGGCTCCACCGCAACTGGCGTCACGGGTTCAAAGCCTCCCAGCTATCCTACACAGGCAACATCAGCGTCCAGTGTGAAGCTATAGTAAAGGTTCACGGGGTCTTTCCGTCTAGCCGCGGGTACACCGCATCTTCACGGCGATTTCAATTTCACTGAGTCTCGGGTGGAGACAGCGTGGCCATCATTACGCCATTCGTGCAGGTCGGAACTTACCCGACAAGGAATTTCGCTACCTTAGGACCGTTATAGTTACGGCCGCCGTTTACCGGGGCTTCGATCAAGAGCTTCGCCTTGCGGCTAACACCATCACTTAACCTTCCGGCACCGGGCAGGCGTCACACCCTATACGTCCGCTTGCGCGTTAGCAGAGTGCTGTGTTTTTAATAAACAGTTGCAGCCACCTGGTATCTTCGACCGCTCTCCGCTCCACCCGCGAGGGGTTTCACGTAACAGCGGCGTGCCTTCTCCCGAAGTTACGGCACCATTTTGCCTAGTTCCTTCACCCGAGTTCTCTCAAGCGCCTGGGGATTCTCACCCTGACCACCTGTGTCGGTTTGGGGTACGGTCGCACATGATCTGAAGCTTAGAGGCTTTTCCTGGAAGCGTGGCATCAGTGACTTCCTGACCGTGGTCAGTTCGTTTCGCCTCTCGGCCTTAAGATCCCGGATTTACCTGAGATCTCAGCCTACCGGCTTTCACCAGGGCTACCAACGCCTGGCTCACCTAGCCTTCT
>NZ_JARWAN010000056.1:0-1373 GCF_031451755.1 Vreelandella vilamensis | reverse complement strand
CGCTTAGCAACATGATAGGGATATTGAGCAATGAGCATGTTTTCGACCGGCTTGAGCGGGCTGAATGCGGCGCAGAATGCGCTAAGCACTACCAGTAACAATATCAGCAACGTGTATACGCCCGGTTTCAACCGTGAAGTCACTCTGCTCGGCGAGGGATCAGCGGGCACACGTGGGGTGCAAGTTGACGATATCGAGCGTCAGTTCAACCGCTATGTCGCCGATCAGCTCAACAATGCCCGCACGCAATCCAGCGCGTTAGAAAAATATGCTCAGCAAGTCGAACAGATCGATAACTTGCTAGCCGACCGCGACGCCGGTTTGGCGCCGTTAATGCAAAACTTCTTTTCTGGGCTGGAAGATTTGACAAGCGCTCCCTCCGATCCTGCCTCACGACAAGGTGTTATCGGCACAGCACAAACGCTCAGTGCTCAGTTCCGCTCCTTTGATGGCTACCTGCAAGATATGCAAAGCAATATCAATAGCGAGATCAAAGACGAAATCACGCAAGTCAATAACACCACTCAGCAAGTCGCTGGCCTTAATCGTGAGATTGCATTAGCAAGAGCACGTACAGGTGAAGCCCCCAACAGCCTGCTCAACCAGCGCGATCATCTTATTGCGGAGTTAAATGACCGCATGGATTTTCGCCTCAATATTCAAGACGGCAAAACCTACAACGTCAGCTTACCCAATGGTCAGCCATTGGTGACCGGCACGGATGCCTTCAAGCTCACCCCCTTGCAATCAGAAAGTGACCCACAACGCACCGTAATAGGTTACCGCGATGGCGGTGGTAACGTGATTCCTCTGAAAGAAGACGTGATCACCGGTGGCAGCATTGGTGGCTTGCTGCGCTTTCGAGAAGAAACGCTAGACAAAACCCAGGATCAAATCGGGCAGCTTGCCGTGTCGTTAACGACCGCCTTCAACGAGCAGCACAAGCAGGGGGTCGACCTTAACGGTGACCAAGGCGAGGACTTCTTTACGATTCGTGCGCCCCAGGCTTACAGCTCTCCTGATAACAGCGCGAAGGTCGACGCCATTGCCTTCGATCCGACACGCGTCGATGACCTGCGCGCAACGGATTACCAAGTGCGCTACGACAGCGGCAAGTTTACCGCCACTCGACAAGACAGCGGCGAGACAGTGAGTACTGAATGGGATGGCGACTTGCTGGCATTCGGCGGCATGACGATGACGTTTGATGGGCCCCCTTCTCAGGGCGATACGTTTAACGTGCAGCCTGTGCGGCGCGCAGCGGCAGGCATGGACGTGCGAATTAACGACCTGGACAAGATCGCCGCCGCTCAAGGCCCCGTGCGACCTATGCCCTACTCTACAGTTGATTTTCAATCGCAGAGTACGACGCG
>NZ_JARWAN010000055.1:0-1493 GCF_031451755.1 Vreelandella vilamensis | reverse complement strand
AGAATAACGTGGCACATGAATTCCATACCGCTCCCCCTGGATTGAATTTAGGCGATATCGCCAACCGGACAACAAGGCTGACAGAGGGGGCTCTCCCCTCCCTGAGGAGAGTGACGTGTTGATTGAGCATCCAATATTGCTCCAGTTGGTTCCGCATTGCGCCCCTCTCGTTCACGCCACTGCGCACGTAACCGGTCATGCATTTTTTCGAATTTTCCCTCTGCGCCCCATCGCCGGAAAGTTCGATACACATTTTGCCAAGGCGGGAACTCTTTTGGCAGCATCCGCCACGAGCAGCCGCTTTTGACCACGTAACAGCAGGCATCGACAAGTAGGCGTTTTGGGTAACGCGGAGGAACTCCACGGCCACCTTCCGTTTCAAAGATGTCTGATACAAGCTCCCACTCAGCACTCACTACCTCACCAATACCTAAGACAACTCAGCCCTTCCTCTTGGTAGACTTAAGATGCTCACAAGTCCAAGCACAGCTAGTCACAAAAAGCCGTTGGTCGGTCGAAGCATCATGCCGACACGTGGGGTGATAAATGAACGTTTTCGAGTGCCGGCTCAGTTCGTTAGTACTTGATTTCGTCAAATGGCAGAAAATTGGCGGCACTTCACTAGGGTGTGTTGACGTTTCATAGCAGGGCTGTTGGCAGAATAGGGGCAAGCCCGCAGAATGAAGGTTCTTATGCCAACACACTGCGAGCCTGCCATGCCTCGACAGATCCGGGAGTGAGGTGCCCTGTCAGTCTTATTGTCCAGTCACTGCTGCGTCGTCTCATTTTCTTACAGCAAAAAGCCGCCCTTCGTTGGAAACAATCTTCCCCGGGTTGCTAGGCGTGGTCTTTATTCGCTTCTGACATGCTTCATCGCGTCTCGGGCACTGTGTCATCTTACCCGTCTGGAATGTCGGGCACGGCCAGGACTGCGTCGATTGCCGCATGTTTAGTGGCTGGTCGCCATGCAGACGCGGTTCCGGCCCGACTCCTTAGCCTGATACAAGGCGGCGTCCGCCCGCCTGAAACCCGCCTTGGGGGTCTCGTTGACATCTATCTGCGCGCCGCCAATGCTGATCCCGCCTCATTCATCGCGGCGGTGGTAGCGCCATTATTGAGCGCTTTACGTCTGCATGGTGGATGCGTTGAGGCTATTTAACGTCTTATCGACGCGATAATTATGCGAGATAGGCTTTTAGTGTCTCGTTTGTATCGTTTTTTTATATAGATAGCCGTCATTTGCCCACGGTGTGCTCTCGGCCCTTGGCCGATGATGATGCTTGCGCCGTTGAAGCCATCATGTCAGTCAGGAAGCGGCTGCAGTCGGCAGATACCCAGGAGTAAACGAGGCCACCATCTGTCGGCCGCAACACTCAAGCGCATGCGGATTTGGCGGGCTTTTACCGTGAACGTGGCCGCCACTTTTAACACTTGCTCACGCAGCTTGATCAAGCTCCAACCTTGCCCGGTCCGACGTTCCATCACGCAACGCA
>NZ_JARWAN010000054.1:0-1721 GCF_031451755.1 Vreelandella vilamensis | reverse complement strand
CCCGGCTTATTCATGAGGGCGGCCTGAAAACGAAGATGACGGATGGTATTCTCTTGAGAAATCAGAAAGTTCCGGCAAGAACCTGATTCCAGAGGACCATCCGCCATGGGTGAAAGCGTATCTCCCTGGATTCCGTCCTGCAACGGGTCCATTCGCGTTGAGCTTGATGGCCAGCGCACCACCAGCGACAGCGGCGCCTTGCTGCTGCGTGAAGCCCTCGACAACAGCGGTGTCATAGACGCACTGGATGACAACCTGATCGACCAACGTAACCCGCTGCGCGTCCGCCATTCGCTGGCCAGCCAGCTGCGCACCCTGGTGCTGCAGCGTGCGATGGGCTGGATCGATCTCAGCGATACCGACATGCTGCGCCGTGACCCACTCTGGCAGTTAGCCTGCAGCGATGCTCGCGGGATAACACCACTGGCGCAGGATCGGCCGTCTCAAGCAACGCTATCGCGACTGCTAATGTGCCTCGGGCGCAACGACAACATCGATACCGTTCACGAAGGCCTGCTGCGACTGGTGGTCTGGCGTCTGACCTCGCTAAACAATGGCGAACGCCCCGAGCAGCTGACGCTGGACATCGACGGCTTGCCGATCGAGGTCCACGGCCACCAGGGTGGCTCGGCGTTTCATGGGCATTACGGTGCACGAATCTACTCGCCGCTGGTTGCCTCGTTGGCCGAGACCGGCGACATGGTCGGCGGCCTGCTGCGCGAGGGCAACGCCGGCCCGGCCGAAAACGCCGATACCTGGATTCCGCATCTAGTACAGCGACTCAATGAGAGTACCGGGGCCCAGGTGCGGGTACGCATCGACGCCGGCTTCACCGACAACGACACGCTGGAGGCGCTAGAAGACCGCAACATCGAGTACCTGGGCCGGCTGCGTAGTCACACGGGACTGCAGAAGCTGGCAGCGCCGTACCTGAAACGGCCACGGGGTCGGCCACCCGAGCAACCTCGGGAGTGGTGCCATGACCTGGAGTACCAAGCCGGTTCCTGGCCGTCGCCACGGCGCGTAGTGCTGGTGGTGCAGGAACGTCCCGATGATCTGCTGCTGCATGCCTTCTTCTTGGTCACCAACCTCAACAAGTTCCACTGGCCGCCGGAGAAAGTCCTAGCGCTCTACCGCAAGCGCGGCAGCGCTGAGGCGCACATGGGCGAGGTGAAGTCGGCACTCGACGTACATCTCTCCTCGACCGACCGCGGCGCTTCCACTGTTCAAGAGGTGATGGCCCGCAACGAAGTGAGTCTGCTGCTGAGCCTCTACGCCTACCAGATCCTGCATGGCCTACGCTGCCTACTCGTGCGGCAAACCCGCCAAGGCTGGGGCCTTAGCCGGATGCGCGAGCAGGTGCTCAAGGTCGCTGCCACTATCTCACGACACGCTCGGCGCATTACTGTTCACCTCGGTGACGCTGCTGACAAATGGTGGCCCACTTTATTGAAGGGGCTGCCGAAGCTGACTGCGCTAAGCTGACCTTCCGGCGATACCATGACTGAGGCAAGATCAAGGCGGCCACAACGGTGGCCGGCGGATATGGTTACCCTGATGGCTGAGATCAATGCCAGAAAGTTATAAATAGCTGAGTTAAGAGCACCATTGGAGCATTAGTCAGCAGATGCACACGCCATAAATACGGCTACTGAAGACCGAAGCCGGCAACCCAGGGCTGCAAAAATGCTCAATCGGCGTTCTCATGAATGAGGCGGGCT
>NZ_JARWAN010000053.1:0-2281 GCF_031451755.1 Vreelandella vilamensis | reverse complement strand
AAGTAGAGTAAGAAGCAGGGCGTAGTCGTACTATTTCCCTGCTTCTCCTCTCCGAACCGTACGTGCGCCTTTCAGCGCATACGGCTCTCCATTCAAGCGTGGCTCAAAGCCAAGGCAACATCGTGGTAGCGAGAAGTGACGGTATTGCGTGTTTCTTCCCTGGGCAGATATGGATTTCCCTCGGGAAGCTGCCACCGGAACGACATCTTCCGACTGGATACCAGTCGACGTAGGCTTACCACACTAAATTTGCCAGCATGGTTAGGGCCAAAGAGTTGCCATGTTTTAGCCTCTTTCCCTTCAGGCCGGCGGAAGCACTTTCGCATCAAGGACTTGATCGAGGCTCGGTACTTGCGTGCCAGCCAGTGGGCGAGTCGCCAGAAAACAATGCCATCAATCTTCTTGTACGTCATTGCGGTATAGTCGGTGAATTGGTAGAACGTGGCCCAGCCCACCAGACGGCGGTTTAGGCGGTCCACCATGTCGATCCGATTCTCGCTATAATTGCCGGACAGCTCCTTCACCAAGGTGGCGGCGAAGTTTCTGGCCTTATCGCGGGGGATAGATGTGACGGGACGCATATTGCCACGAGGCCCCCGTTTTCGAATGATCCGGTGGCCAAGGAAGATGAAGCCATCATTGACGTGCGTGATATGGGTCTTTTCCATATTCAGGGTCAGTGACAGGTCGTCTTCCAGGAACCGGCGGCATTCTTCACGAATGGCCTCGGCTTGCGCTTTGTTTCCCTTGACGGTTATGACGAAATCATCTGCATAGCGGCAATAAGCCACCGCCGGTTTCCACTGGCGGTTTTCACGCAAGGCAACAGGGCGTTGCAGCTGAATGCTAGTGTTCCAGCTCCCGCGATCTTGGCGGGCTTTCTTGCTCAGGTAGCGCTGTTCCAACCACTGATCGAACTCATTGAGCATGATGTTCGAAAGTAGCGGTGATAGCACGCCCCCTTGAGGTACGCCGTCATGAGCTGCATAGAACAGCCCCTTGTCAACATGCCCGGCTTTGATGAATCGCCATAACAGCGCCAGGAAACGGCCGTCCCGAATCCGTTTGCGCACACACCGCATCAACTTTCTGTGATGAACCGTATCAAAGTAGCTCGCGAGATCACCTTCGATGACCCAGCGACCTTTCGTTTCCTTACCGTCCGTCAGCTGAAGTTTCACGGTGCGGATTGCGTGGTGTACGCTGCGTTCTGGCCGGAACCCATAAGATAGGCGATGGAAATCGCTTTCCCAAATGGGCTCCATGGCCATTAACATCGCACGTTGCACAATCCTGTCGCGCAAGGTCGGTATCCCCAGCGGGCGCTGTTTGCCGCTGGATTTAGGAATGTAGATGCGACGTGCTGGCTGCGGCTGATAGGTGCCGTCCAGCAGCTCGATACGAATTTCCTCCAGATGCTGGCTGAAATTTTGCTCGAACGCTTGCCGATCGACTCCGTCAATACCCGCGGTTTTGGCCCCTGACGACGCCAGCGTTCTGAACGCCGCCTCTTGGAGCCAGTCGCGCTGTGCAATCAGTCTCAACAGCCGATCGAACCGTCGGTTCAGATCCGTTGTTGACCACATTGCCAGCTTGCTTTGCATTTCCCCGATTATCAAAGGTCTTCACCTCTCTGGGTCAGGTAATCCGTGGAGCAAGCCACTTAAACTGCCTCCCTTCGCCATGTAGTGGGCTTTCCCCACCTCGGACTACTACGGAGGCTCCGCCAGCTTGTCGGGCATCGGGGTCACACTCCCTTGGCATCCCGAGCAAGCTTTCCCTCGTTCACATGCTGGACTCAAGCATACGGAGGAGGTTGCCGATCGCAGTCTTTCCCCTTGCATGCTGCAAGTTGGCGCACCTGCCACGAGTTAGCTGCGCACTGATCGTGACTCCGCTGGTGGTAGTGGCCTATATATACCACCGGCAGCAGCAGTGGGCCCTACATTTACCCATTGCCGAGGATGCGCATCTCCTCTTGAGCCGTGTAGGAGATGGCGATATGTTCAGCCCACAGACGCGGATGAATCGGTTCGTGTTCCTCAACCTTTCCGTACTCAGCCTAGAGGTGCATCTTGGCGTAACGGCTTCGCCTCACACCCCGTTTCCCACGGGTTACGTCACCCTGCCAGTGCACAGCAGGTCACCGCCGCTTCGGCTCAGGTTCTCTCACAGCAGAGAGCCGCCCTTCGTTGGGAACACCCTGTTCGACACGAAGGTATTCCAGTCATGCTTGTGCCCGTTCAACTGCCTCCCGCAGCCGTCAGGGTCGAGGCACACT
>NZ_JARWAN010000052.1:0-2728 GCF_031451755.1 Vreelandella vilamensis | reverse complement strand
CTTGAAGCTGTGTGACATCTATAGCGGGGGGCTCATTGGTTTGTTCCTGAGCGTGTACAGCGGTAAAAGACAACAGTGTGGCGGCTGAAAACAGTACAGCGATAAAGGGTTTGATCATGAGACGTACTCTCCTTAGTGATTAGGGTAAAAAACAGTAAACGTGCGCCTACTTATTAATTTTTACCCATAACCTAAGCTCGATAAAAGCATAGGACGTTATGTTCGTTTAGGTCTTACGAAATGGTATTTCTAGCATCAAAACAATCGCAATCGACAGTAATTTCCCTCGACTCAGCCGACCGGGCCAGGCAGTTTGGCTATTTTTGCACGAACTAGCTCACGAGAATAGTTTGCTGTAGGGTTCGGTCGCTTGTCGCCATGATGGACCACAGGGCTTAACTTGCGTTGCTGCCAGAATAGGAAGAGAGGTAAATGAGGAGAAAAAGTGTCTGGCTAAAGCTTGCCTATGTTGCGAATCTGCTTTTGCTGTGCGGGTTGGTGGTGCATCAAGGGTACGTAAACCTGACGGAACCCGATTTTACCTCGGTTCATGCGGATCAGGTCGATGCGATTCGACAGGTCGTGGGCGAACGAAGTGACTTTCGCTTTGCCGTCGTCGGTAATGTCAATAATTCGGTAAGGATCTTTCAGGATGAAATCGTTCCAAGAATCCATGAAGAAGGTTACGATTTCGTCATTTCGGCGGGCAATGCCGTCTCCGGCGGCCAGGCGGAAAGTTATCGTTTGGTCCACCGGATCTTAGGGCGTCTTGAAATACCCTATCTACTGACCTTTGGCGATAACGAAGAGAGTGATTTTGGCAGCTTTCGTTTCTATGAACAGTTCGGGCCGCACTTCTTTTCTTTCGTGACCGATGATGCGCACTTCCTGTTTCTCGACGGTACCGGAAAGTCTTCCTATTCCTGGCAACTGGACTGGCTGGAGCGGGAACTTAGTGCGTCGAGGGCGTCACATCGCTTCGTTTTTATCGGCCTGCCGGTGCACAGGGAGCTGGCCGATACGCCTGTGTTTGAATCCGATCACTACCTGGAGGCACCGGCCTTTCGCCACGGATTAATCACGCTGTTCGAGCAGTACGACGTGGATGTGGTGTTTTCGGCGAATCTAACCCTTTTTTCACGACTTGAAAGTCATGGCGTCGAATATGTGACCACAGGCGGCGCGGGCGGCCTGATTGTTGATAGCGGGTCGAGCTTTCACCACTATATAGATGTTCAAGTGTCTGAAGACGGTATTGCGATGGATCCGGTCCCCCTGGATGTCACCCTGTCGGCTTGGCAGAAAACCCTGGACAGCTTGTGGGGAGCCATCTATTCGTTCTTCTATGTCAGCTACCTGCGCTTTTTGCTCATCATCAGTGCGTTGCTGCTGCTGGCGTTTCACCTGCACCGGTTGATCACCGAGGAGCGTGACTACTATCCGGATTACGATGTTGATCCCACACCGTATTTGGGACGCGAACTGCGAATTGGCATGTATTCCAATAATTATTTTCCCTTCGTCTCCGGTGTCACCGTCTCGGTGGATCGACTGCGCCGTGGCCTGAGCGAACTGGGCAATCAAGTGTTGCTGTTCGTACCCCGTTATCGTGAGCCGGGAGAAGACGATGACGACATCGAAAGGGCGCCAACCCTGGCCTCCTTTGGGGAAAAGGGCGAGTTTCGTTTATCAAACCCTTTTCTACCGCGACTGTACCGGCGCTTAAAGGTGTTCAAGCCCGACATCATCCATGTTCACCATCCTTTCTGGCTGGGGTCGCTGGGCTTGTTTATGGGGCGTCGTCTCAAGGTGCCAGTGGTCTACACCTACCACACGCGCCTGGAACACTATTCACACTTTGTGCCACTGCCAGGCATGTTGTTTCGCAACCTTATTTCCCACTACCTGATCCGGCGGTTTTCCAACAAGTGTCAAGGAGTGGTGGTGCCGACGCATTCCGCGGAGGAGTATCTGAGAGTGATCGGGGTCACCACCAATACCTTGGTACAGCCCACGGGAATCGATGTCGCGCGATTTCGAGACGTGGACGAGGAGCGCTTAGCCAAGCTTCGTCAAACCTATGATATTGCCGAGGATGAGGTAGTGTTGGTGAGCGTGTCGCGAATCAGCCAGGAGAAAAATATAGAATTCATGCTGGAAGCCCTGTCTGTCGTGCGTGAGCGTGGGTATGACAACTTTCGGCTCTTGTTGGTTGGTGACGGGCCTGCTCGCCAACTTATCCAGGCGCGTATTGAGGTGCTAGGGCTGGATGAAAATGTCGTGCTGGTGGGGGCGGTACCGCCCGACGAGATGGCGCTTTATTATCACTTGGGCGACATCTTCGTCTTTGCTTCTAAATCCGAGACTCAGGGCATGGTGATCCTCGAGGCGATGTCGGCGGGCCTGCCGGTGGTGGCGGTGCGCTCCAGCGGTATTGACGATGTCATCCTCGAGGGAGAGAACGGCTACAAGACCCCCGAAAATCGCCAGGCCTGGGGAGAACGATTGCAGTCACTGTTGGAAGACCCCGAGCTGCGTCACACCCTTGGCGGGAAGGCACAGATCTTTGCGGGCGAGCACGATGTCAGCGTCTTCGCCCGCCGTACCCACGATTTCTATGCCTTTTTGCTCGCCCAGTACCACAGTGGCCGGCGCTGGCGTCGCTAGCGGCGCTTGGTCTTGTGCCGAGAATACTGCCGCAGTGCTACCAGCAAGGCGATGCCTGCGG
>NZ_JARWAN010000051.1:0-2914 GCF_031451755.1 Vreelandella vilamensis | reverse complement strand
AGCCGTATGCGCTGAAAGGCGCACGTACGGTTCGGAGAGGAGAAGCAGGGAAATAGTACGACTACGCCCTGCTTCTTACTCTACTTTGGACCTTGCAAGGCTGGGTTTACTTAGCGGTCGTCTTTGACCTGTATTCACGTAGAGTCGTGGGCTGGCACATGGATCGGAAGATGGAAACGTCGCTGATAAGTCGTGCGTTGATGATGGCAATCAACCTAAGAAAGCCGCCGCCAGGACTTATGCATCATTCTGATCGCGGTAGTCAATATGCGAGTAATCAATACCAAGCAATGCTAAAACAGCATGATTTGGTGTGCTCAATGAGTCGTAAAGGAAATTGTTGGGATAATTCATCGACGGAGCGCTTCTTCAGTAGCCTTAAGCGAGAATGGCTGACAGGAAACCTGTACTCGACCCGTGAATCGGCGATAGCTGATGTGAGAGCTTACATCGCGTATTACAACGCTCGGCGTCTCCATACGACACTTGGGGATATGACGCCCATTGAATTTGAAAAAATCGCTTAGCTAAGTGTCCGTTTCGACTTGACCACAACAGTCTTCTACATACACGGGCGTGGGGGGGGTCGACCACGACACTTTCCCGCGACTGACTTGTAATGCCAAATTAATTGTATTTGTCGATGAAACCACTGGATCACCGTAATAGGGCGAGGTGGGAAAGCCGAGAGATACCACGGCAGTAGCGGTGAAAGCCGCCGATAATGGCCGTACTGATTGCCGAGCAGAAAGCCAGCGAATCCACACAGAAACAACACGATAACAAGCACCAACTTTTTGGTCTCCTTCTCTCCTTGAAAGCATCGCATCGTAGGCGTTGGTTGGTACAATGGTAATCAATCCACATAGGGCGCCATAACGTCAGCGCTCATGCCGTGTCAACACTTTTCAGGAAACACTCATGCCCGAATGGATCGCGCTATCGCCCAGCCAGCACAAGGCCAAGCATTACTTGCCCCGCCAAGGGTACGCCTTCGCCATTAACCAAGCCGTTGCTACTGTATTACTGGCGGAAATGCCGAAGCTGTTGCCGCACTATGCGCTGGGGTTTATCCGGCAAGACGAAAATTATCAGTCGGTGGCGCTGTTGAGTTTAGATGGACGGAATAATCTTTATCTCCATAGCGATGGGCGCTGGTTAGGGAATTATGTGCCCGCCTCTTTACGCGGATATCCCTTTACGCTGGCCAATAGTGAAACCGGCGAGAAAGTCTTCGCCATTGATGCCGATCACCTCAGCGATGAGGCAGGCGAGCCGTTATTCGATGAGGAAGGCAATCTTACGCAGAAAGCTGCGCAAACACTCGATTTCCTTAAACAGTGCGAGCAGAACCGCCAAGTGACCCAGCAAGCGGTAAAGGTGTTGGGAGACGCCGGGGTGATTGAACCTTGGCCCTTGAAAATTGAACGTGGTGAAGGCCAAGAGCCGTTAGCGGTAAAAGGACTTTACCGGATAGATGAAAAAGCCCTTAATACCCTGGATGCAGAGGCATATGCCGCACTACAAGGCGCCCCCATGGTCCTGGCTCACGCCCAGCTGTTTTCAATGAGCCAGCTTAACCAGTTAACCGAAAGAGCGAAGCTTCACGCGAAGCAGGGCACCGTAGAAGCGCCAGAAAACCTCGACAGTGTTTTTGATAACGACGACGATTTAGAATTTGATTTTGATAGCTAAGGAGTAATGACAATGGCAGATGAACAGCAACAAACGATCACGATTGACGGTATTGATTACAACATCAATGACCTGTCCGATAACGCCAAGCAACAAGTCGCTAATCTACGCGTGACGGATGCCGAGAGCGAAAAGCTCAAGCAGCAGCTGGCGATTTATCAAACGGCGCGTACTGCCTATGCACGGGCGCTGAGTGAAGAACTGCCCAAGAAAGAGACGCACTGATCGTCAGACGGCACTCGCTAAGGGTGCCGTTTTCCCACGGATCACAAGAGAGACCCTGTATGTCCTGGCAACAGGCTGGTATTACCCTTCACCATCTGCAGCTGGCCATGAGCCACTGCGACAGGACAGGCCTCGACGCCTTTCGCGAGGCCTGTCATCCGAACTTCAAGGCGGCTAAGGGCAAGCGCGTGATGTATCAGGGCCGTGGGCCCTATGAACCTCGCCCGCTGACTGCCGCTGCTCATGCTGTGGCCTATCCCGACGCCCCCGTGCTGGTCCCCAAGGACTTCAAGGGCGACACGGCGCGGCAATTTCTTCTTCGCCAGCCCGGCTTTAGCCTGGAAGGGGAAGAGTCCGAGCCCCCCGGTTGGTGCCGCCCGAGTCAGCTGGTGTGACCATTGATGGCATCCGCTATCGGCGGCGTGACCTCTCGCCAATGGCGCGGGAACAACTGGTGAATCTGCGCATGACCGACGCTGAAATAGCGCGTCTTCAGAATGAACTTTCCATCGTCCAGACTGCCCGTGTCGCCTACCTGCAGGCGCTGCGTGAGGCGCTGGAGGATGCCCGGCAGTCGCCGGCCAAGGCATGGCGCAAGCGCCCCGGCCAAAAACGTTGGGGCAAGGGGGTTAAGCGTGCCTGATGTCAGCGTCAATCACGGGGGGTGGGTGCTTGTCGGGCGGGTGCCCTTGGTGTCGTGTATTTGATGTTGACTTCCCTATGTCGAAAAACTTCAAAGCCCACTTACCCACGCTGATTATCCTGACGCAACGAGAGCATCAGCGGCTCAGTAATCAAGCCAAACGGCTGCAGACTTATGCTGTAATGGCCAGAAAATAAGTTGATCATTTTTTGACCAATTTTAGGCCTTGTAATCGCTGAAAGCTGTCTGTTTTTCTTACTTAACTGTTTGGTCCCGGATGATGAAATCGCCCATAGAAGTTATCCTCTGCTAGCAGCCAGGGAGCTTCTTCATCAATTTATCCGGGAGCAG
>NZ_JARWAN010000050.1:0-4611 GCF_031451755.1 Vreelandella vilamensis | reverse complement strand
TCCGTTATCAGCAGTACTACCAGGCTAACGCCAAAGTGATTGATACGGCTTCTACTATCTTCGATACAATTCTTGGTCTACGAGGTTAACTTCCTAAAGTCTAGTACTAGTTTAGCAGCTCACAGCGGCCACAGGGCCGCACTTATGCCGTGAGGTAGGGATTATCGGGTAGCGGCATAAAACGCCGCACAGGGCGGCATTGACGCTTTGATCAAATAATCGGCACGAAGGGCACACAGCCACCCAGGGCCAGGCCCAGAGCGGCAATCAACATAACGCGCATCAATGCACCTCTTTCTTGGGCAGTTCTTCCTGTAGCGCCCGCGCATAGGCCGTGCGGGCGGTCTGATGGATGGCCAGCTGCTGCTTGAGCTTTTCGATCTCAGCATCGGTCACGCGCAGGTTCAACACCTGGTTCTGGGCGTTTTCGGAAAGGTCGGCCACGTTGTACTCAGTGCCGTCAATCGTGATCGTTTGCTTCTTTTCATCTGCCATGGTGTTGCTCCTTAATGGGTCGTTGAATTAACTATCAAAATCAAATTCTAAATCGTCATCGTTATCAAAAACACTGTCGAGGTTTTCTGGGGCGTCCACCGTACCCTGCTTCGCGTGAAGTTTCGCTCTTTCGGTTAACTGGTTAAGCTGGCTCATTGAAAACAGTTGTGCGTGAGCCAAGGCCATTGGTGCGCCTTTAAGTGCGGCATACGCCTCCCCTTCCAAGGCATTCAGGGCTTTTTCATCTATCCGATACAGTCCCGTCACCGCTAATGGCTCTTGGCCTTCGCCACGTTCAATTTTCAAGGGCCAAGGTTCAATCACCCCGGCATCTCCCAACACCTTTACCGCTTGCTGGGTCACTTGGCGGTTTTGCTCGCACTGTTTAAGGAAATCGAGTGTCTGCGCAGCTCTCTGCGTAAGATTGCCCTCCTCATCAAATAACGGCTCGCCTACCTTATCGCTGAGGTGATCGGCATCAATGGCGAAGACTTTCTCGCCGGTTTCGCTATTGGCCAACGTGAAGGGATATCCACGTAAAGAGGCGGGCACATAATTACCTAACCAACGCCCATCACTGTGCAAGTAAAGGTTATTCTGCCCATCCAAACTCAGCAGTGCCATCGGCTGGTAACGTTCGCCTTGTTGGATAAACCCCAGCGCATAGTGCGGCAACAGCTTGGGCATTTCCGCCAGTAATATGGTCGCGACGGCTTGGTTAATGGCAAAAGCATAGCCTTGGCGGGGCAAGTAATGCTTGGCCTTGTGCTGGCTGGGCGATAGCGCGATCCATTCGGGCATGAGTGCTTCCTAAAAAGTGTTGACAAGGCATGAGCGCTGTCGTTGTCGCGCCCCTTGTAGGTTGATTGCCATTGTACCAACCAACGCCTACGATGCGATGCTTTCAAGGAGAGAAGGAGACCAAAAGTTGGTGCTTGTTATCGTGTTGTTTCTGTGTGGATTCGGTGGCTTTCTGCTCGGCAATCAGTACGGCCATTATCGGCGGCTTTCACCGCTACTGCCGTGGTATCTCTCGGCGTTCCCACCTCGCCCTATTACGGTGATCCAGTGGTTTCATCGACAAATACAATTAATTTGGCATTACAAGTCAGTCGCGGGAAAGTGTCGTGGTCGCCCCCTCACGCCCGTGTATGTAGAAGACTGGATATTGACGATTCATCGGGAGAACCCTGGATATTCCTGTCGACGTATCGCTGCCTTGCTACGGCATGATTTGAAGCGCCCTATCGACAAGAACAACGTAGCCCGCATTCTCAAGAAACATGGTTTTTCTCCGCCCCCATCTGATCGCTCGCGACGATATCAACAGGAGCCGACATGGCGAACTTTTTTGAATAACCACAACGTATGCGGTATGGACTTCAAAACCACCTTCGATATCTATTGTCGGCAGGTGTTCATCTTGAACATTGTCGATCACCACCGGCGTCGTTTGATCTGGTCACGCGCCACCTATAACCCCACTGCCCAGTGGATCGCTCAGCAACTACGGGAAGCCTTTCCGTTCGATGATGCCCAAGGTCGCATCATGGTAATGGATCGTGATACAGCATTTTCCCATGTTGCAAAACACACGTTGCCAGGTTTTGGCATGCAGGTAAGGCGAACGAGTTACCGGAGTCCTTGGCAGAATGGCGTGGTCGAACGTTTTAATCGGACACTGCAGGAGGAATTGCTGGATTACCTTGTGCCATTGGGCTTGCGCCACTTGAATCAACGATTGACGGAATATCGACACTTTTACAACACGGCACGCCCCCACATGACCAATGGCGGAGACCCTCCCGTTATTTCTGATGGTAATGCCGCCAACGACAGCAATATGTCACAGGAACCAGAACGCTATCGTTTGAAATCGGTGCAATGGGTAGGCGGGTTGCATCATAGCTACCGGCTAAACGCCGCCTGATATCCACCACCTTACACATGCAGAACTTTCTATTGGCAGTCGCCAAGGATGACGCCTGCCTGAATGGTGTGGTTTAGCTGTTCTATTTCTTCCTCCACGCTATTTTTCCAGCCCACATACCCTTTTCGTTCCCGACTTTCCCCAGCCCCAAACGAAGAAAACCATCAGCAAGATGGTCATTTTTTGATCAACTTATAGGTCGTGGAATTTTTCACCACCACAGTCGCACAGCGCAATGGCTTCGGGGGAATCGCCCAGAGTCGCCAGCCACTGGTCATAAAGCGCATAGAGGCCATCCAGGTCAGCCTGGGTCATGGGCTCGAACAGCAGGTGCTCGTAAGTCTCCAGCTCGGTGAGTAACGCCGTGCGGGTAGCCGGAGGGATAGGCGCCGTTTCAGGGCCTTGGGAATCGGGGTAAGCAGTCATAGAGAGAGTTTAGCAGCTTATCAGTGGCGTGGCGGACACAGGCGCTTGGCATCGGTATGATACACTGATTGTCAGCCACCCTATATCACGGTGGGAGGTATTGATCATGATAACGGCTATTCCTAACCCTCTTGTCCAGCACTTGCTCGACGTTGCCTTCGACCTGGCCAACAATGCCGGTCGGCTTATTCAGCGTATCGCGGATACCCGTGAAAGCAACCAGCCAGGGGACGACACATTTCAGCGATTGATGCGTAAGGCCCAGGTATCTTTCGATCAACTGGTCGAAGATGCCGACCAGTACATTCTAACGGTCGAAGAGAGCGGTGATGCCCCGCTTGACTATCGCTCACTGGAGGGGCTTACCAAACGGTTGCGCACGATGGAGCGCGAACTCAAGCGCTTGATGAATGACCCCGAGACACCCAGCGACGTCACCGCACTATTGGAACAGTGTGGTTTTCGTCGTGCCATCGCCAAGGCGCGTAGCCGCATGGCCCTGGCAGCCCATGTGTCCAAGCAGCGACAGGTGATCGCCAAGACGTATGACTCGACGGTTTCCCCTGCAGCCTACGCCGCCGCTGCCACGCTCATGACAGTAAAGCTGAGTGAAAAAGCGAGAAAGGCAGGTGATTGAGGTAGCCTTCCATCCGGAAACGGAACACTACTTCGACAACATTGACGCCACTTTCCCTGGGTTCAAGCAGGAACTTCTGGAGAGTTTCACGGACTATATCACTGCTGGCCGGGAGGTCGTGCCTGATTGCTTCGGCAACGATGCGCCTTACACCCACCCTCATAGCGCCTTTCGCGCGGGGTTGATGCACATCCACATTGCCGTCCCGCCAACCACCTTCCCCAGAAAGCGCCCCCAGGCGGACCGGAAGTGTCCGATGAATGCCTCGGACCAAGATGCGGCCTTGGTATACGTGCAAGGTGAACTGGAGGAAGAACACTATTGCCTGCTGGCAATCCTCTACCCGGACGCCCATCAGCAAGCACGCGACAACCACACCATCCCCTACCTAGCTCGCCTGGCTCAAGAATTCAAAGACTTTCATTGAGGCTGCCTGTCGTAACCCAGCATCAGAAGACCCATAGCGGCCATAGGGCCGCGTTTATGCTGTGAGGTAGGGGAATTCATAAGGTGGCGGCATAAAGCGCCGCACGGGGCAACGTAGGCAGATATAAGAGCCCGAAGGTAGAATACGATCAACGCCGTTTTTTCTTGAAGCTAAACAACTCCACTACATTACTTGTCGATAAGGGCGGCTCATCAATAGCACTAGCATTCCCCTCAGAACGCGCTGCTGCTTCCCATAATGCCCTGCCTTCGGGTGTTTGGCGTAGGTTATACGGGTCGTCCCGGTTAGGCACGACGTCTATCAGCGCGCGGATTAGCTCGGCCTGATCGGCCACGGTGAGCTTTCTACCGAGTTCGTAGCGTTGCTCGAACTGATATTTGTAATCGGGCAATACCTTTAGCCAGCGATCTACGTAGGGATTGATCGAGCCGTAGAACGTTTTGATGAAGGCCCAGCACGATTTCTTGTAGATGCCGATCTGGAAGACCACTTCATCATAAGCGACTTCTGTTGCCTCCCCTTTCGCCTGCTGAGCAATCAGCGCATCCATCGCCTGCAATAACATTGGCAAGAAGTCGACATAACCCAGGAGATCAATCCACTTCGCTCTGTACGTGTTCAGCGTGTCGAGATCCAGGGCATAGGCCTGCAGCCGTTTGGCCTGATTGCTTAGCC
>NZ_JARWAN010000049.1:0-4780 GCF_031451755.1 Vreelandella vilamensis | reverse complement strand
TTTCCATGAAAGCCTGTGCTCGGGTGGTGGTGTTGTGAGAGACCCTATTATCTGAGCATCAGGCTTTCTTTAAAACTGTCCGAACCATTGTTTTAAAGCTCCTTAGCTAAAATCAAATTCTAAATCGTCGTCTTCACCGCCGAATACTTCGTCGAGGTTATCCGGGGCGTTGCCACTGTCGGTGTACTTGGCTAGCAGCTCAGCACGCTCGGTTAGCTGGTAGAGCTGATGGGTCGAGAACATCTGGGCATGGGCCAGCGCCAATGATGCGCCTCTTAGGGAGTGCAGGGTGTCTGCATCCAAGGTATTCAGCGCTTGGCCGTTGATGCGGTATAGGCCCTGCACGTTCAGCGGGGTTTGCTCTGCCCGTTCGATCGTTAAAGGCCAGGGCTCGATAATCCCTGCCTTATCGAGGGCAGACATCGCCTCTTGCGTGATCCGGCGGTGCTGTTCGCAATGTTTCAAAAATACCATCGTCTTGTTTACCCATTCACTGGGTTCGCCCGCCTCAGTAAACAGAGCGCTGCCCTCTTCGTCGCTTAGGTGCGAAGAATGTATCGCCAGTTGTTGCTGGCCATCCGGTGAAGAGGCCATGGCGAAAGGATAGCTGCGCAGAGCGGCGGGAACGTATTTTCCGAGCCATCGACCGTCTGGCGCTACGTACAGATTGCGCTGGGCATCGTGGCTTAAGAGGGCAACGGGCTGAAACCCCGCCTCTTGCTTGAGAAAGGCAATCACGTAGTGCGACAGGAGCCGGCCTAACTCCACCGCCATGATGGGTACGACGCTATCTTGGGCGGCAAACTGGAAACCGACACGTGGCAAAGCACGTTTTCGCGCGTGTTGCGTTGATGACAGTACGATCCATTCAGACATGCAATAGGGTCTTTTGTGGGTTCATGGTAGAAAGACGTTCAGGGCTGATAGTGTGCGCCGGCATGGTGAAACAGGAAGTGCCCCTGATCATACATCCGGGCAAAAAAAGCTCTGGCAACGTTTTGAGACAAGTCGACGCGATCCTGTGTCTTGATCAGCCCCAGAATATCCGCCACGGTGTGTTCGCCGTTAACGTACTTGACCAGCAGCGTTTCCTCGGGGGTCAGGTCGAACTCGTGCCAGTCGCGTTTCAGCCGGGCCAATCGTCCTGTGGCTTTATCTTCCGGGTGGACGACTTCCAGCAGGTGGCGAACACGAGGCACCCACTTCAGGTAGTCATCCGTGGTGAAGTCGACAGGGGGAACGGTTTTCATCCGCTCGGGGCGGGCCAGAATGAAGCGGTGCGTTCCACGTGTCTGCGCGATGATTTCCATCACCGCCCAGCGATCCACTTCGCTCAGGTGGGGCAGGCGCGCATGCAGTGGGTGCCCCTCCGGCACACCGGCTTCGGCGTTATAAGCCAGTCGATCCGCCCAGTCCCAGAAGCCTAGCCCCGCTTGAGCAGCAAAATCCATTAATTGCGGCACGGTATAGGCACGATCCTGCGGGTGCAGAAAGGTATCCACGATGCCGGCGTCATACGACAAGTCCGTTGCGCTGCTCACGTAGGGGCGAGCGGCGTGCCACTCGGGCAAAGAGGTCAGGGTCGCTTTTACCAAATCAACGTCTTCCTGACGTTGCTCGCACCCGAGCAGGCGAAACGCTTCCTGCATCATGTAGACACCCACACGGCGGTAGTAGCCATAGAGCATCAGGCTCATCACTCCCCAGCGCACAAAGCCCCGCCTCGGGATCGGGTAGGTGATGCAGCACACCGGTAGAGATAATCAAATCGAACTGCTGATCGAGGGTATCCACCTCCAACAAATTCAGATGATGCAAGGTCAGGTTGTCCAACCCATGTTTCTCTTTCAGGTACTGCGTGTGCTGCAGGCTGGTCAAGGATAGGTCGATGGCCGTCACCTGGGCGCTTGGATTGCTCAAGGCATTGTAAGCTGCCTGGTTGGTGCCACAACCGGCAATCAGGACCCGCAGCGGCGGCTTACCTTGGCGGCCTTCCGGCCACAGCAGCGGCCAGAACAGCCGTGGGTCGGTGAATTCGTAATAGCCCGTTTCCTTGATGGCCTTGGCCATGTCCGGGATGGGCTGGGGGTAACACCACTGGGTGTATTGCTTGGCAACAATATCTGACATCACAAAGGTTCCAAAGTAAAAAGCCCCCGAGGGTAAACTCGGGGGCTATGTCAAACTGACATCTTAACTGTCAGGTCAAGCTCAATGTCATTTAGGCGATTTCAATCTGACCGGCCAGTGCAGAGGCGTCGGTCACATTGTCGAAGGTACCGACCAGTGCGATTTCGCCAGCTGCAACGTCAGTGTCGACGCCTGCGTTGTAGTGGTACAGGTAAGCGGCCTCACCGTCAGTAGCTACCATAAAGCCGGTTTGGCCATTGGCAACAGTGATAACCGCCGGGTTGGCATCGCCAACACCTTTCAGCAGCTCGGTACCATTCAACATACCGGCCTGGTCCAGATCCGCGCCGTTGTTGGTGGCGTTGAACTGGAACACGATCAGGTCTTGAGTAGTCGCGGTGATCGTGTCGTCGGCGGCGGTCACGTTGAAGCGTGATGCAGCTGCACCAGCGAGGGTTCCAGCGGTAGTATCGGCAGTACCGATGCGCAACTCATCCATGGCGACATCAAAGTCGGTCACGGTGTCACGGCTTGTAGCCACTGTGATACCCGCGAAAGAAACAACGTCTTCACCCGTGCCGGTAGTGATGGAATCAATACCTGCACCCGCGGTGATCTGGTCGTTGCCTGCGCCCGCATCGATGGTGTCGTTGCCAGCACCTGTAACGATGTTGTCGTTGCCATCGCCAGCCGTCACGGTATCGTTACCCGCCAGCGTGGTAATGGTGTCGTTACCGGAACCAGTGGTGACAACATCGCCAGTGGCTGAAGTCGCAGTGGTCACGGTGATGTCACCGGTGTAGTCGCCGGCGTTGAACTGAACTGCGCGGTCGAAGCCAGCATCGCCAGCTGTCGGGCCTTCAATGATCAGCGTCTGAGAGCCGGTCACATCCATAACGGAGACGTTGCTGAATGCAACACCATCTGCTCCGGTACCGTCACCAGCACCACCGCGAACCGTCAAGGGTGCGCTGGAAACATCGAGCGCCACTTTAGTTACTGCAGTGTCGGCAGTAAGAGCAGCAGCAGCTGCATTATTATTAGAATTACCCGCACCACCTGTGATGGTAATGGCGTTAGTGCCACCTACCGACAGATTAGCCGTTTGATTAGCAGAAGCACCGGCTAGTGTCACTGCCTCTTCTGCAGAGGTGCCAGCGTTAATACCACCAGTGATATTGCCACGGAAGACCAGGTTATCGGTGCTTTCGAGGCCTGTCACCGCAAGACCTACAGTGTCATCATTCGCCGTATACGCACCGAACTCAAAGGTATTGATATTGGTGTAGGCGTCTGCAACCAGAGCGTCATCTTGGTTAGTACCAGCAACCGGAGTAAAACGCAGCACTTCGGCGTTGCTGACGACAGTGTTGATGGTCGCTGCTGTGGTGGCGCTGGCTTCTGTGTCAACCACTACACGGTCGGCATCGCCGGCACCCAGGTCAATGCTGTCTTGCGTTGCACCCGCAGCCGCTACCAGAGCACCGTGAGTAACGCTGACGGTGTCATCACCGGAACCCGTGACCACATCCAGAATACGGCCAGCGCCTGTCAGGTCGATAGACAAGTCACCAGTGAAATCACCCGCTGCCACGGTGTTCAGGGCGTTCATCGCACCCGTCAGGGTGAGGTTGGCATCACCGGTGACGTTCAGCGTGGAGTTGTTCGCCAGGTCGAAAGCTTGGGTGAAGCTGGAAGCCGCTGTGGAAGAATCGACGTTCAGCGTTTCGATGGCACCCGTGCCGCCGTTGTCATCGATGTCGATTTGTGTGGCTCCGAGCTGAGCACCGTTCACGTCCAGACTGACCGCATCCGCGGCACCAGCGAGAGCTGCCGTGGTGTAAGTGAACTGGTGATTACCACCCGTCGCACCAGTCACGTTCAGCTTGGCATCGGTGCTGCCGATGTTGTTGAAGTCAAGAGCAGCACTAGAGCCCTCGGACTTCAGCATAGCCGAGCCAGAGTCAGTGGTGGACATATCGAACTGCGAAGCGCCAGTTGCGCGGAACACCAGGTTCTCGACGTTGGTTACGTTTGCCAGTGAAACGTCAGCAGCGCCAACAGCAAGGCCGTAGGCCACCAGCGTATCGTTACCTTCGCCGCCGTCGACTGTGTCGAGGTTCGGTTGGAAGGTCGCTGTACCAGCGTCAACGAAAGCGTTGAAGGTATCGTCGCCAGCAGCACCGGTCGGGTTATCAGCACCTTGAGTGAGACTAAAGGTCTGGCCTTCGTCTGCACCGCCAGTGTCGCCACCGCCAGTGTCACCGCTGCCTTCTCCGGTCACCGTTACGTCTGCACCGGCAACTTCATCACCGTCAGCCAGTGTCTGTCCACCAAAGGTAAGGTCGGAACCAGAAACGGCCATGGTTGCACTGCCGTCAGAGAAGGAAAGCTCTGTGGTAGCGTCAGTACCGGCCGCCACGCTGACCAGGACATCGCCATCAGCGTTGCGAATTTCAAGCGTTGTGCCATTGCGGACAACGGTCACATCAGTCGAGGCAATACCTGCCAGGTTAACGTCTGCAGTGCCTGCATCCAGACCGACAACGCTGGCACCATTTTCCAGGTTTATTGTCTTCCCGCTGGTATTACCCAGCACTTCGACTTCCAGCCCAGCAGGGATCGGAAGCGTATCAGGGGTAGTATCTAG
>NZ_JARWAN010000048.1:0-5511 GCF_031451755.1 Vreelandella vilamensis | reverse complement strand
TCCGTTATCAGCAGTACTACCAGGCTAACGCCAAAGTGATTGATACGGCTTCTACTATCTTCGATACAATTCTTGGTCTACGAGGTTAACTACCTAAAGACTAGCGCTAGTTTAGCAGTTCACAGCGGCCATAGGGCCGCGTTTATGCTGCAAGGTAGGGATTTATCGGGTAGTGGCATAGAACGCCGCACAGGGCGACATAGGCGGGCATAAATGCCCGATAGGTAGAATACGATCAACGCCGTTTTTTCTTGAAGCTAAACATATCCACTACATTACTTGTCGATGAAGGCGGCTCATCAAGGGCGTTGGTGTCCGCCTCAGAACGCGCTGCTGCTTCCCGTAACGCCCTGCCTTCCGGTGTTTGGCGTAGGTTATACGGGTCGTCCCGGTTAGGCACGACGTCGACTAATGCGCGGATCAGCTCAGCCTGTTCCGGCACAGAGAGCTTCCTGCCCGCTTCGTAGCGTTGCTCGAACTGGTATTTGTAATCGGGCAATACCTTTAGCCAGCGATCCACGTAGGGATTGATCGAGCCGTAGAACGTCTTGATGAAGGCCCAGCACGATTTCTTGTAGATACCAATCTGGAAGACCACTTCATCGTAAGCGGCTTCTGTTGCCTCCCCTTTCCCCTGCTGAGCAATCAGCGACTCCATCGCCTGCAACAGCATTGGCAAGAAGTCGACATACCCCAGGAGATCAATCCACTTCGCTCTGTACGTGTTCAGCGTGTCGAGATCCAGGGCATAGGCCTGCAGCCGTTTGGCCTGATTGCTTAGCCGCTGATGCTCCCGTTGCGTCAGGATAATCAGCGTGGGTAAATGGGCTTTGAAGTTTTTCGACATCAGAAGGCCAACATCAAATACACGGCACTAACGGCACGCCACCACAGCCGGTTAATAGCACGGCGGTGGCGAATAATAGCGTTACTTTCAACATACTCAGTGCGTCTCTTTCTTCGGCAGTTCTTCACTCAGCGCCCGTGCATACGCAGTACGTGCGGTTTGATAAATCGCCAGCTGCTGGTTGAGCTTTTCGATCTCGGCATCTGTAACACGTAGATTCAAAACCTGATTCTGGGCGTTTTCCGAGAGATCATTGACGTTGTACTCAGTGCCGTCAATCGTGATCGTTTGCTGCTTATCGTCTTGCTTGGCCATGAAGTGGCTCCTTTTGCGTGTGGTCATTGGTGGAAATGCAAAGCGACTTTATCGCTTACATGATACCCGCCTTCCTACGGTTCAAGCCACGGGGTTTGCTTCGTCGATAGGTGCCATAGCTGCTTCCACCAGGGCGTCGACTGCATGTAGTCTCTAAAGTCATCAGCCAATTCCAGCAGTACGCCGTAGACGCCTTCTACGGGAACAATACGCTGATCACCGATGGTCAGTGGCTTGGCGTTAATCTGCTCAATGGCCTCATCCGCCTCGTAGATATCGTGACATTGCCGTAGCGCCTGTTCGACACGTTGGTATTGCTTTCCTACGTGCGTCGGTAGTTTGTCAGCGATATGCCAGGTCATGTCAGCAGGGTTGAAGCTCACACTCACGTTGTCCTTCTCACGATCCAGAGGGCTCGCCAGCTCAATCACGTCAAACGCTGCCTTTTCCACGGCATTGGCGTTCGGTGGCGACATATTCTCAAGCAGCTCAACGAAGCCAAAGGCAACATTGATCAACACCCACTGCGGCTCCTTCGCCACGACCACCGGACAGAGATACCACGCAAAGCCACGACAAAAGGACTCAAAGGGCAATAGCGTTCGCTGCGATTCAAAGAGCGATGCCAAGTCGGAGGGAATTAACAGTTGGTGAGAGAGAAGCGCCATAAGTTTCCTTTCGGTTCAGATAGCGAAAACATGCTCACTATACCGGAGAGCCTTTATAATCGCAGTCGCTACCAACGACAGCGATATGCCACAGGAACCAGAACGCTATCGTTTGGAATCGGTGCAATGGGTAGGCGGGTTGCATCATAGCTACCGGCTAAACGCCGCTTGATATCCATCACCTTACACATGCAGCACTTTCTATTGGCAGTCGCCAAGGATGACGCCTGCCTGAATGGTGTGGTTTAGCGCTCTGTTTCTTCCTCAACGCCATTTCCCAGCCCCAGTATCCTCTTCATACCCACCTTTCCTCAGCCCCAAACGAAGAAAACCATCAGCAAGATGGTCATTTTTTGATCAACTTACAGATCGTAGAATTTTTCACCACCACAGGATACCCAGAATAAAAAACCCCCGACCGTAGTCGAGGGTTTGTCTTACCTTAACCTATCAAGTGATAGGCATCCTTCTCAGGGAGAGGGATTAGGCGATGGTCATGTCACCAGCAGTAATAGTGCTGTCAGACAAACCGGTAACGCCTGTCAGCTCGACCAGGCCGTCGCCTGCGCCAACACCGCTGGTACCTTCAGAGATGAAGACATAAGTGTTACCACTGTCTTCAAAGATGGCGAAATCACCGTCTGAATTGGTTCCAGCGTCAATTGCAGCCTCAACAGCTGTGATCTTCTTGACAAGCGTATCATCGCCTGTCGCGAAGCTCGCAAAACCTTCAGCGTTGATGGCAGCGTTACCGCCAATCGCAGCACCGTTTTGCTCAACTGTCAGGTTGGCACTCCAATCAATGATGTCGCTTGCAGTTGCGAAGTCAGTGATCTTGTCCGCAGCAGCTGCCAGAGCAGTCGCACTTGCAGCTGTGTAATCACCGGTAGCAAAGACAAAAGTGTCTGCGCCCGCACCGCCTGTCAGCGAGTCAGCACCAGCACCGCCTGTGATGGTATCGGCACGATCACCACCAACGATGATGTCAGCCAGATCAGTACCTGTCAGATCGTTGGTGCCAGCACCACCGGTGACGGTAACGCCTTGGGTACCAGTGAAACCATTCAGGTCAACGATCAAGTCACCAGTCAGGTCAGCAGCGTTGAAGTTAGCCAGCGCATCAGTATTAGTACCTGAAGTGAAGCTGAGCTCACGATCACCATCCACAGTGATTGTGTCAACGTTAGACGCGTTGGTGAGATTCAGGATGTAACCATCATCACGGCCAGTTGCGCCATCAGTATTAACGCGATCAGCGGTAGTAACGTTCAGCTTGTTGATACCGTCAACACCAAAGCTCGCGGCGAAAGCGTTTGCTGGAGCACCTGCGGTAGGTTGGTCTACAAGGTCAGCGTTCAGCTTCAGGTTCAAGGTGTCATCGGGAGTGTTAGCACCCGTGGCGCCAGTCATACCAACGTTGAGGGCAGCACTCTGATCCGCAGCAAGGCGGGTTTCAACTGTTGCACCAGAGGTGAAGCCGCTTACGGTAGCTGTCTGCGCAGTGCCAGCACCGCTGTCCACGACATCGCCTGTGACCTGAAGCGAGTTCAGACCAAACGCAGAAATGTCGAAACTATCGTTCGGGGCGGCAGCATCAGTGTCTGCGTCCAAGCCATCGATACGCAAAATTTCAAAATTCTTGATAACCGCACGATCGGCAGCGGCATCAACCGACAGGGCCTGTGCACCTGCAGAGGTTAGGGAAAGTACGTCCGTACCTTCACCACCATCGATGCTGTCTGCAACACCTGCAGAGCTAACCAGATTAGCGGCAGTCGCGTTGTTAAGAGTCACAACGTCGTCGCCTGCACCGGCATCAACGGTTGCGTTAGAAGCCAGATTAACCGTCAGGACATCATTACCTGAACCGCCAGTAACGGCCACATCTTCACCAATACCGAGGCCTGAGTTGTTGACAGTCACACCACCAGTGTTGGCGGATGCGTCGACAGACTCCAGCGAAAGCTGGTTTTGAACCACGACAGAACCTTCACCAGCTACGTTAAGCGTCTCAAGAGAGGTGCCAGCGTTGGCCAGGCTAATGTTGTTGATACCGACTGCCGTGAGGTTAGCAGTAGCAACGTTAGCTCCGGTGATGTCCAAATCCAGGTCGTTACCTGCAGTAAAGTCAGCGACGTCGGTCTGAGCGCTTGCACCATCAACCGTCACATCAACCGAAGTTACAGCGGCGGAGGAAGCGACCAGTACATCACCATTGTTACCAGCATCACCTGTAGCATCGCCATCCGTGATGCTGTCGAGAATCAGGGACTGACCAGCACCCATGGTTGCCGTAACCTGACCAGTAGCGTTGGTTTCGCCACCTTCCAACTCAAGAGTTTTCAGCCCGGCAATTGCTGCCGCATTGACGCTCTGATGATCAGTTGCACCAGCTTTGACCAAGTGCAGCTTTTCAATGTTGGTCAGGCTCGGGATGTTAGCAGCCGCTTGGTCTGTAGTGATCTTAACGGTATCCGTACCAGCAGCACCGTCAATTTCGTCACCCAAGTTAGAAGTTGTGGTAACACCACCATCATCTGCACCCACAAAAGTGTCGCTGCCGGCAGTACCAGTCAGTGAGTCGACACCTGTAGTGAGCGTATAGGTCTGGCCTGCATTAGCGCCTGACGCATCCTGTGCTGTAGCGGTAACTTCACCCACTACTTCGCCATCAACTTCAGCGCGCACCACAAAGTCTTCGGGCAGTTCAGAAACGCCGTCAGCCTGCGGTGTTACGTCGAAGGTCACTTCAGTGCTACCCGCCGGGATCGTAACCGTCTGCGGATTGAAGGAACCCGTTCCGAAGTCGTTGGTGTTGGTGTCGTTCGTACCCGCATTGACAGCCGTACCATCACCCGGTACCAGCGTGAAGGTGACATCGGTGTCAGCATCCACAGCCTGGTTAGCCGTCACGGTAAAGGTCAGCGCGTTGCCTTCCTCAACCGTCTGGCTTGCCGCCGTCAGCTCAAACGTGGTGGCAACGCTAGTGTCGTTGACAGTGACATCGGCTGTGGCTTGGCCGTTGTCCAATGCCAATGTCAGCGTCTCCGCGCCTTCATCAGTGCTTGCATCTTCAGCAAGGGCCACGTCGATGGTAGCGGTGCCATCAGCGCCGACAGTCGTGGTGCCGGTCAGTGAACCACCGACCACGTCAGCGGCGTCAACACCAGAGATGGTGTAAGCCACTTCGGTGCCTTCAGCGACGTTGGTGGTGTCGAGGGTAAAGGTGGCAGTGCCGCCTTCGTTTACTGCCGTGCTATCTGCAGTGAGACTAAAGGTCTGGCCTTCGTCTGCACCGCTGCCTTCTCCGGTCACCGTTACGTCTGCACCGGCAACTTCATCACCGTCAGCCAGTGTCTGACCGCCAAAGGTAAGATCAGAACCGGAAACGGCCATGGTTGCACTGCCGTCAGAGAAGGAAAGCTCTGTGGTAGCGTCAGTACCGGCTGCCACGCTGACCAGGACATCGCCATCAGCGTTGCGAATCTCAAGCGTTGTGCCATTGCGGACAACGGTCACATCAGTCGAGGCAATACCGACAAGATTAACGTCTGCAGTGCCTGCATCCAGACCGACAACGCTGGCACCACTTTCCAGGTTTATTGTCTTCCCGCTGGTATTACCCAGCACTTCGACTTCCAGCCCAGCAGGGATCGGAAGCGTATCAGGGGTAGTATCTAG
>NZ_JARWAN010000047.1:0-6020 GCF_031451755.1 Vreelandella vilamensis | reverse complement strand
TTAAAAGGGGACGGATTCAGGGTTAAAAGGGGACGGATTCAGGGTTGTAAAGGGGACGGATTCAGGCTATAAAAGGTCAATGTTATAAAATCCCTTAAAAGTAGCCTTATGAGTGAACAACAAGAAATAAGTAAGCCAATTTACAAGAGCAATGCTTTGGTAGAGGCGTCTTACCGTCTATCACCCGCCGAGCAGCGCATTATGCTGTCTTGTATCACTCAAGTGCGCCGTGATCAGCCGATCACCGACGATATCCTATATAGCGTCAGCGCAGCCGATTATGCCGCCCTATCAGGCACCGAGTCGCACTCGGTCTACAAGGAGCTGGCTGATGCTGCTCTGCGACTCAAGCGCCGTGAAGTTTGGATAAAGCAGGAGCCAAACGGACGCGGTAAGCGCACCAGCACGCTCATTACTGGCTGGGTGCAGTCCATTCTCTACGTCAAGTCCGAAGGGCGAGTGGAGCTGCGGTTCAGCAAGGATATGCTGCCTTACCTGACCCAGCTCACTGAGCAGTTCACGCGATACATGCTTAGTGACGTTGCGAAACTCAACAGCGGCTATGCCATACGACTGTATGAACTGTTATGTCAGTGGCGCGATGTCGGTGAACGAGAAGTTTCTATCGAGTGGCTGCGTGACGCATTCATGCTTGAAGGCAAGTATCCGGCGATCAAAGATTTCAAAAAACGAGTTGTTGAACCCGCCGTAGAGCAGGTTAATGAGCACACTTCGTTATGGGTGAAATGGGATCAGCGCAAAACCGGGCGGCGTGTCTCTCATTTTGTGTTCACATTCGGTGAAAAAAATGCCAAAAAAACGGGGCGCAAGGCAAAAACAAAGAAACAACCACCGTCTAGCGATCAACATTCAGTCTACGGTATCCCCTCCGAAGTGATCGCAAAACACGCACGCCCTGGCGACTCCTGGGAAGACGCAGCGCTACGCGCGTTTGAAGCACGTAAAGCCGGTCAGAAATAAACCATATCAAAAGCTCGGTCCTCGAAACCGATTAGGTGGTGCCGAAGCGGCTGATTGCGCTGGTTTTTCCTTTTGCTGAACCGGAGTTTCCGAGGGTTGGCTCTTCAAACTGTCTGCAACCGATCTCAGCGCGGGGGGAATTTTGGATTCGGGCAGCCCGTCCGGTGCTTCTCGATGATTCTCACGGCCCTGAAACGCCTGAGCTTCATTACCCGAGATTTTTATACCGATAGTTCCGGATCCTTTTCGCCGATCTCCATATACCTCCACTGATTTAGTGCTTTGGTGGCCCATGATGTAAGCGATAGCGGGACGACTTAACCCCATAGCTTTCAAATTCCCGCCAAGCGCATGCCGAAACGTGTACAGGCTGGGCCGCGCCTGTCGACGGGGCCACAGCCTGCGAGAAATCCGATCTAGTCGAGACTGGATACGATGCACTACCCCTCCTTTCTCACGTTCGGCACGCTGCACAATGCGAGCAGCACCAGCAATATTACGACGAATATGTGGATCATCGGGCAGCGTCAGCACTCGATCAGCACCACGCAAGCCACCAGACTTTTTAGCACCCACCACATGAACTAACCCCCGCTCTTTATCGACTTGCAGGCTCAAAAGCTCAATCGGACGCACACCTAAGTTTCTGACCAAAAAAATTGCAGCAGAGGTCTCTTTTCCATCATTCAGCTCTTTGACTGCCTGCATGAGCTTTTCAATATCGTCAGGGCTAATCGACTTCGCTCTTTTTTGCTTCGGTGGCGTCTCACCGCGCAGCGTCGAGTCAATAATGCCTTCACCAGTGCTAATAGTGGTCATCAAATTCCGGGTGTGCTTAATCCGTTCGGCAGATTCCTCATAGCCTTTTTCCCTTTGATCGAACTCGACAGCGTTACGCAGACGTCGCCAATAAGCCGGTCGGTACTGGTGGCAGCATTTCTGCAAAGCGTCTGTGATCTTTTTGGGTGTCGGTGGCTCGCCGTTCAAACGCTTATCGTAGAAGTGTTGAGCGAGCTTCCTGTAATCCTGTTTTGTTTTTTCAGTTGGCATTTATGCTTCCTCAGTAAAACCCTGGGTTGTCACTCAAGGTCGGTACTGGATCGTCCTCTTGGTCGGCCAAGTGGACGATCCAGTACCGACCCTTCGTTCCAACCGAACCCCAGAGGCGATATCGGCAACGGTGCCGGGCGAGCCCTTGTGGCACCGTGCGCTCATCGCCTCGTCGGCCTATTACACCCACTACGCTCGTTCCTCGCTTCGGGGTTTCATACCTAGGCCTCCCATACTTACTCGGCTATGCCGCGTGTAAGTATGGTTTGTTAAAGCGTACTTACGCGCAAGCGTTGTATCTCAATAAATGTGTTATAATGTGTAATAAATACACAATTACACATTTATTGGAGATTGGCAAATGCAACCTGTTACGCATATTCGCAGCGACGAAGCGCGCCACATTCACGCCACTCTCGTAGCCGCCCTTGGAACAGAGTCCGTGCCTAACCAATGGATGGTTTTCATGCGTACGGTGCGCGAGCAGCTACCAGACGTTCTATCTAAGGGCCGCCCCTCAAAGAAGGCTATCGAGTCCAGCCCAATCGGTGCCCTTGGCTTCAGCACTTGGCACAAAATGTGCGAAGCACCCATTGAGGAAGGTGGCTTAGGCTTGCCCTGGTCAACGTGGCGTCAGTGGTCGAGGGCGTGGGCCGTCGTCCAGAGGTACCCCGCTCTTGAAAGCGCCCCATTGACCGCGGCAGAGGTGAACAAGCTTGCTGCCGATACCCAAGCCGCTGGCGAGGACATGCCTACCGATATAAGGGGTATAGAAGCGTTCCAGGAACGACAAAAGGAACGAAGGGAAGCGGCTCGCCAGGAAACCCATGTAAAACTGAAAGAGCGCCTAGCGGCGCTAGAGGACGATCTAGCAGCTAGCAGAGAGGAAACTATCCGTAAGGAGGGGCGTTTGGACGAAATGGGCTTACACCTACAGCATATAGAGCAAGAACTCGCGGATGAGAAAGAGCGCCGACAGCGCTATCAATATCAGATGGTGCAACTGGAGAGCCAGGTCAAAAACTTGAAAGAGCGAAACGAATATCTGGAAAGTGAGATGCTTCTGCATCCGCAGCGTGGCCTGATACGCTGGTTACGCGGGCTTTTCTCATCGAAATAACGTTGTCTGGGGCATGATTGGGGGCATTTTCATTGCTCAAGAAATCGAAAAGCAGGCATTAGCCGAGCAGCGTGCCGAATGGAAAGAGCGGTTCGCCGCGAGCAAAAAACATAGCGAGAACGCCGAGAAAAACGTCCAAGAGGTCAATAAAGCCAAAACCAAGGCTGAGTCTGAGTAAGGGCCTGAGCGTTAACAGCGCGTGTAGAGGCAATGGAGGAAAAACACGAGCTAAAAAGCAACTGGGTTTATTCTTCAAAAGGATGGAAATATTCATCCCGTAAGAACCATAAAAGCCATTAGGCCTAAAGCTAAAAAGCAGGGGATAGTAAAATGAGTATCTCTCAACACTATTACGGGCAGGCGGCTGAGCTACTGGTAGCAAAAGAGACAGATACCGCTTCGCATAGTGAAGCCTATTGGCAAGGCTATTTGGATGCTGTGGCATGGTGCTTAGCAGGACAGCCCCCCAACCATCAACACGAGCAACCCTACCTACCAGGCACACTAATGTTTGATGCCTGGGCGTATGGCAAAGTGAATGGCATCGTCTTTGCTAAAGAACACGTAGAGAAAAAGCCGCAGAGGAGATTCTTTTGGGGTAAAAACCCGGCCTGAAAAGGCCGCTTTTCAAGATTTTTCGCCTTACCAAGGCCGTTATAGTCAGTCCACAAATGCAAAATGCCCGTAACAGCAGTATTAACTCAGATGAATTGAGATAGCGAGCATAACCACCGGACGACGATGTATTGATTAGAGTGGTTTATATTTACCGATACGGAAAACGGCCTGAATCTCGCTTGAAAGCAAGAGGTTCAGGCCGTCAAAACCGTATCGACTGAGGTATGCCTTAAAAGATACGCCACGATCACCAAGCCATAGGGACGCTGCATCATGCATGTCCTCTTTCCTCTACTGCCATGACTTGGTTACGTCCTGCTGTTTTAGCCTGATAAAGCGCTAAATCGGCACGTTTTATCATTTGTAGCATAAGCTCATCACGGCGTGACTCAATCACCCCGAAACTGGCTGATATTTGTTGCCCTACAACAGGAAACGCCGTGGCAGCGACCGCCTCGCGTAGCTTTTCCGCAAGCTGTAAAGCCTGAGCAAGCGTTGTTTCAGGCACTAATACGATAAACTCTTCTCCACCCCAGCGGGCACATAGATCGGTTATGCGTAAGTTTTCCCGCAGCACATTGGCAAACTTGACCAGCACTTGGTCGCCGACGTCGTGACCGTGGATGTCGTTAACCGGCTTAAAATAGTCGATATCGAGCATGATCAGCGACAACGGACGCTGGTAACGTCGGGAGCGCGCCATTTCCAGTGCCGAGTACCGTTCAAAGCTTAGCCGGTTGGCTAACCCGGTCAGGGTATCGGTATGGGCAAGGCGTTCAAGTTCCTGTTCATACATTACCCGCTGAGTGACGTCTTTGCCCACGGAGACATAGCGGATGATATGCCCTTGCTCATCTTTGATGGGACTGATGGTTTGCTCAACATAGCGGCACGTTCCATCGCGTGTTTGATCCAAAAACGTATCGCGAAAGGTGTCACCGCTTGTCAGGATATCCCACATATTGCGATAAAATTGGGCCGAGTGATGGCCCGATTGAAGCAGCCGTGGGTTTTGCCCAATCACCGCATCACGCATGTAACCCGTATAGCGCTCAAACGCCTGGTTCACGTACTCAATATTGCCGTTGGCATCCGTGATGACCACGCTATCTGACGACATTTCAATCGCACTGGATACCAACCACCTTTGTCGGTGATCTTCTACCGAGGCGGTAATATCCCGCTGGGTCGACACAAAATGGGTAATAGTCCCCGTTTTATTGCGTACCGGCGAGAGGTTCCACTCTACGTCATAGGGAGACCCGTCTTTGCGGTAGTTCACCGTGATGGCGTCGAAAGGATCACCGGCGTGCAGCGCCTTTCGTAGGCGATCAAGCATGGCACGATCGGTCTTTGGCCCCTGCAACAAACGCGGCGTGGCGCCCAGCAACTCTTCCCGGGTATAACCGCTCATGCGCATCATGGCCGCATTAACGTAGATAATGGTTGGCCCGGGAAGGTCAAGGTCGGCTGTGGTGATCACCACAGCATTGAGGGAGTGCTCCATCGCGGTTTCCAGTAACTGCAGGTAATCAATGTCCTGCATAATGCTCCCTAATGTTGTCCTTCGCGATTTTATGGCAAGAAAATTTCTACAACCCACTTTCAGGAAACGTAGAGTCTCCATATTCTTCATTAACTATAATTTACTGGGTATTAACGTAGATTGTATTCTTATAACGATCTACAACTTTTTAGCGGTAGATACTAAAACTTTTGGCTTAGTCTGAATCAGTCACGCAAAAGCCCGCCATTGAGCGGGCTTTTGTGTGCCTGGATAGTCAGGTTTTTCACGATTACGCGCCATCTCTTGAGTTTTGGGGATGGAGGTTTTGATGCCGCGAAGCGGCATGGAGCGAAGCGGTAACAGGGGGTTGGTGGGCGTAGCCCACCGCTTTGCTAAACCAGGGGTTTGCTGACGTTCAGCACGATCTAACGCGTATAGTGCCCGCTTTGGCGCGCAGCCGCGAAGCGGCTCGAAAGCGCCATTGTCCGCGCCTTTGGCGCGTCATTAGTAGGCAGCCCGAAGGGCTGGGCGAGCGAAGCGAGGGTAGGTGAGCGCACCTGCGCTCTTTTATGTACTTTTACCTTTTCCCTTTTAGGCGCTGTAATTATTTGAAATAAAAAGGCTATTAGCTTTAAAAGGGGACGGATTCAGGGTTAAAAGGGGACGGATTCAGGGTTAAAAGGGGACGGATTCAGGGTTGTAAAGGGGACGGATTCAGGCTATAAAAGGTCAATGTTATAAAAT
>NZ_JARWAN010000046.1:0-6260 GCF_031451755.1 Vreelandella vilamensis | reverse complement strand
CTGCTCCCGGATAAATTGATGAAGAAGCTCCCTGGCTGCTAGCAGAGGATAACTTCTATGGGCGATTTCATCATCCGGGACCAAACATCTAACCTCTATGTGTAGATCAAATATATTGCATGACGCCATCCATTCAGGAAAATAGCCGGTATCGCTCTTGGTAAAAGTAAGAAAAGTTACGTTATGGCCGTATCGGCGATAACGGCTTTCGCGCAGGAACACACTGACTCGCCAAGGTTCGTCTAGCGCGGAGCTACTCGCCCCCGCCCTCACGCAATAGCAAGGTCATGTCGTATGCAACCCGATCAGCGCACGCTTCTCGCCTCCGCCATCGTTCTCGCCACGGGGGTGCTATGGGGATTCTACTGGCTACCGGTTCGCGCCCTGGGGGGGATGGGCCTGACGGGCGCCTGGGGGACAGCCGCCATAACCGCTGGCACGGTGGTACTTCTTCTGCCCTTTGCCGTTCGAAATCGCCGCCAACTGGCACGAACCCGGCCGGTCGCCCTGTTCTCGGTCGCGCTGGGCGGTGCAGCGTTCGCGCTCTACTCGATCGGCTTCCTCTATGGACGGGTCGCGATCATCATCCTGCTGTGGTTTCTCAGCCCGGTGTGGAGCACGCTGATCGGCCGCTTCCTGATGGGATGGCCGACGCCCCGCCTGCGCATTGTCGCCATTGTCCTGGGCCTGGCAGGACTGGCCATCATGCTGGGGGCCGACGGCAATCTCCCGCTGCCCCGGGGAGCAGGTGAGTGGATGTCGTTGATTGGCGGTATCCTTTGGTCTTTCTCCACCACCGGCATCCGCGCCAGGTCCACCATCACGGCTCTACCCGCCGCCTTCATCTTCGCTCTAGGCGCGGCAGTGACGGCGCTGGTTCTCGCCCCGTCCCTTGAGCCGCTGCCCAGCCTTGTCCCGAGTCAGGCCCTCACGATCACGGGGCTGGCACTGCTGACAGGTGGCCTGTGGTGGGGATTGAGCCTTGTGGCATTGATGTGGGCGACGGTCCGGCTTGAGCCTGCACGCGTCAGCATCCTGCTGATGATGGAGGTGCTGGTGGGAGCGCTTTCCGCGGCCCTCCTCGCCGATGAATCCCTAACAGGCTTCGAGATGGCGGGAGGTGTCATCGTGCTCTTCGCGGGCCTGCTTGAGGTCATTCCCGCGCGTTATCTCAGATCGGCATGACATATCCGATGAAATTTCCCCAGGCGGTCCGCAATTTCATGAGAACGCGCCTTATCGTGAGCTTTTAAAAGGTTCTCGCTGGACTTCGAAAAACGTCTTTTCATCGCATCGGTAGGGCACGTTAATACGCCTAAAAATATCTCTGCACCGACAAAAAGCAAGCCGCCCATGTTTGGACGGCTTGAGAATGGGTAATCCCCTTGGGTCTCGAGTGCTGCTCAGAAGGTATAGCTGACGCCAAAAGTGGCCACCGGGTAGACCGAGAGAGCATCCGCATCCTCTTCGAGACGTTCTTCCTCGGCGCGAATGTCGCTTTGAAGCGCGGGCCAGTTGTTTTCCAGACCTGTTGAGGTGCTGAGATCCACCTGGATGTCCGTGGAAAAAACACCCAGTTCTGAGAAGAATCCGAAACCTGTCTTGTTGGATGAACGCCATCCCAGACCAAGGTAGGGCTGAACGCTATCGGCAATGGTCAACTCCCCTGTCACGCTACCGACATTGGCGGCGGTATAGGTGTTGCCATTGAAGTCGTAGGTGCCACCGACATTGGGCGTTCCTGTCACACTGGCGGTCATGTCCGGCAGCGCTGCGCCTGCCGTGAGATAGAAACGCCCACCGAAAGGAAAGTAGTCGAACTTCACCGCACCGGCCTGGAGGTCGATATCACCATCGTAATCCACCTCGTCGGTGTCGTATTCGCTATCGTAGCTGAGGCCGCCAGCGTAATTGGCTGTAACGGAGAAATTCTGGTGGAAGCGCCAGGAGGCTTCGAGGCCCGCCCCAGTGGTGCCTGCCATGATACCCACGGTATAGATGTCATCGAAGGCATTTGCGGTGCTTGTTGTTAAAAGACCGGCAGTAACGGCGATGAATGTAATTTTTTTCACGATGATCCCTTCGTGGTTATATTTTAATCATGCGACTATTCTCGGAAACTAATACTAATTAACCACCTGGATAGAGACAACCCTTCTTTTTGTGTTAACTGATTCGTCGTATCGGCCTTTCCAGAGCTGAACGTTCATAGGCACTGCATGAAGCCCCAAATGGACAAAGTGGAGCAACAGTAAGGCTCACTCACTGGGTGCAGGAAGTGGTTTATCAAAAGGATCAGGGCACCGTAGCGTTACGTTTCAACCAACCGATGATTCCCTACTTATCTCAGCTCGCCGAACAGTTGACCAAGTTCGCCATGCGCGATGTGGCTAAGATGACTAGTTTCCACGCAATTCGGCTCTACGAACTGCTATGCCAATAGCGAGGCACAGGTCATCGCGCCATATCGTGAGCTTCGGCTTCATACCTTGCGAAGGGTCTCGTTGTCACCGACTTATGCCCTATGCGCACGCGGCAAAGTGAATGCGCTATCCTGGCGCAACACGCGCAACGCAACAAAAGGCGGCAACGTGCAACAGACCATATCCCAGGCCGCTAAGCTATACGGTAAAGCGCGCTCCACTATTCACCGCGCAATCGAATCAGGCCGCTTATCATGCAGCGTTCGAGGCGATGGCGTACGCGTTATCGACTTGTCCGAATTGATCCGCCTATGGGGTGAACCACCCAACGCACCAACTTCAAAGCAACAGAGCGCAACGCCTGACGAACCGGACACGCAACAAGCAATGCTCCACGAATTGCAGGCTATGCGAAGAGAGTTGGTAGCGCTACGCGAGGAAGTGGCCCAACTCCGCGCATTACCGCCCCCAGAAGCCACCAAAGAGGCCGTAGAAACGACGAAAGCGACAAAGTCAGACGATAACCCCCACGGATTGCGTGCCCTTGCTAAAGCGCTATACAGCAGCAACGAAGGATAGCTGCGGCAGAATGTGGTTAAAGGCATAACCACCGAACAAGATGCTAGCAATCGTTAACCCAGGCTTTTCCCATGCTGCAACTACAGAAAGTTCACGATTATCAGCAATATCGTGAGTTTTTCTAAGCGGGAGATCAACCTGCCAAAAATAGACCAAGGGGGGGGTGTTAGGGGTGCTGTGACTCGCAAAACAAGCTGCTTGCCGATGCTTGCTTAAAAAATTACTGGGGGTACAATAATTAATAGGAAAAGGAGACCCTGATGGCCCCAGGCAGTGAGATCGAGTACGACCTGCGCAAACAGCAAGACACCCTGCAACATCGCGGCCTGGATTTTAACGACGCACCTGACGTCTTTGCTGGCAAAACGCTGTCGATGGTGGATGACCGCCAGAACTATGGTGAAGAGCGAATCATCACCGTGGGTAAGCTCACCGGCAAAGTGACCGTGATTGTGTGGACACAACGCGGAAAGAAGCGCCGCATTATCTCCATGAGGTACGCCAATGAACGCGAAAGGCAACAATACGAACAGCACCTGGTTTGATCCGGACGACGCCCCCGAACTCACAGAGGAATGGTTTGAGGCAGCCCACCAATACCAAGGTGACACCTTGGTGAAACGCGGTCGTGGCCGTCCCCCTATTCCCGTAAGTGAACGAAAAGTGCCGGTGAAAATTCGCTATGACCAAGAGGTGGTTGAGGCATTCCGTCAAACAGGCAAAGGTTGGCAAACCCGCATGAATCAAGCCTTACGCCAATACCTACAAGAACATGATGTTCAAGAATTGAACTAACAATGCGTGTAGATCGGTCCGTAGGGCCGATGCAGTGAGCAACGCGTTTTGGTGGTCTACGCCCACCAAAACGCCGTTACCGCTCCGCTCCATGCCGCTGTGCAGCATCAAAATCCCCACCCCAAAAACTCATGATACGACGCGTAATCGTGAAAAACCAACTTTCAGACATACAAAAGCCCGCTCAACGGCGGGCTTTTAGGCAGTTCATTAAGTATTCAGGGCCAAGTGGTGAAGTCATCGTGTTTCGGTAATGGAGTATCAATACGCCACTCAGTTGCCATTCGTTGAGCTTCATCTATTTGATCACGCGGTAATGCCTCTATCATTAAATCTCGACTTTTTTGAGCACTTTCATTTCCTTGAGCCGCTGCCAAGATTATTAACATGTAACTCATAACAGGGTTACGAGCAACTCCTGAACCACCCCAGTACATAACCCCTAAGTTATTCTGCGCGTAGGCAAATCCTTTCTCAGCAGCAAGGCGATACAAAGAAACAGCCTTACGATGATTCTGCGGGACAACTCGGCCGTTTTCGTACATGGCCCCCAAGTTGGTCTGAGCGGTGGTATCGCCCTGTTCAGCAGCAAGACGGTACCAAGAAACAGCCTTACGATAATTCTGCGGAACACCTTGGCCGTTTTGATACATGACCCCCAAGTTGGACTGAGCGGAGGGAAATCCCAGCTCAGCTAAAGGTCGCCAGTTTTCTAAAGCAGTCGCATAATCACCACGCCTAGCAGCATCAAGCCCTTCATCTAATGACTGGCCTAAAACAGATGAACCCCACATGGTAGTTAGGCAGAGTAAGATTCGGATAAAAAATTTCACGATAGATAAGTCCTTTTTTTGATGTCATTTCCAGGCTAGCAATATCCAACTGGCAGTGCCATTTGCGTATACTTAATTTATATGGTTTCAATAATATAAGAAGTTGGCGAGCGCACAGTATGAAATTATTTGACGTGCTTGTTCATGTGAAATATCAAGCGTGCGGTTTAATAGCAGTTAGGCCACTATGGAAAGCCGCTTCATGATGGTTTGACGCAAAAAAGTGAAGCAAGAAAAGGAGATGCGAAATGGCTCAAAATTATCCGAAAAATTTCAAGAACTGTGCAGTATGCAACTATTGGGGCGGAAGTCGTCAAGTTGACACATTTGGTCAACGAGTAACTGTTGATTCTTCCAGTTCCAAAGGAAAATGTCTGCTTCAGGGTGGCCCTTGGAAAGGTCAAGAAAAGCAAGCCAACAACACATGCAATAAATGGCAAGCTTGGGGTGCCCTGAAGTAAATAAACCGAGTATCAAACCGTAATGGGAGTGAGTTTAACCGTCTCTCATTGCAATGTTATAAACTGAGGTAAAATGGATTTCGGATAATTAGGCTACTAACTTGCCCAAAAGCGCTGGTAGAAGGTGGTCTGGGTTCCGGATACCAAACATGAAGCCATGCGCAATCTGGCCCAAGCGTGTGACGACATGAAAGCTCAAGAACGTAAAGCGCGTCAGCAGCTAAACACCTTTGTGCTTGTCCTGATCGCCTTGGTGAACCATATCGATGCGGATATACCTCATCAAATACATTTAAATAGCGGCCCTATTACGTATTGGTATTACCCAAAATATATCCAAAACGATACACTAATATATCAATACATCAAAACAAGACATTAGGGCCGTTACCCATGTTTATTAGGGGTTACTTACGCGCATCGACCGATGATCAGAACGCTGATCGAGCAAGAGACCAGCTTACAGCTTTTGCTAATGAACGTGGCATGGCCATCGCATCGTGGTATGTCGAGAATGCGAGTGGCACCACCGTCGATAGGCCTGAGCTTCGTCGCCTGCTTAAGGACACTCAGCCCGGTGACATTCTACTGATTGAAGCCATCGATCGACTTTCTCGCTTACCGGGCGACGAATGGCAGATGTTGCGCAACGAGATCGAGTCCAAAGGACTCCGGATCGTCGCCCTGGATTTACCTACCAGCCACGCCGCGATGCAACCCACCTTGGGAGATGACTTCACGGCTCGCATGTTGGATGCTATCAATCGCATGATGCTGGATATGATGGCGGCGATTGCCCGCAAAGACTATGAGCAGCGTCGTCAACGCCAGGCGCAGGGGATTTTGAAAGCCCAACAGGAAGGTCGCTATAAAGGACGGACTAAAGATACCGACAAACGGCGCCGCATAGCGGAACTTCTAGCCGCAGGTTTTTCGGTGCGGAAAACCGCAGAGCATGCTCAGGTCAGCACCTATACCGTCCATAACGTCAAGAAACACGGAATCTAAATCTGAAAGAGGAAGATCAGTCCGTCATCAATTATGCTATAGCAAACCTTATGCCGATGAACAAGCCGTCACCCCGGGTTATTCACGAGGCAGGCCTGAAAACAAAAATAGTGGATGGTAATCTCTAATGTAATCAATACGTTCCGGCAAGAACACGATTC
>NZ_JARWAN010000045.1:0-8218 GCF_031451755.1 Vreelandella vilamensis | reverse complement strand
CAGAATAACGTGGCACATGAATTCCATACCGCTCCCCCTGGATTGAATTTAGGCGATATCGCCAACCGGACAACAAGGCTGACAGAGGGGGATAATGCGCGCCTCCAGTTCGTCATCCGTTAAACGGCGCTCTGGTGGCTCGTGATCCTGCTCCTTGGAATCCATAGAAAACGCTTGGCGCTCTAGACGAATACACTTACCCAGCGCATCGACGCCACTGTTCAGCGTGCGTGCGAAGTCAGCGACGTTATCTTCTGTCACGTCCATGTCGGCCAAGGTAATAGCGAGTTTGCTGGCTATCCCTTTCCAGCGGGCTATCTGCTCACGGTGTTCCAGCACCAAGCGAACATTCGTATCGGCGGCGGCTTCCACCAAGGCGTGATCGTCGTCGGGTAGGTTCGCGGTTGAGTGCGTTGTTTCGCTGCGTAGCAATTTGCTGACGGTAGCAGTGCGGACGTGCTGCGTTAAGTCGCGCTGCCAGCCCTCAACCTTAGCGCGACGGCGAATAGTGGCCTCGTGCGTGCCATGCTTGGCCGCAATAGCTCTTACCGATAACTGGCCTGTTCGGTAGTCTGAGTGAATACTTTCCCAGTCGTACTTGCTCATGTGGCGATCCTCACGGATGGCGGTGATATAGATATTCTACTGCACGTTATAAAGGGTTAAGAAGTGGCTTCTGGTTATATTTCTGACCGGAGCAAAGTTCGTTCTCAAGGCGAATGGTGGCTTCGGCGGTATTATTAACCCAGCAATCAAAAAGATTAACCATAATACCCTTTCATGTTTCATTTTTTATGGGGTCTGTGGCATACATTAAAGATTGTCGGGTTAATAACTTTCGATTTTTTTATACGACCCAGCCGTTATCAGTTTCTTGCAAGCCAGAAAGCCAAGAGGCGTTTGTCTGATTTTCTTCTGAAATAGCAAAGTGGTTTAGGACTTCGGCTTGGGACATACCTTGGTTCATTTTATCTATCCAGTAATCCTGACCTGAAGCGTCGGGAGCCCGATCTAGTACATTTGCATATAGCTGGAATAGGAACGCCTCGTCCGTCGAAGCGTCGTACCTTTCCTGAAACTCGCGTGAATCTATGAAGGAATTGGCAATCTGGGCTGTGCTTAAACCTGCCGCAGCTTGCTCTATCCAATAGTTTAGGCCTCCGATATCTGGCATGCGGTCGAGTGCTGCTTCGTATAGCAAAGCTATGTTTTCAGCCAGGTTTTTGGATACGCTAGGTGAAGACTCTTCAATAAACTTATCAACTCCTTTAAGCGACCAGGTCTTTAGCGTTTCCAATCCACCATCAGCATTCCATTGTTGTACGGCTTGGGGCGAAAGTTGGCTAACCAGGTGAGTATTCATCACTTCGGCGATCGTATCGTGGCTGGTATCGCCACGTTCGTTGACCGTGCGCCATACGCTTTCCCAGTCCAGGTCAGCCCAAGCAGTGTTTACTTCTTTTGCCGCCGCAAAAAGTTCTGCGGTAAATCCGGGAGTTACCGCTGCCAATTCCTGATAGGTCACATCTCCAAGTCCACCTGCGTAGATATTGGCCTCAAGTTCTTCAGCACTAATAGGTGGTCCAAATTCAGCCTCAAACGTTTCGATTCGACCGCGTCCTTTGGCATCCAAAATAAAGATGGTATTCCCAGTCCACTCGTTGAACAGCAGCAGGTCCTCGCCGTTTATAAAGGCTCCAGCATAGTCGTATCCGTGTCCTGATAGATAAACAGCGTCCCAACCAGAGGTGTCAACGATTGTAGTAAAGCTACCGGTAGAGACATAGGAATCATTACCCTCACCGCCGATGAGAAAAGCTTGCCGTGCATTATATGGAGCAGGTTCGGCTATAAGCAGATCGTCACCTGCAAAACCAAGAATCCCACCGTCGTTGTCCAAGCTTATTTCGTCGTTACTATCAGAACCAAAAATAAAATCTGGCATGTTGGCATACCTCAAAGCATGTAACATTTATATAAGCTGATTTAATAAAATCAGCTGCCTTATAGTACGGTAGTCAAGTTTTGAAAATGACTCACGTCTAGTGTCTACACATTTTTGATGTGCCTGTCTGTAAGATATCTCTTAAAATGCTTCATGCTGTGCTAAAACAAGCGCCAACTTGCCCTATCAACCACTGGGCAGCATTCTTACCTTTTCTGATGCTTGCTAAACAAAATTTTTTCATAGTTTTCAACGTCTAAGCGGCATCTAAACCTCAACATTTCTCAACATTGGCGCCTGAAACGAAACAGCCCCAGCAAGTGCCAGGGCGTGGGTGGTGGTGCGTTGCTCAGTGAATCCGATGTACTGACTGGCGCTGTAGTTGGCTTGTCATTCCCCGCTGCTCTGCGTGCTCCAATAGCTCGGCTTCGCTGACTTCCAGGGCGTGGGCAATATCAGCCAGGGCATAGACCTTTTCGCCGTTGTCATCGACGCCAGCGGGCTTGAGGCCGGGAAAGAGTTTATCCATTCCCTCGCGTAGCGTGTCGAGGGTTGGCTGGCGGAGGAATGGCGGGTGCTGTTCATCATAAGCGCGGCCAATCATGGCATCGGTATCGCCACGCTACACGCCTCCAAAGAAGGCATCGCGGGCCTTGCGTTCGACGTTATCCAACAGTGTGGCAATGTGGCTGGCCAGTGGTTTCTGTAATCGCGTTGGGGGTACGCACAGCTTATGCGCGGCCCATACCTGCCCGGCGGTTAAGTGATCCAGACCGGCGCCAGTTTCAGCGGCGTGTGTCAGTGCTTCGCGTGTGATGGTCATGGTATCGGCTCCTTACGCGGCGGGTGGTTGGTCATTGTCGAGCATGGCGTTCACCAGCCCTTGCAGGCGTACCAGGCGTACATGCACAAGCGAGGCAAGCGTGCCCGGTGGTAGTTGCTGTTCGATAGTCTCCAACGTCGCAGCGGCGCCCATTAGCGCGCTGTGGCTGGGGTTAGATTGCAGCGCTAGCGATACGGCATGGGCGCTCTCTGCGGTGGCACGGTCGATACTGCGCAGGCTGGCAGCCAGGCGCTTAGCTTCTTGTTGGGCTTCATCCAGCATGATTACCTCCCCGTAGTGCCGTGTTAGCGGCGCGTCTGCCTGCATTGTCGCGGGCGGCTTGCCTTGGCTCTGCCTTGGCGGCTTGCTGCCAGGTGGTGACGTAACGCTGTGCGGCTCCCATTACGGCATCAGGCGCTTGGTTGCCTAGGTAACGGCGAAGGTGGGTTTCATCCTCTGGCACCAGCGGGCAGTGAGCGCGGATATAGCGCAGCCAGCGCGGAGCATGATCGACCACGGGCGCCGAGGTTGCGGGTGTTGACGTACTGGCATGGGGCAAGCTCGCTAAGTTAGGCCAGCAGGCACGGGCAGCGTCTAGCGCTTGCGGATCGCTTAGCACGCGGTGGCATTGGCTCCTTGCCACATCAGCGCTTGGGGCAGTCTGAAACAGATCATCTAACACGGCGGCCAACTCGGCAGCGGCGGCGCGGGTCAGGTTGCGCATAACGGTACGCGCCAGCGGCTCCACTTCCCCAAGGTCATGGCCCATGCTGTGAAGGTTGGCGAGAATGGTCTCCACTTCCTGCCCGGTGGCGAGTGGGGTGGCCAAGGTCTTTTGTTCCTGCCTCTTTATTTTCCCAGGGCCATCAGGGCCACCAGGGCCAGCGCCCACAACCATGCGGGTTTCAGACTGGCTCTGGGGTGGCTCTGAGTCAGGGCCATAGGGCCACTTAGCGGCTGGCGCTGTGGTTTCAGCCGTGCCAGCGTACTTCTGATAAAGGCGCTCAAGACTCATGGCGGTCTCCTTCATCGGCGCGGATCGCGTAAAGCATCTTGCGGCTGCCGTTAATCTGAATACGCACAGAACGGTGATCGGGGCGGCGCTCTGCCAGCCAGCCAGCGGCCTCGATAGCGTCTAGCCCACGGCGCACGTCAAAACCGCTCAGCGCCTCTTTGAGCGCGTCTTGGGTCAATAGGTAGATACGGCCCTCTGAGTGGTCTCGCCAGTAGCCCGCGCGGTGGTGAACGGTGGGCGTGTGACGCGGATCGCCTTCCACGTCGCTGAACCGGCTATCTCCGTGGCGTTCGATGAAGGCGCGCACGTTAGCCAGTATTTGCTCGTGCTCGGTTTGCACGCCACCTTGCAGCGTTTTCCAGCCTTGCAGCGCACCAGCGGCGGCCTCGATTGCCTCGCCTTCGCGCCAGCCGGTCAGGCCATACTCAGTGGCCAATTCCCCGGCCAACGCTATCAGCACCAGCGCTTTAGCGGCGCGGCCATGTAGCGGGTGGTTGGTGGCGAATTGGGGTAGCTTGCTAAACCTATCGACTTCGCTAGGTAAATCACGCGGCTCTCGAATCAGCCGTTCGATAAAGGCCGGGCCAATATGGCCATGGTGCCGGGTGATCTCGCTTTTGAGGTGATCGGCGAAGGCGCGGCCATCTTCCATGTGGTGCAGGTGATCGAACGCGCCGTGCGCACGCTTGGCGGGTATATCCAGCAGGCGAACGGCTTGGCCTGCCTTGGGTCGCTGGCCTGCCTCGCTCATGTGGGCGGCGAGACTGCGCTCCCCACTGGAAAGCAGCGCGATACGCCAGCGGCGGGCCTGCCGTGCGGTGCCGTTGCGGTTGGCGCGGGCCTTGCCGGTGCCGTTGCCCAGGGCGTAAATGGTACTACCTACTTCCCGGCCATCGGCCTCGCCGATTTCATCCAATATCAGGCACGTATCACTTAGCGCGGCGGCGATACCTTCTAGCCCGTTGCCGGTGGCGCGCCAGGTGCGCTTGAAGTCCGGGCCTCCCCACACGCTCGCCGCTACCTCGAGCGCGGTGGTTTTGCCATTGGATGAATCGCCCACCAAGTGAACGCCAGCCGATTGGCGGTGACATAGGTGCAACAGCGGCCCGGCGAGCGCGGTGGATACAGCGAGCACCAGCAGCGGGTTATCACTGCATAGCGCGCCGATATGCTGACGCCAGCTTTCGAGCGTACCAGCGGCGATAAAATCATCCTGCCCGGCGTACTCGCTTTGGAAGGTGATCTTATCGGCTACCTTGGCAGTGCCCAGGGTACGGCGCGGCATAACGAATACGCGGCCTTCTTCCAGTTGGTGCCAGCCCACGCGCGTCGCGGCAATAACGCGGTCATCGGGTAGGCATTGCGCCAGGTAGCGGTTAAGCAGCTTTTGGGCGTCGGGGTTGATGCGTAGGCCCATGTTGAGCAGTTCGCCGCGCATTTCTTCGCCGCTGCCTTTGAGCAGGTGTAACGGCATCGCCCATTCCCGCCATTGGCCATAGGGCGGCTTAAAGCGCAGCAGCAGCCCGTGATTGTCGCCCCGTTCATCATGGGTGGCCGCGCTACACTCGAGCGGCGAGCATAGCCACGTATCAAACGGCTCGGGGTCGCCATCGCCCTTTGGCTGACGTTGCCCGTGGTAGTAAAGGCCGGGCGGCCCGAATACCGTGTGCGCGGGGTAGGTGGCAAAGCTCGGGCGTTTTACGCGGCCCGGATCGGTAGGCGCGGCGTCCATCGCTTCGGGGTCTTGCTCGCTGCCCAGGCCGCCATCAGCGCCAGCATCAGGCGCGCTTGCCTCGCTTTGTGGCCCTGTGGCTCTGGGTGAGGGCCAGGCCAGGGCCACGCTCTGAGGCCCGTGGTTGTCGGCGTTGGCCCTAATGGCCCTAGTGGCCCTGTGGGGTTGAGTGTGGTTGTGTGGTTGCTCAGCGGCCACGCCACCAAACAGATCGCCATTCGCTTCGGGTGTCCAACTCATAGGCCACGCTCCTTACGGCACAAGGCCACGTCGGCAAAGTCAGTACAGCGCGAACAGTCAGCGCAGAACGTGGGCATCAGCACCTTGGCGCCAATGGTGAGCGCAGCCAGCCGGGCCTTGGTGATACCGGGGTTTCCTTCGGTGAAACGGTCATCATCAGCGGCGAGGGTGATAGCGACGTTATCGGGTAGGCGCTGGCGCAAACGGCGGGAAACCGGCTCAAGGTTGTCGGCATTGCGCGCTACCACGACCGGCACGCCCATCGCCTCGTGAAGCGCGGCGGCGGTGGCCCAGCCCTCGGCTATTAGCACGCGCTCAGCGTTAGCCAGGTGGCCTATCAGCCCGGCCACGCCTTTCGCACGCCCACCAAACAGCGCCTTCTTGGCGCCATCCGGGTAAATGCGCTCAAGGTTGACCAGCTCTCCGTCATAGAACAGCGGCACCAGCAGCATGGTGTCTCGCTGGCGTAACCCATACGGCGCTAGGCGCTTCGTCACAAGGTAAGGGTGTGATGGGTCGGCAGCGCCAGCCGTTGCCCACCAGCGGCGCGCTTGCTCGGCTGTCTTGGCTTGTTGGGCACGGCGCTCGGCTTCGCGCTGTTCCCTTGCGCGCTGGTAAGCCAGCCGGGCCTCGGCAGCGGCGGCGGGGTCGCTCTTTCCGCCGGTGGTTACGGTGTGCTGTTCGCCGGTATGCCAAAAGCCAAAAACAGCGACTTCCAGCGACGGGCAAACGTACCAGCCATTCCGGTTGCCCCCGGGCTTGTCGGCACTATCAAAGCGGTGAATATCGCCATCGGCGCGGATCGCCAGGCCAGTGGTGCCGTGTGCGGCCAAGGCATCGCCTAACGCCTGCTCGATGGTGGTACAATTCAACCGTTCTGATTCGTACTGACTATTTGCCCGGCGCTCTCCACGCCGGGTTTCTTTTGCCGTGATAGCGGCCATAGATCACTCCTTCGTCATCTCGACGGTGGAAAGCTCGTCTCCAAAACCAAGCGTTTCTTGCTGCTCAGTCAGGAAACTGGAACGCTCAGCTAAAGACTCAGATACCAAACGCAGCGCGACATGAAGGCCGGTGCGCGTGCGGTGCCGTGTCTCCATGTTTTCATCGCTCAATGCGTCAACAATGGCATCCATCGCGGCGGTGGCTTGGTTCATGGTGCGGATATTGCCAAGGCGCTCAGCGCTGGCGATGTTGGCGCGGTCGGTGTCGGTGATATTGGTATTCATGCTACTGCCCCCTTGCGCTTGCCTTGGTGATCGTCAATATCGGCCCGGTGTTGCTTGAGTGCTGCCACGGCGCTGGCAGCGTCATCGCTCCAATGGCCGCCGGGTATCTCAAACACGTCATCGGCGGTGGCTAAGGCTAAAAAGCGTTGGCCCGGTTTTGGGTTGGGGTATTCCACGACGAGGTAACAAGGCACGGGGGCTTGCTTTAGCGCTGCCAGGTCGCAATCAGCGCGCACGGTGTGAGGCGCATCATCAGCGAAGGCGTAAACGGTGAAGTCTTTAACGGGAAGGTTTAGGTTTTGGGCGTGGGGTTTCATGTGCGCGCCTCCTGATCTTGCGAGGCACGGTCAGCGGCGTCTAGGGCGCAATAGCCACGGTTGGCGAGTTCATCTATGGCAGATAATAGGCAGCCAATATGGTGATTGCTCAGGGTGGGCGTTTCGCCTTCGCAGTCATTGCGGCATAGGTCATCTTTAATGATGCCAGTTAGGCCGCTAATGGTGCCGAAAAGGTCTTCTAGCTTGTCGAGTTGTGGCTTAACGCGGCTCATGCCTGCACCTCCCCGCGCTGCTCAGCGACGAGACGGGCTTCTAGCGCTTCGGCTTTCTGGATATGGGAGTTGTAACGGTTTAGGCGGGTACGCGCACTTGAGTCGGCAAATAGGGCGCTTTTGGCCATCGCACGGTGAGCGCTGGCGCGGCCTTGTAGGCTGCGGGTAATGAGGTTGGATAGGCGTAGTTGTGCCATGGGTGAGACTCCTAGAGTTGAGGAGTCGTCCCCGGTTGCCGCTAAACAACTTGTGGGGGCGACTGTACGCAGGTTAGCGGACCGGCACTCTAGGAAACCGGCACACCCGAAGGTGTCCCACGCACAGCCGCCATAACTGACGGGCACTAAAAAAGCGCCGTCAATGGGGGCGCTGGTGCGCCTAGAAGTATTCGGGCCGCTAAACCCGGCTGACGATTTTGCGCCAGCGAGCAAAGCATATAACGGCACTGGTGAGCGTTGCAAGGTCATCATGCAGCACCTCGCTTGGCCAGCTTGGCATCCAGCCAGGCGTTTACTTCTTCGACCGGGAAGTAACATTGAGCTTGCTGGCTATCGCTGAACTTCAGGGGGCGAGGAAAGCTGGGGTCAGTCCTCAGCCCGCCTCATTCATCGCGGCAGTGGTAGGGCCATTATTTAGCGCTTTACGTCTGCATGGTGGGCGCGTTGAGGCTATCGAACGACGTAT
>NZ_JARWAN010000044.1:0-8581 GCF_031451755.1 Vreelandella vilamensis | reverse complement strand
ACGGCCGCATCAGCGACGTGCTGGCCACTCGGCGCTATGCATCAAGCGAGGACCTGGAACAAACGCTCAAACGCTACAATTGGCTGTATAACCACCACATTCCGCAAAAGGCGCTGCACCATCAATCACCGATTGCGATAATGAAGGAATGGCAGACCAAGTATCCTGAGTTATTTACCAAAAAGGTGGCCAATCACACGGGACCCGACACCTAGCCGTGTTCATTGGTCTTTACTCTCGTAACGTGGTCGGCTGGGCAATAAGTGAGCGTATGACAGCCGATCTTGTCTGTGACGCGTTCAGATGGCGCTATGGAAACGGAAAATGCCCAAAGGCGTGATAGTTCACTCTGACAGTAGATCGATAATACTTTTTGATCTTCGCTATCCTGGCCGCCTAAGATAGTTTTCTGCCTCATAATGGCTTTTACAAGGAGAGGGCATGGCCTTTCGCTTTCAGCGGCGTATCACGCTGGCGCCGGGTATCCGTTTAAACTTAAGTAAGCGCGGCGTTGGTGTGTCGGTTGGGCCACGCGGTGCTAGCGTTAGCGTTGGCCCAAGCGGCGCGCATGCCCATGCCGGACTTCCTGGCACGGGACTGGCGTATCGCACGAAGTTGAGTCGGCAAGGTAAAGGGTCTTCGTCGAGAAAAGCGGATTCGGAACCGGGGCCGCTCACTCGGATCACGGAATCGGGGCATCTTGACTTGGACCTGGCCGTGGATGATGAGGGGCACGTCACCTATCAATGGAAAGACGGTCAGCCGCTTTCCCCAGTGGATCAACGGTGGGTGCGGCGCCAAGGTGAAGCCGATATCCGTGAGCGCCTGCAAGTATTGTGCGAACGGCGTAACCAAGACCTCCAGCGACTGGGTGAGCTACATCACGAGACGCCTTGTCCTGAAACCCGCGGCTATACGCCTAAGTCCTTTCCTGATTCACCACCAACCCCGCCTGAGCGTTCGCCAATAAGCGGGTGGCATTGGCTATGGCCTCCTGCCAAGCAGCGCATTGCCTTAGAAAACGCTCGCCTGCAGACGCGTTTCGATGACGACTATCGTCAGTGGGAATGGCGCAAAGCCGAATTTGACGCTGAAGAGTTTGCCCGTCAACAGCGCGAAACAGCGGGTGTGTTCAACGATATCAGTACCATGGAGCAGACCCTGCGCGAGCGTTTGGAAGAGATCGAATGGCCGCGGGAAACCCAGATCGATTTTGATCTGGGCAGCGATGAGCACACTATCGCCGTGGATATCGATTTACCGCTTGAGGACGAAATGCCGGATCGCGAATGGACGATGCCGGCGAAGGCGCTCAAGCTAACGCCCAAGCCACTAAGTGATACACGTAAACGCAAGCTCTACCGTGATTATGTTCACGGGGTGGCGTTTCGCGTGCTAGGGGCTGTGTTTGCACGACTGCCGAACGTGCAAGAGGCGCGCGTATCCGGTTATAGCCAGGTGGCTGACACGGCAACCGGCGGCATGCGCGATCAATACCTCTACAGCATTAAGGTTACCCGCGAGCAGTGGTCGCGGATTCATTTCGATAAGCTGGCGCAGGTTGATCCCGTGGCGGCCGTCGAAGCGTTTGCCTTGCGCCGCGATATGACCAAGACCGGTATTTTTCGCGATGTTGAGCCGTTTGTTTTAGTTTAAAAGACTTCGCGTGCAAACGGTTCGTCAATGCCGTGGATAGCCATTTCACGGGCGTGGCGCTTGGCATCTGGGTCGTTAAAGGCCTCGATCCGTTCCAGCGCTCGGATATAAGGCAGCGGCAAACCATGCTCCCGGGCGCCGGCAAGTACGTGATGCTTGTACCAACCGTAGGGGCGAACGCCATGCGCGGTGATCTTGCCGACATACGCTTGCACTTCATATTGCCGCGATGAGGCAATATCTGAGACCGTCAGCCATGCTTCCTCATAGGCATGCCCCAGCCCTTCGTACTGATCCAGGGTGGGTTTGTGGTGAGATGCGACGTCCCAAATGACCCCGTAAACGGTGGCCTGCGCGGAGGCGGGAACGATATCGCACTTGCCGGAACCGTCACCGCTGCGCTGATGAAACGCCAGCCGATAGCCCGGTAAAAGGGCCGTGGCCACAAAGCGCGCGGGAATCCGCGCCGCCAAACGGTGGGTCGACATATTCGACCCATACGCAAAACACAGCATGCAACGCTCCTTGAGTGGATGGCAGACAATTGCCGAATCTTTTATCCGAAAAACCTCGCTAAGACAAAGCCGGTTGGTTTGCCTAGGTGTCGCGGTAATGCGCGACTACCTGTTCCGCATTGGTTTTGAGGGCTTCACGCCACGAGGCCGGAGCCAGTACCTTGATATTGGCGCCCATGCCCATCAGCCACCAAAGCGTTTGTTGGTCATCAGGGACGCGGGCGGTGAGATGGTAGTTGTCTTGGTCGGGCAGCGGCGAAATGTGTTGTGTTTCAGACAGTGGCGTTTCCTGCAGTAGCCACGCCACCGGGCGGGCAATCTCCGCTTCCAGCGTTACGTCACTTGTTCCTTGGCGATAACCGAAAGCGCCCCCTTGAATATACGCATCAATATCGAAATCCGCTTTTGACCGCCAAGTGACCTCGCTCAGGGCGACATCTTTAATGCGGTGCAGGGCAAATTGGCGCAAGTCATCAAAACCCTCTACCTGCGCCAGCAGGTACGTCACGCTGTGACGACTGACAAGACCTTGCGGGTGCAGCGTTAGCGGTTTTTCCGTCTCGGTTGAGCGTGACAGGTACATAATATCAAGAGCTTTTTGCTCCAGCAGCGCCTGGGATACCGTTTGCCAGGTGACCTCATCAAGCTCTGCCGGTATCAGCGCCTTGCCATTGAGAATGGCGCGTACTTTTCGCGCCCACTGACTTAACCCGTTAGCGCTTAATTCATTGAGCAAGCGCCGTGCATCGCTAAAGTGCGGTGACAGCTGCCCGACCACGACAGGAGGCAGCAGCCCTTTGAGGTACTCTTCGGCCAGCACCAGCGTGAGCGCACTCGGCACATCCAACGCGGGTAAATGGCAGTGAAAGTCGCGATCGAAGTACCAGCGGTAGGGTTTTTGGTTGTCATCGCAGCTAAGCGGAAAATGGAGCGAAAGGCGATCGCGAAGGTCGCGCTGTAGTGAGCGGGTATCGATATGAACCCCGCGCTCTTCTAGCTTCTCTTTCAGTACTGGGGTGGAGATACGCCCGGGCGCGCGTGGAATGAGCTGTAGCAGGGTAAGGTAGCGAAACAGCGTGTCACGAAAATCTGACATGGGACATCCTGTCCTGAAAGTGAGAAAACGATACTTAGCCTACCGCGCCGCGCAGAACTCGGCGACCATCGGAGGTAGCGCTGGCGCGTTTCGTGCCGCAACATGCGCGCGGCGGCGCCACAGAGCCGCCAATCCTATGTCGGGTACACTGGCATCACCGCGCGCTCCCATTGCCGCCGGGTGGACATCCAGGGTTTTTTCCTCTCCAGGGCATGGGTGGCCCGCCAACCACCGATACACGCGCGTAGCACTTAGCCCGAAGCAAACCGGAAACACCAGCGCCTGGTAGGGTAGCCTGATTCCCAATGCCAGGAGCAGGCTGTTTACCTCATGGTCGCAGGCTAAATGCCAGCGATGCGGACACGTTACCAACGGGGCAGCAAGATGCCCCGCGACACAGTGCCAAATCAGGTGCGCCTGCAAAAATACCCGAGCCTCATCGCTGAGCGTGGCGCTATATGCCGGGCAAAAATACAGGTAGCGCCCATCGGTACTGGCAAAATCCCCGTGTTCTGACGCCACCGGCGCTAACACCAAAAACTGGCTTAACCAACTCATGATTGGCAGCGTCTCCTCCCAGCATTCACGGTCCGCTTGCCACTTGGCCAGGTCCTGCTGCGCCAGTGTTGTTTTCACGGTGTCGAGGGGCTCTGCAGAAAAAAGTGTCGTCGTCGCCATCGGGTTACCTCCCTGAGTTTCCATCAACAGAGCTTACGGCAGCGCTACGACAAACCATGTCGTAAGAGCAAGATGACGCTCAAGGAGGAACTAAGACGCCCGGGGCTGCACGGTGGTTAACCACGCCTGAATCGCTTTTTGTGCCTCGTCAAGGGGCATGGCGTTACGAACACCCCGTGCTTGGCTTAGCACCCAATGATTGCCCTGCGGCGCAATGGCGATGGTTAACGCTTGAGGCGCCTGCATGTGATAGATCGCTAAGCGCCCATGTGCGACCGAACGATCATAGCTGCCAACGCAGTGCCCCATACGCTGGCCTTCCTGCAGAAGGGCCTGCCAGGAGGTCAGGGGCGTGATGGCCTTAGTGCCAGGCAAGGGTGGGGCAGGGTAATCGCCATGGCGGCGCTGCAGCGCCGCGGCATTTTGTTGGCCGTCATCCGCGTGTAGATCAGCGTTAAAGCGCTGTATCTGTCGGTCATGCAAGGCCTGCAATGCAGCGGCAGTGCGGACCCGGTAAAGTGCTTGAGGCGTTGCCGGAAGCATGCATGCCGTGTCGGTGATCATGCGCTTTAACCAAAGATGCGCGCCAGGGCGTGGGGTATCGTGTTCCAGCGTTCCATCGATGAGCACCAAAAGCCCCGGCCATCGCTCGCCTTCATAGCGGGCAAGAAAAAGCAGGTGCGCAAGATTCAGTGAGGCGTGATGGCGTAGCAGGACCGTATCGTCATTGCGGTGAAGCGGGCGTACCAGTTCCCGCAAGTCCCGAGGAATCATCGGCCACAAGGCGCAACGACGCAGCAGCTTGGCACAGGCGTTGGTGTTATCGAGACCAACAGCGGCGCATTGCTCTGCCTGTCGCTTGCCCAACAAGTGGTCAAAAAAGGCGGGTGTCCAGGATTCCTGTACGCCACGCTCGACCAACAAAATCAACAACAGCGGTGATGACACCGCTAACTCCTGGGCAGCCCTAAGCTGACCGCAAACCTGGGCTAATTCCACCCCCAAAAAGGGCGCCAGTCGGATGACCTCACGAACGCTCTCCGGCATACCTGCCATCAGCGCTGGCGCGTGTGTGGTGGCGAGAAGCGCCCAGCCAATGCCTATCGGCGCTAAAAACGTGCCACTCGCTACCGGCTCACCGTTGACGTCGCTTTGCCAAGCGAACGGTGTGGCTGACTGCCAAGGCGAAAGGCGTAGCGTTAACGGATACCCTACCGCCGCTTGGAAATCGAAGGCCACGCGGGTATCAGGTGGGGTGTCGTGAGGCGGGCGCTTCTTCCAGAGCCAATTAAAACGCATCACGCCAATACGCCAATGAGGTGTCAGATACCACGCCACGCTGAGTGCCTATCTCCATCACCGCACGCTGAAAAGCACGAGCGAGTGTCTCTTGGTGGCAAAGGGCGAGCGAACGGATGATGCGGGTAATCCGCAGGTGATGGTGACCGCCGGCTTTGAGCCAAATATGTTCTTGAATGGAAAGCGACGGCCCGGCGGTGATGAGATCGCCATGGCGCTCAAGACCAAAGAACGCCAGCATCATCGCCAGCGAACGTTGTTGGCGCTCACGTAGGGTGGCTTCTTCTTTAAAAGCGGCTTGCACCGCCGGGGTCAACACAGGGGCGAAGGCATTGAAGCGGCTAGCCTCCGGGATGGGAAACAGCCACTGAATGTAGTCGTGGGTGTGTTCCAGCCAAAATGGCGATAGCGCCCAGATATCCTCGATCATGCGCCCTTGGTGATCCGGCGCGTCGCCACGATAAAAGGTGATCAAGCGGGTGTCATTGGGCATCGTGATTGCCTATTAATGAACGTTGAGTGATCACCGGTTGCGCGGTAAAGCGCGCTGGCGTTATGGCACGGTCATCCAAACAGCGGATGCCCATGGCTTTTAAGCATTGAACAGAAGCCTCGTGCCACCAGGCATGCACCACCCGGCATTCGCCTATTTGCAAAAAAAGCGGTTGTTCACGCAGCCACTGAAAGTGGTCTAACAATGCTTCTAAGCCATTGTCTCGCTCTGCAAAGTCATCCACGAGCCGCTTGCGATCGTGATGTGCTCGGGTGGCCTGCACAAAGCGGCGAGGCTCGCCTTGGTACGCGTAAGCGGCGCTTATCCAGTTTAGCTCATGGTTACCCACCACCATATGAGCATGGCCGGCATCGACCATCTGGCGAACCAAGCGCAATACCGCTCCCGGCGCCTCGCCCTTATCGATCAAATCACCCACAAACAACGCCTGATGCCCCGGCTGGGACCAAACCCCGTTCTCCTGGTGGTAGCCCAAGGTATCCAGCAAGCTGACCAAGGTGTCATACCGTCCATGGACATCCCCGATGATGTCGTAATGCGTGATGTGACTCATGAGCTGCTCCTTCCTGATGAAGAACCCAGTTTGGCAGGCGCGTGCGACATGCCACGTCGCATCGATGCAATATCATAAAGATCCATCACACTATGCAGGAACGCACCATGCCCAAAATATCCCATGTGGCGATAACACCGTTAAATGATGACGCGCGCCTAAACCGCTACCGAGGGGCCTTGTTGGGATTAGCGGTCGGCGATGCGCTGGGGACGACGTTAGAGTTCTGCGCGCGGGATCGCTTTCCGTTACATACCGAGATGCTAGGCGGTGGCGCTTTTCACGTTGCCCCCGGTGAATGGACCGACGACACCGCCATGGCGTTATGCCTGGCCGATAGCCTACTGACCTGTCAGGGGTTTGATCCCCATGATCAGCTGACGCGTTATGTGCGCTGGTGGCGAGAGGGATATATGGCCTGCCAAGGCAGATGTATCGACATCGGCATGGCGACGCAAGAAGCCTTGCGTCGATTTGAGCGCACGCAAGACGTTAACGCGGGCAGTACTGAAGTAAACCGCAGCGGTAACGGCGGTATCATGCGCTTAGCACCTGCAGTGATGGTGGCACAAAGCGAAGCGCAGGCGATTATGTTCGCGATAGAGAGCAGCCACACGACTCACGCAAGCCCGGATTGCTTAGATGCCGCCGCGCTGTTTGGCAGCCTGCTATGGCGTTTGTTGCAAGGCGAGCCGCTGCGCCAGGTGCTGGTCAATATACCGGCGTTACCCGCCCGCAGTGACAGTATCTTGGCGATTCAGGCGGGCCTGTTTCGCGAGCTGCCCCGTGAAGAAATATCCTCAAGCGGCTATGTCATCGACACACTGGAAGCCGCGCTTTGGTGCTGTTGGCAGGCACCGTCGTTAGAGGCAGCGCTCATTCTCGCCGCGAACTTAGGCGACGATGCCGATACCGTGGCCACCGTAACCGGCCAGCTCGCACGGGCGGCGTGGGGCGCAGACCAGATACCCGCGCGCTGGATGGATAAACTTGCCTAGTGTGACAAGATCACGCAAATGGCGGACAAACTATGGGGAAGGAGCACATCGTGATCGATTTTGATAACAAGAGCGTTTTTAAACTAAAGCAAAGCCGCGATTATGCCGATAAGGTCGCGGCGCTACTGCTCGATGGAGAAGAGGTGATAGACGCCTACTAATCGATGCGTGATGGTGTGGTTTTCACCACCAAGCGTCTTATTGCTGTCAACGTCCAGGGGCTAACCGGTAGTAAACGCGATTTCACCTCCTTGCCGTATAAAAATATTGTCGCTTACTCGATCGAAACCTCCGGCACGTTTGGCCTCGACGCGGAATTGGAATTCTACTTTTCATCGCTAATGAGCGTTCAGTAAGGTGGTCAAGATTGGTTGTGGGCCTATGCAGGATAGACCCACAAATTGATATAGAACCCTGTGGTAATGCCGAGTCCTACTACGTTATCAAATGCTAGCGATTCGTCATTGTGCCGGGGTTAGTATCTTTTACGAAGTACTCACCCTCCAATTCGTTCAGCAGGGAAAGTGTATTACGAGCCATTACCAAGCCCATTTTAGCGTGCTGACGAATGAACACAGTTTCACCTGGTGCAACGTCTACATCAATTGATGCCCAGTTTTCCGCTTTGGAATACACCGTATGCTGCCCCGGCTCAACTGGGAAATAGATATGCTGGTTGCCACGAGTGTGGCCTACCTCAGACACATCCTCTTGATCATTCAGAAAAACATTAAACCGAACGATGGTGCCTGTCATTTCTGGACGTACCACATAGACCATGCCTTCATCAGCAGAAGGTTGCTGTGGTAACTCAAAACCCTGCAGCGCCGCTTGCATATTGTTTGAGGAAGGTGCTTTGGCAGCACAGCCTGTGATCAAAGCCATTACTACTAACGCCAGAACCAGCTTTCCCATTCCCTGAAGTTTCATGTATTCCATCTTTGTCATCCCTTGAGCGAGAGTAATCTCACCAATTAATTAATTTTTATCGCCCATAGAAGGCTTCGAGTGCTCAGAATGTTGAGCAGGGTTATGTTAAACAAATTTAGTTATATGTCACCACCACATTAGGTTTAGTTGATATGGGCCGGGGCGACACGGATGTATCTAGGTGCTGGTCCTTGAGAACCCAAGGCGCCTCCAAACCCAGGCCAAGCGTCAGAACCTAGGTGCCGTCCATGTCGGTGATTTTCAACCCAGTTGTCCAAATGGCTGCGCTTAAGCAGCCCGTTTATTACGCTCGATTTCGTGCATTTTTACCGGGTTGAGCGA
>NZ_JARWAN010000043.1:0-9294 GCF_031451755.1 Vreelandella vilamensis | reverse complement strand
TGGCCCTTCAATCATTGATTGCTGAAATGAAACATGAGGGCGTCAAACTGATCATCGTCGGCTTGAAAACAAGGATCATCGTTAAATTGCGCCGTGCGGGCGTGCATAAGGAGGTCGAGGAATTGACATACTGCCGACATTTAGCACAAGCCAGAACAGTGGCATTGCGTTGGCAGAAAGAACAGCCTGAAGATTTATTTCTTGGCACTTAGAGGCCACCATGCCACATTAATTTAGCTTTGATTAATTGACCGCTTTGGGTCGTCTTCTGCCCTTTCATCCTTCATTTCCCCCACCTTTTCCAGCGCTAATAACGCATAAACACGCTAAGGATTTGTCTCCAGTACAGCCATGGGACGTTGGTTTTCCAGTTGCGCGTGGGGGGTTGCCATCCAGCGCGTTGCGTGTGCTTTACCGAGCCTATTGACGACGGCCCATGCGTCTTCCGCACTGGGTGGGTCTAGCACTTCCCTGCCGACATCCGGCATATCACGTTATGCGTTAACGTCGTCAAGCTCAGAGGCGTCGGGGTCACATTGCTCCAGCAACAGATCGAGTCTGCCAGGTCGAATAGTGGAAGCCTCTTGAGTGATCGAGGTAGGGGGATGGAGTGTCAGGGTGTTGCGAAGCCAGCGATCAACCGCTTCGCAGACGGCATCATTGGCTTCGGCAGAGACGATCCCGACATCGTTACCAGAACGGCGAATAAAAAAGGATTCGGGGATGGATAGTGCCCCACCGCCACGGAGATAGGCCACGATCTCACCGCTCATCGAGTGAAGGTAGGCGTCATGGCTTTGAAGGCACGCTAGCGTTTCATGGAAAATGGCTAACGGTTGGGGGAAGCGATCACGCAGGTCAAACGCTCGATACGCAAAGATCAACGTTAACGGATTGTCCGCTGTTGGGGGTGATGTTGGCATCCTGCCCTCCCTTTCCTCTCAAACTGGCACTCAATATTTAGACTTACTGTAGCGGTCTTTGACGGTTTTGCCCACTCGTTGCTGCCGGTTGTCCACAGTGTTCGAAGAGATGTCAGCGCCCGACATGTTGAAATACAAAGTGGACTACCTGGTGACGCGCCCGCAGCCCGAGATGCGTAGTTATCTCAGCTCGTTGCGCGAGGCGGTTACAGCAGAACTCAGTAATTACCCATCCGTGAAAACCGTCACTCCTTCCCAACGACAAATCCTTGATCAGGTCCTGAACCAGCGTCTGGAAGATACGTTGGATGCCCATCCCAACGGTGAAGAGCTGTAGATTGGCCTCAACGACCTGAGGTCCCTTTCAGATCAAGACCTTTGCTACCTTACCGCCAAAATGATGGAAATTGCTGTGAACGAACAAGGAGAGGTGGGTGGTTGGATGGTTCGCTACATGATTCAGTAAGTTCCTCAAGCAAAAATCCAGGTAATCGTCGCTTTAGGGAACACATACGCCTCAAGGAAGGCGTCAATAAACTCGCTGGATTCGGCGTTCGGCTAAGTCGCGGTGGTCGCGGTAAAAAAAGAAGATAAAACGCCGCAGTATGACGTTGAAATACGCCATACAGTCCATAGAAAACAGCAAACACCATGAAAGGAGAGAGATAGCGTGGGTTGGCCGCCCTTGGCCGCATCCTTGCCTGACGCACCCGTCGGCAGCCCTTAACCAGGGCTGCGTGTTTTTGGTGTCGTGACATCAGTGTGGCAGGCACATTGCTCACTGTCTGTAGGCCATGGCGTACATCCGTGTAAGCCATGGCACTTTCTATATGGCATCACCACACCGAACGCGTTGGTGTGACGATGACACCGCTAAATTTTCAATGTCGCCAAGTGCTCGATAAATCGCTGTGAAAACGCCATGTCGTGTTCCCACGAGGGTTGCGCCTTCGCCGCCGCAGCGGTCGTGGTGGCTGATGCCCCAAACACTACCGCTATCGCATCAGTCTCCGCGTTGCTGGTCTCTGACTCAGCCAGCGTGACGTTATCCTGCGGTGCGACCGGCGCAGTGTTGCCATACCCGGGTGCCGCCGGCGCCGAGGCTGGAGCGGTCTCAGTAACGACGGCATTTTCTTGCGGCAGGTCATCGGCAATACGGTGCGCATAGCGGCGTAACAGCTCCTCGTTCAGCACATAGAGGTAACAGTCAGGGTCATGCAGCCCCAGGCGCCGAATAATTCGTCCTAATACCTGGCGAAAATGCTGCTCGGTGCGGATACGGCTGAGATAGCAGCACACGCGTAGCCGGGGAATATCGACGCCTTCGCTGATCATGCCCACGGACACAATCCACGCTTGCGTGGATTCACGAAACGCCCTTAATTTCGCGTGCGCATTGGGCGTTTGACTCGTCACCAGACAAACATCTTCTCCTTGATCCATCATCCACTCGGTAATTTCCTCGGCGTGCTCGATATCGGTCGCGACCACCAAGCCCCCTGCCGTCGGCTGTGCTTGGCGTAGCGCCGATAACTTGGCCACACCCTGTGCGAGCACGTATTGCATCGGCACGTCGTGGCGCAGCAGGTCCGCATAGCCCACACCAGGGTGGCGTAGCAGACGCGGAATACTGGAAAACTGCTTCAGCTTGGGCGGCTTTTTGTGATTCGTGTGCGTCAGGGTGAGCTGAATATGGCGGTTATCAATCAGGTGGATATAAGGCAGTCGGCAGACGCCGTCGCGCACGGCTTCTTGCAACGTGTAGACAAAATCCGGCACCAAGCGCTGTTGGAACGGTACTTCACAGTTTTCCTGCTCACATTCTTCGCCATCGGCCGGCGGTATATCGAGATAACTTAATAGCGGTAGACAGCGGCCGTCGCTACGCCACGGTGTACCGGACAACGCGAACGTATATCGCATGTAACGCTCGAGCAAGAGCAACGCCCGCCCCCACTCGTTCGCCCCATTGACCCCTTGCTGAGTGCCGGGCAGCCGCCCAGCGTGATGGCTTTCATCCCAAATCAGCAGGACGCGAAACTGTGATCCCAGTTGCTGGAGCGCGCGCAAGCGCGTACGCAGTGATTGATACGTATAACAGCCTCCCCGCGCGCCCAGGCCGCTATCCATGACAAACCCCGTGACATCCGCAAGGGTTTCTTCCGCGCGGCTCACGACCTCACGGCTAGGGCCGAGGTACAGCACGTAATCGATCTCATCACGCTGAAGCAGTTGATCCGCCAACACCGCGGCCATGAGCATCTTCCCTGCCCCAGGCGTGGCCTGGCAGAGGAAGTGCGGGGTCGACGGCGATAGCTGTTGTAAGGCCTGGGTGAGGCAGCGTTGTTGCCAGTCACGTAGCGGCGGATGTTGCGCTAGTTGGGTAGGTGTATCGCGCAGTTTCATGCGTCACCTCCCGTCTCGGCCAGTTTCTGCTGTACCTTCGCGTAGGCTTTCAGCTTTTCGCCCAACGCGCGTGCCTGCGCTTTTTCCTGTTCGAACAACGGCGCGATTTTATCCCGGGCATCAGGATATGCTTCCACGATTTCTTGGAATGCCTGAAGCTGAAGATCGCTGGCCTCCATCTGCACACGCAACTGCTCGCTGTCACGGCGAAGTTTGACGTCAAGCGGCTCGACATCATCGACAGCGTAGGTAGCGTCGTCGGGAATATCATCGGTACGGGCATTGAACGCGGCTGTCAGCTGAAACAGATGGCGACGTTTAAAGCCCTCTTGCTCTCCCAGGGATTCGGCTGCGCCGTGTTTCAGCAGATTATTCACTTGGTCACGCACGTAAGTATAAAGTTGCTTCTTATCCGCATTCCTAAGATCTGGGTGTTCCAACAACTCATCGCGCAACTGACATAACGTGAAGGATTCCCCCCGTGCGGCGCTATTGTGCAAAAGCGCCTGCAAGGCCCGAGAAGCAGGGTGAATTTGTCGACGGCTCATGAGCGTACCTCCTGCACTGTGGCAGAAAGTGTGAAAGACGCGACTTTGGCGTCAAGCGCGCGGGCTTTTTCCATGTGGCACCGGTAGCGCCGGTAGCGAACGCGAAGACTGTAGTCAGAGAAGAGCGCGGCACGTGCCATGGCACGGTGAGCGGCGGCGCGGCCAGATAGGCTGCGTGTAACAAGGAAGGACAGGCGTTTTGCCATGGGTGTGACTCCTATTTGATCGGAGCCGTCCCCTGCTGCGGCCAAAGCAGCGAATGGGGGCGACCGTACACGGGTTGGCCGACCGGTCAAATAGGAAACCGGCACGCTCGAAAGCGTCCCATGCACAGCCGCCATAATTGACGGACGCAAAAAAACGCCGTCATGGGGCGCTGGCACGCCTACTTGATATCGACCGGCCAATGGTCGGCTGAGATTTTCGCCTCAGCAGATCCAAAGGTTAGCACTACCCTTTCAATGCTGTAAACCCTTACAGAAAACCTCCCCGTTTTTTTTAGCGCCTTAACACATCAACCATCACAAGGATTAACCGCGAGCTTATTACGCGTCGGCACACCTTGCGACAGCCCCAATAACCTGTGCCACCCTGAACAAGAGATGCCCTGCCACCCGCTGATAGGCTATATTCAAAATCCCATACACCGTCATCCAGGAAGGAGTGCCCCATGAGTAATCGTGAAGCCTACGAACAGAAGCTGAACGCCAGGCTAGAAGAGTGGCAGGCCGAAATCGATAAACTTCGAGCAAAAGCCAGAAAGGCCGAAGCTGATGTCCGAATCGAACAAGAAAAGGAGACTGAGCGCATGGAGGCCAAGCGTGAGGAGGTGCGCGAAAAACTCAAGGAACTGCGCGAAGCTGGCGACGACGCTTGGGACGATATCCAGGAAGGGGCCGAACGCGCCTGGCAAGCCTTCAATGACTCCTTCGAAAAGGCACGCAATCGCTTCAAGTGATTAATGTCACGTGGCCGGCGACCAGGGCCGGCCGCGTTATTCTGTGCGACATTCTCTCACATGGTCGACGACACCTTCCGTGTATGATCTCTGGGCTTTCGCAATAAAGGAGAAATTAATGCGTCCAATGATTCTGATATCCGCTCTAGCCCTCGCGTTTGCCAGCCAAGCAACCGTCGCCGCTGAACGTGACACATCGGAGTTGTCATCTCCGATCGCGATGCTGACGCCAGCTGTGGCCAAAAATGCCGATACGCTTGATCTGAACGCGAGCCAGCGGGAAGCTGTACAGGAGTGGTTGGCAACCAGTCCTAAAGTGCGTGAAGCCTTAGAGGATCGCATGATGGCAGCACGAGCAGAGCTTCGCGAGATGATTGTGCAGGGTGAAACGCGTGATCAACGCGAAGAAAAAGCCATCGCTATCGGCGAGATGGAAGCCAAGCTGCTTATGATGCGATCCAACTGCGTGGATCACTGGCGTAACGTGCTAAATGAGGAACAGTTTGCCCAAGCCCTCGAAATAGCCGGCCTGACAGACACTCCTTGATGTTGGTGCATCCCTTCTTCCTAGTCACCAAACTCGGCAAGTTCGACTGGCCAACAGAGAAACTCCTGGTGATCTTTCTTAAGAGTGGAAGTGCTTAAGCGCACATGGGCAAGGTGAAGTCAGCACTGGATGTCCGCCTCTCGTCGACAGATTTTGGTGTTTCCACTGTTCAGAATGTGATAGCCCGCACCGAAGTGGGCCTGTTACTGAGCACCTACACCTACCATGTACTAAATGGACTACGCTAACTACTTGTGCGGCAAACCTGCAAAGGCTGAAACCTGAGCAGGGTACGCGAGCAGAAGTTCAAGATCGCTGCCACGGTGTCACTGAATGCTCGGCGTATCACCGTCCATTTCGGTGATACCGCTGACCGTTCGGCGTCAGCTATCTTGTCCTGCGCACTGCCTCGCCGAACAGCTGACAAAAGGTGGCTGACTTTACTAAGGAGACTACCGAAGCTCACCGCACTGAGTTAAAGTTCCGGCAACACCACAATTAACGACTTACTATCAAGTGCCCTTGCTAACCCTGTCCATCTATTCGCTTACTTGCATCGCAAACGCTTCAACGGCATCTTGAGCATGATCAGGACACAGATGAGCATAGTATTTAATTGTAGTCTGAATATCGGAATGCGCCATCAACTTAGACACTGTTAGAAGATCAACCCCAGACATCACAAGCTGAGAAGCAAAGTTGTGTCTCAAACTATACATTTGCAATTCCCGTGGCAGTCCAGCTAATTGGCGAATGTTAGCCCATGGTTTTTGCATCGCCGTCGGGTCCATGCGCTTGCCATTTCGCGGCGAGGGAAATACTAATCCAGTTTTCGGCTTACCCTGTTGGTGGCACCAAGTATCAAGCACATTCAAAACTACGGTAGATAGTGGAAATGACATAGGCTCAGGGTGGTGATGCGCTGTCTTTTCAATGACCTTTCGGATCTTTTTGGAATTTAGATGAACGTGTTCCCATTGGAGCCCAAACAAGTCACCAGGGCGAAATCCGGTGTAGAACATCGTCAGAATCCACGGTTTGACGTGATCCACGTAGGCGACGTGATCTAGGTCGGGAAGATAGACTTTTCCGTGGACACGGCTGCTGCGTCGTTGCACTCTCTTCTCTTCTTGATACGCCTCCAAGCCGGCAAATAGCGCCTTCACCTCCTCCGGTTCGAGGAATCGCCGTTCCGCTCCTTGCTCTGCTAGCTCCTCCCCGGTCAATGCCGGTTTTTGGAGCTTAACGCCTTTCAGGGGGTTGGCAGGGATCATATTACGCTCAGCCGCATGGGCTAGCAGAGCTTGAAGTGCATCATAGGAACGCTTGAGCGTCTGGAAAGCCCGCGGCTTCTCGGCAGCTTCCTCCTTGGTCTGCCACCGCTCCACGTCGGAACGGCTCAAGCTACCCATAGGCTTATCCAACCAGTCGGAGAAGTCTTTCTCGATGCGCCGAAGAGTCCCCTTTCCGTCCTTACGCCGATTCTGGAAAGCAGTATAGGGGCCCTCAAGGTAAGCCCGAAGGGATTGCTGCTGCTGGCGCTGGGCTTCAGCCCGGGCCTCCTCAAGAACGGCTCTTGGATCACCCCCTTGAGCGACAATGGCCAGGGCTTCTCGGGCATCTTCTCGAGCTTGCGCAGCCGTCCGGGTTCCGTAACGGCCAAGCGTCAGAACGCGCCGCTGTCGGGCATTGTTGTAATAGCTGACGCGGAGCGCCAGCCAACCCCGGCGGCCGCGGACGTGGTACCCCGGCAGATCTGTATCCCAGATTTCATACCCTTCAGGAAGCTCGTTGGCGAGACGATCCAGGGTCTTTTTCGTCAGCTTCTCTTTCTTCTTCATATCTTCCCTGTGGGTTCCATATGGGTTCCAAAGGAAGGATATACCAGGCACAAAGCGGGAACAACGAGCAACCCCATAATCAAAGTAAGTAATTGTTTTTTATCGATATAATTGCTACCCTATGTTTATTGTTGTTTATGCTTATATATGCCAATTATGGAATGGGGTTGCAAAGGTCGCAGGTTCGAATCCTGTCGCTCCGACCAAAATATTTAAGAAAAACGGCCACTTAGCTCATACAGCAAGTGGCCGTTTTTTATTGGTTACTGTTCTTGGTAGCATATTGGTAGCACGCTGAAGCAACAGCCAGCGACGTCCAGCTTCCTTCTGCCTTCATCATCTCCCGCACTTACTCTGCTCAGCAGCAGCTGGCGCCCTCTCAAACCGTCCCTCGAAAATCCTTATACAATCTAGCTCCTACTCTCCACCTCGGTAGACTTAGGATGCTAAGATTCAATGCGAGAAACAGCCAGTCGCAAGAGTTCGGGGCGCCAGCAGGCTTTCAGCCTGCTCTTTAACATGAACCATCTCTTCGGGCGCTATATCGCCAGCCGGCTGCTCCCACTGGCGCGCCGTCATGGGTTCAAGCTGATGGAAAAAGGGCCGCGGCGCTATCTGGGCCACGAAGAGAGTGGACGCGGTCGGTTGCTGATGCGGCCAGATATCAGCCTGTTGTACGAAGCCAAACGGCCGGTGATTATTCTGGACGCTAAGTGGAAGCGTATTGAAGGGCCGGATGCCATGACCGCCCTATCTGCGGCAGATCTCTACCAGATGGCGGCTTATGCCAGTGCCTACGGTTGCAGCTCTGTGCTATTGCTCTACCCCGAGCAGTCCCATCTCCAGGCCGGACTGCGACATAACATGGTTCTAGCTGGCTCGGGTGCCAAGCTGATGCTTGCCGCCATTCCAATAGATGGTACAGCTGTTGACAGCGATCTTATGGCCGCTGCATCTGCTGCTCGTGCATGAGCTCAGGAAAACAGCAAGCAGAATCAACAAGTCGGTCATTACGACCCTACCCACCCGTCACAAAGGAATGACAAAATCATGATGAAGCGAGCTTTGGCAGGGATTTTTTATTTGGCTCTTTCACCGGTAACGCAGGCGGAAGACCTATATACGAAAAGTTACGCCAGCTGCATGGATGAATCAGGTGGTGTCACCGTCAACATGATGAACTGCATCGGAGCAGAGATAGAGAGACAGGACGCTCAGCTAAATGGAGCTTACCACAATCTGCGTAGTAACATATCAGACAAGCGCCAGCAGGAGCTTCTCGGAGCCCAGCGCCTTTGGATTCAGTATCGAGATGCCAATTGCCTGTTTTACGCCACCGCCGGAGGAACTCTTGCGATGGTCGCCTCAAACGAGTGCGTTCTTAGGGAGACGGCACAAAGGGCAGAGGAGCTTGAGAACCTAACAAGGTAGTGAACGAAACAGACATAGAGACCGAATCGAAGGAAATTGCTCTACGGTTAGACGGACTTTTGGTCACTGCTGCCCGGCTTGAAGTGAGGCAGCATACTTTCGCTTACTCGGTAGCTTCACCCTGTAAACTAGGATAGACATTGATCTTACCCAGCAAAAGTGGACACTGGTTTAAGCGATCATTCGGGCTTCGAAGGCCTCTGGGCTGATCATCCCAATAGCACTGTGCCGCCGTTGCTTGTTGTAGTCCAGTTCGATGTACTCAAACACCTGGCGCCTCATGGCATTCCGTGTTTTAAATGCCTCTCCATGGATCGCTTCCACCTTGAGACTGTGGAAGAAACTTTCGGCACAAGCGTTATCATAGCAGTTGCCTTTAGCGCTCATGCTGCACCTAATCTCATGACGGGTGAGCAGCGATTGGTAAAGCGTGGAACAGTACTGACTGCCTCGATCCGAGTGGATTATCACGCCTTTGGGCATTTTGCGTTTCCATAGCGCCATCTGAAGCGCGTCACAGACAAGGTCGGCTGTCATACGCTCACTCATTCGGTGATTTTCAACCCAGTTGTCCAAATGGCTGCGCTTAAGCAGCCCGTTTATTACGCTCGATTTCGTGCATTTTTACCGGGTTGAGCGA
>NZ_JARWAN010000042.1:0-12109 GCF_031451755.1 Vreelandella vilamensis | reverse complement strand
CGGTAAGACGTTAGATAGCCTCAACGCATCCACCATGCAGACATAAAGCGCTCAATAATGGCGCTACCACCGCCGCGATGAATGAGGCGGGGTTAAGCCAAGCGTTTTCATCAAGCGACGAACCCGATAGCGACCTATTTCGAAGCCTTCTTTGCGCAACTGCTTCATCAACTGACGACTTCCCAAGCTTTGCCGGGATTCTTCGAACAGCGCCTTCATGCGTTGGCATAGCTGCCAAGTCGCACGTCGCCGCCACGGCCGCACCATGCATAATAGGCACTTGTGCTGACCTGCATTACTCGGCACAAAAGCGTTACGGGGTGATCACGCTGCTGAGCCTGGATGAAGCTGTATTTCACTTCATTTCTTTCGCAAAGAAGGCGCTGGCCTTTTTTAAAATTTCCTTCTCCATGCGCAGCTCTTTGTTTTCACGTCTGAGCCGTGCTAATTCAGCGCGCTCATCTGTATTTAGCCGCTCACCGGAGGCTTCTTGCTCCAGTGCTTTCTTCCAACGCCATAGGTTCTTTTCGCTGGTACCCACTGCCTGTGCAGCTTTAGAAACGGAATAGCCCTGCTCTGTCACTAAGGCTACGGCTTCTTTTTTAAAATCTGGGTCGAATACTCGACGCTGGTTTACTGTCGTCATATGTCACCTCGGTTGGTAGTTTTACCACCTTAGCGAGGTGTCCGGTAGGATTAGACCACTACAGACTGGATATTGACGATTCCCCTGGATATTCCTGTCGACGTATCGCTGCCTTGCTACGGCATGATTTGAAGCGCCCTATCGACAAGAACACCGTAGCCCGCATTCTCAAGAAACATGGTTTTTCTCCGCCCCCATCTGATCGCTCGCGACGATATCAACAGGAGCCGACATGGCGAACTTTTTTGAATAACCACAACGTATGCGGTATGGACTTCAAAACCACCTTCGATATCTATTGTCGGCAGGTGTTCATCTTGAACATTGTCGATCACCACCGGCGTCGTTTGATCTGGTCACGCGCCACCTATAACCCCACTGCCCAGTGGATCGCTCAGCAACTACGGGAAGCCTTTCCGTTCGATGATGCCCAAGGTCGGATCATGGTAATGGATCGTGATACGGCATTTTCCCACGTTGCAAAACACACGTTGCCAGGTTTTGGCATGCAAGTAAGGCGAACGAGTTACCGGAGTCCTTGGCAAAATGGCGTGGTCGAACGCTTTAATCGGACATTGCAGGAGGAATTGCTGGATTACCTTGTGCCATTGGGCTTGCGTCACTTGAATCAACGATTGACGGAATATCGACACTTCTACAACGGCTCGCCCCCACATGACCAATGGCGGAGACCCTCCCGTTATTTCTGATGGTAATGCAGCCAACGACAGCGATATGTCACAGGAACCAGAACGCTATCGTTTGGAATCGGTGCAATGGGTAGGCGGCTTGCATCATAGCTACCGGCTAAACGCCGCCTGATATCCACCACCTTACACATGCAGAACTTTCTATTGGCAGTCGCCAAGGATGACGCCTGCCTGAATGGTGTGGTTTAGCGCTCTATTTCTTCCTCCACGCTATTTTCCAGCCCACATACCCTTTTCGTTCCCGACTTCCCCCCAGCCCCAAACGAAGAAAACCATCAGCAAGATGGTCATTTTTTGATCAATTTACAGATCGTGGAATTTTTCACCACTACAGTCAAAAATGGAGTTTTTGCACCCTACAACGATTACAAGACCTAAAGTTGATCAAAAAATGATCACTCCAATTTCTGGCCACTACATCCTAAGCGAAAGAGATGTCGCCGTAATTCGGATCAGCGTTGAAGGCATTTACATCGGTGAAGAAGTCCGATACTCCGAGCAACCTCACCTGCGACACTGTTCCCATGCCATCGGTAAACTCGAAGCTAGTGTTGTCGTCAACGACGGAAACCTGGACATCGGATGTCGTGACACCGAAAAGCTGAATGGCGTCATTAATGCCGAAGTTGCTGATATCAGTGTTGGAGGTGGCGCCCACATTGTCTGTGAATACGAGGGAGTCGGTTCCGGCCTCGTAAGTCGCGGAGGAAGAAATGGTGCCACCCCAGGCATCCAGGTCAACGAGGGTTCCAGCACCGTCGCCGAACACGTCTTCTGATGTTTTGCCCGGATCGAACGTGACGCTGGTGCCATTGACCGCGGCGCCGTCAGGGAGGGACACGCCACCCAGACTGATCTGTCCACTGTCCACACCGATGGTCAGGAAACCGTCACCGAAGACCACCTCCGTCGTCTGGCTGGTCGACACGTTGAGGGAGGCGACCATGTCTCCAGTGGTGGTGGTGATCTCAAGCGTGGTTCCGTTGCGGGCAAACGTGAGGTCACTGCCGTCCGCTTCCACATTCACCTCGGTTCCTGGATCGAGGCCAAAAGCGCCCGCGCCGTCCGGAATGTTGATTGTCTTCCCCGACGTGTCGCCGATGATCTTCACCACTAGGCCTTCGCCCAGCGTGAAGGTCGAGGACGCGCCGTCGATGAGCGTCATGATCGCCGTCTTGGTCGGGCTGCCCCCGAGCTCCGGATCTCCGGTGAAGACACCGCTCGACGTCACCATGGTATCCAGTGAGAGGGCACCGGCGTCGACCATGCTTCCATCGCCGAGCATCGTCCCGCCGATCGCAACGGTCCCGTTTTCAACAGCAATCGTCAGGCTGCCGTCACTGAAGGACACATGCGATGTCTGCGTGGTCGAGGCGGCGATCGACGAGATCAGGCTCTGGTCCTCAGCGTCGCGGATGTTGACGACTGTGCCGTTGCGCTCGATCAGGAAGCCAGAACTACTGCCCTCAAGGTTGATGATGGTGTTCGGCTTCAGCCCCAAGGCGGAAGCTCCCTGTGGAATGTTAATCGTTTTTCCAGAAGTATTCCCCAGCACCACAGACTCAAGCCCCGTCGCCATGTAGAACGTGTTCGGAGTTTTACCGATGAGCGTGTAATAAGCCGAGGGGTTGGCGGAAGGCAAGGAACCCGTCGGCTCTTCCGGTGGCGACGAGAGCGAAACGGTCCCATCAGCGAACGCGGCATATTCAACGTTGATCAGCGTATCCGTGGCGGCGGAGTCTTCCAGGGCCATCAACCCCAAGGCTGCGGAACCTGTCGTCTTGGAGATCGTGATTTCGTCGTTAGCCAGGTACTGGATGGCGTATTCACTCTGCTGCCCCGTGTAAGTGACGATGTCTTCGCCGTTACCGCCGTCGATATTGTTGTTTCCGTTTCCGCCGACGATTGTGTCATCGCCGCCGCCGGCCTGCACCACATCGTCGCCGGCGCCCGGGTCGATGGTGTCGTTGCCATCACCTGCGGCGAGAAGCTCATTGTCCGAGCCACCGACCAGGATGTCGTCGCCGCTCGTTCCGTCGACAGGCACGAGAAGGCCACCACCGCCCGTGGTCGTGCCCGAGACGTTGGAGATAAAAATGCCGGAGTCGTACATAGAATCGCCGGTATCAGCAATAGCGATCTTCACCGTGTTGAGCCCCGCCACGACCGGCGCGATGATGGTGTTCACTGCGGAAATGCCATCGTATTCGATGGGAAGATGGCCGTCGGTATTGTCCCGGAAATTGCCAAGCGCCAGGTTTTTATTGATGACGCTCAGGGGCTGCGTTTCATTGTTGTTGAAAAGCCCTACATTCTTACCGTTGACAAAAACAGCGGCGGCGTCGACGTAGGAACTGTCTATATATTCTGGGTATTCGTCGGAGCCGAACGCAATGTCGAACGTGACACCCTTCACTCCCTCTTCGGCCGTGAAGCTGAACTCAAGGACGTTGGCATCGTACGTCTCCCCCGCCCCCGAGAAAGCGGCCTGTACCACGGTGTCGAGATCCACATCCCCCACGGAATCGTGGGAATCGGTATATCCCTTTGATGTGTTTTCCTGAGGTGGCATGCCATCCCCAGAGGTCAGCAGGATGCCCGCGTCGATCCCGAGCTCCGTCAGCGTTCCGTCATAGAAGGAGCTTTGGCCGGCGGCTCCCATGAAGGCGATGTCACTGCTGGTGTCGATGGTCAACCCGCTGCTCTCCGCCATCATCGCCTCCACCAGCGTCGTGGCGTCCTGCATGGCTGGATCATAGACGGTGAAAGCACTGGAGGGTTCGGTGGGTTCAGCCGGGTCCGACGGGTCGAGCTGCGGTAGGGTCACGGCATAGCCGATATCGGCGAAACTGGCGATCGTTGTGTTGGAGACGTACGTCGGCCCATTGTGCCAGCCGGTCATGAGCTCAGTGTTCTGTTCGGTGCCGTTGTTGGCGAATAGAACTTCGTCCCAGTGAGAGTAGGCTGTGCCTGCTCCCCCACTCTCCTCGACAGGAATAAACCAGGCATTGGGATCGAACTCCTCCCGATAGGCGGCCAGCGCAAACCCGCCGGTGTAAGAGCTGTCCGCACCGCTGCCATCGACTGCGCCCACGTACTGCCAGAAGTAGTCGGAAAAGCCCATCACGTGCGCCATTTCATGAGTAACCAAAGCCTCGAAGGAGCCCTCGTCCAGCTTCATCTGGACATCGGCACTGTCGAACTGCATCATGCCGGTTGTGGGCAGCATGAATTCGGTATCGTACATTATCTCGGTCGCGCGGGCCTGGCCAAGAACCCCATACTCCCCGTCGATCGCCTTAACCTCAGCTGTGATGTCGAGACTCGACAGCGATGCATCGTCTCCAAGTAACGAACGGTATCCCAGGATCATCGACTCCCAGTACGCTTCCGCCGCTTCGAAGGCCGCCTTGGCCTCCGCCGTCATGGAAGACAGGAAGCTGATATTGATGTCAAAGCTTCCAAAAACTTCGGTATCATCATTCCCTCCGCCAATGACCTTGTCTGTAGACAGGAAACTGATCTGAGTTGGATCAATGCGCTTGATATTGACTTTCATATAATTCTCTCCTTTTTAATCGTGCGGAACTTTTGAAGAAAGCCTAAGAAAACGCTGCATACATCCCGCCGCAGCTGCCTCGTAGCCGCCGGCGGGGAGAGTCTGACCTATCCATCACCCGCTGACAGAACCATCCGATGAAACAGTCCTCGTTCGTCCAGGCTGAGCACCAGAACAAGAAGAGGGTTACTGCCTGGTACTTAAAGCTCTGGAGCAAGACGCACGACTTAGCTTTCTCTAATGTGTCTTTCCGCACCCTTTCTAATTCCACGCGCTCAGATGTTAGGCGACAATTAGGTTAAACCGATAGCGACTCTTCTAATGTCTCGGCATTAAAGATACGTTCAGCCCACGCTTCAAGCTGCTCAGCGTCAGCAGCATTAAGCTTAGTCTGCGCCCACTCAGGGCATTGTCCATACTTAGACACGATCGATTTTTTCAGCAACCTGGCTTCACCTTTGACCTCGCCTAGCTTTTCGCCCTTATCATTACCCAGGCGCTCAATCGTATTCACGTAAGGCATGTGCTTCTCCTCCTGTATGGCGTAGACCGCCTGGATAAACTCACGTCCCGGTGCCTTGGGCAACTGGAGCATCCAGTCAATGATGATGAACAGCTGTACGACCTGCTCACGGCTGTAGCCCCGCTCATACATCAGTCGTATCAGAGCCACTTTGACATCCTTGCGTGTGGCACCGTCTTTCACTCGCTTAGCCTTGACTTGGGCCATCACCACAAGGACAAAGACGTTATCGTTGGCTTCCAGTTCTGCCCAGTGATCTTCCCACCCAATCAGTTTAGCCGTAGGGAAGGTAAACGTCAGCTCGCATCCCAGGGCAATCGCATCTATAAAATGCGACGCATTTGCAATGATGGCACCTAAAGCGCTATAGAAAAGCGCATAGAGGCCATCCAGGTCGGTCTGGGTCATGGGTTCAAACAGCAAGTGCTCGTAGCCTTCCATCTCGGCTAACAAAGCCGTGCGGATAACAGAGGGAACGGGAGCCATATCAGGGCCTTGGGGATCGGGGTAAGCAGTCATAGCGCTAGTTTAGCAGCTCATCGTGGCCATAGGACCGCGTTTATGAAGTCATCAGGTAGCGGCATAAAACGCCGCACGGGGCGGCGTAAACAAGCCTAAAATCCAATGGAGGGAACTTGACCAGCATAATCAAGGCATCGGTATGGATGCCACTCAATACGCTGACGCGATTTTTGTAAGCCATCTCTTACAGGCGTTTGCGATATAGTTTACAAAGACTTGCGATATTGCTTACACGCTCAGACATTATCACAGGCGCTTTTGGCCAGGTTCCGAGATTGGGTAGGGGCCGGAGTCATCCCCGGCGCCCTCCCACACCATCGTACGTACCGTTCGGTATACGGCGGTTCATGAAGAACGAGTAAGCCAACTTACCGTATCCAGTACCGAGATCAGCCCTTGATTGTTGAACCACTTTCTCGGCAGGGCCTGATTCATGTGCGAGGCGCCGGCGTTCCACCAGGGGCCTCGTCCATTTTCCGCTGACTTCCGCGCACGATAGGCATCCAGCCCCATCGCTTGCCGCTTCCGGCGCCGTGTCCCTGGGCGCTTCCATTGCCGCCAGATAAGGCAGCGTAGTCGTCGGCGTATCTACTGATCCAACGCTTCCAGCGGGCGCTTCACATCGACAAGACTGAAGTAGCTGGCCCAGCCGCGCAGGACGGGCACCAGTTCCTCAATGACTCGCCGGATGTTGCGGCCCCTGCCACGCTTGAGGATCTCGCGGACACGCTGCATCAGACGCTGCAGACTGGCCTTGGCGATGGTTAGCCGTGACAGCTTGTGCCGAGTCAACGTGTAGCCTAGATACCCCCGATTCCAGGGCCGGCCGACATGGCGAACTTTTTTGAATAACCACAACGTATGCGGTATGGACTTCAAAACTACCTTCGATATCTATTGTCGACAGGTGTTGATCTTGAACATTGTCGATCACCACCGGCGTCGTTTGATCTGGTCACGCGCCACCTATAACCCCACTGCCCATTGGATCGCTCAGCAACTACGGGAAGCCTTTCCGTTCGATGATGCCCAAGGTCGGATCATGGTAATGGATCGTGATACGGCATTTTCCCACGTTGCAAAACACACGTTGCCAGGTTTTGGCATGCAGGTAAGGCGAACGAGTTACCGGAGTCCTTGGCAGAATGGCGTGGTCGAATGTTTTAACCGGACACTGCAGGAGGAATTGCTGGACTACCTTGTGCCATTGGGCTTGCGCCACTTGAATCAACGATTGACAGAATATCGACACTTTTACAACACGGCACGCCCCCACATGACCAATGGCGGAGACCCTCCCGTTATTTCTGATGGTAATGCAGCCAACGACAGCGATATGTCACAGGAACCAGAACGCTATCGTTTGGAATCGGTGCAATGGGTAGGCGGCTTGCATCATAGCTACCGGCTAAACGCCGCCTGATATCCATCACCTTACACATGCAGAACTTTCTATTGGCAGTCGCCAAGGATGACGACTGCCTGAATGGTGTGGTTTAGCGCTCTATTTCTTCCTCCACGCTATTTCCAGCCCACATACGCATTTCGTTCCCGACTTCCCCCCAGCCCCAAACGAAGAAAACCATCAGCAAGATGGTCATTTTTTGATCAATTTATAGGTCGTAGAATTTTTCACCACCACAGGCTTTTGGTAAGGTCGAGAATGGCCGTATGAGGGCTAAAAAGCGTTAGGTCTAGAATGGATCAAACGGTAGCAGAAAAGGGCGTAGCGGGGCTTATCGCGCGATGTGAGTGTGCCATAGGCGTGATTCTAGCAAGCAGGTGTATTTCACGTAGGTTGGATAACAACCGATTCGCTTTTGTCGATTCGCTAAGCCCACCGGTTCATTGATCCACGCATGATATGACGGCAGTGACGTAATTCTTTACTACTCAACGGGATGCTAGGAACTGACCACGCTTTCATTTTCCCAACGAGGCCCTTCCCATGCACGATACCCTTGCCTTGACCGACCCTTTCTCCCCCGCCCTGACCGACCAAACCGACCTGCACGCTTGGCTCACGGAACGTTATCGCGTCGAAAAGCACCTTCAGCAATGGGCCGACAATCGCCCCAAGCCGACGTTAGCCCCTGGCGCTCTTAACCACTGGATCGTCCTCTGGCACCTCTACGAAAGGGTACAGGACGCGGCTACCACACCGCCGCCGTTGAGCCCACGGGCACAGCGCTTTGAGCAGGCGTTTGCTGAAGCCGCTCGGAGCATTGCCAACAGCGACAAAACACTCCCTGAGCTGGCCACCCTACAACATTGCCTGCATCAGTGGTACGCCTCGCTGGACACGCCCGCCTACCGCACGGCAAGACGCGCAGAGGAGCGCCGCCCGCGAGAGAACCTCAAGCGCTTTGCCGAGTGGTTTGATGCGCTGTGGAAGCAATACAGCCACCTGCGCTTAATACGCGTCGATCTGGGCTATGGGGAAGGCATGCGCCCCAACGTGGGCAATATCCAGGCGCATCGCGCCGCCCTGTGCAAAGCTTTTCATGACAACCCACTGTTTGAGGCCCTGCTGGGTTACGCCTGGACGCTGGAGTGGCAGCCTAGGAAGGGCTTTCATTACCATTTCGTATTTTGCTTCGATGGCCACCAGACCCGCCAAGATATCACGCTGGGAAAAGCCATCGGCCACTACTGGCAACAGATCGTCGGGCAAGATATTGGCGTCTACTTCAACTGCAACACCAGCACCTACGAGGAACACGCGCTAGGGGAGCTGCGCTATCACGACACGAAAAAGCGCCATCGCGTCATTGAGAGGATCGGCGGCTACCTGACCAAACGCGATGCCATTGCCGCCCTGATCGCAAATCGCACCTTCCAAACCAGTGTGATCAAACCACCTCGTGCAACATCCGTAGGTCGGCCACGCCAACATCGCATCGCCACGTAATCTCAACCACCTTAGCTCAACCCTCTTGGACTCACCGGCCCGCTTAGACCCGGCCGGTGCATCCCTTTATTTGATTCATTATATGGGCAAAACACCGTCAGCCGCGTGAAGAACCCCAGTAAATGTGTCTTCCAACAACAAACGCCGGGGGGAAATCCAAGTAACACGCACGACTTTGCCCGCAACCCCGCCACGGATTTTCCGCCGATTGATCTCTATTTTTCGCTTAACCTAGGAGCGACTTATGTATCCGCCTCTACCTTTTTCTACCCAAGCATCCAGTGGCGCAGCATCAACCGATATTGCTATCGGAGATGCCAGATTAGCCAAGCTCGAACAGCAAGGGCCACTGCGCCGATTGCTCAAAGACGTCGCCGCTGTTAAACGCGAGCGCGGGATTACGCAAGCGCAAATGGCCACTGAAATGGATATGTCACCCCGCACACTCGCCGAATGGCTTCAAGGTAGGCGTTACCCAAAAGGGCCAGGCCAAGCGATTCTCAGGCGCTGGTTGAGCACTTACATTCCGCATTCTGAAAGGTAACAAAGCGACATTGGAATAGTAAAAAACTCATAAATGGGCCTCAAAAAGCACTATTTTTCCGTAAACTCAATTTCCAATGTCGTAATGTCGTGCTCAACTTTCTTGCATATGCTGTTTTTCAATATTTTGATAACCGATTACCCAGCGGCAGCGAGAACCTCGCTTGCCGTTGCTGTAGCACGTGATACCGTAGCTTCTAAGCAAAGGAGCGGCTTTCTTTAAAGCAGCCCCTATTCCTCTTGGCTTCTGCGGCCATTCCTTATCCTCGGCCCATTCGGGACGGAAAGGATCAAATACTAACTTCCATTCGGCCGCCGATTTCTCGATCACACCCTGAACATCATTAACTGATAGATACTGTTGAATCGCCAAAGCCACCGGATCCTGCTCCAGGATCTCTTGAGAACGTTCTTCTTGATAAGCATCAAATTGCTCCCAGAAGACCTGATCGTTCCCTGTAAGTGCTTGGGCTACCACCATCCCGATCTTACAGAAGTCGTGCCATCCATTAGGCAACTGACGCAGTAAGAGAATACCATTGATCTGCGCGTGGGCTTTGCCTAGCAAACCGAGTAAGCCTCCCAAAATCGTTGGCTTTTCATATAGCCACTGCACCTTTTTCGCATTACGAACAACATCCGCTTGCACGTATAACGGCATTTCTATACTCAACGTGCGTTCACGAAGTTCGCGCTGACTCACAACAGAATCAAGGCTGCCTAACAGGCAGACTCGCCGAACATGTAGACTCGACACAGAAGGCATTCGGCCCTTAGACGCCTTCCAGTCCAGATCAGTACCGCAAAGAAACTCATATAACCGACGTTGTATTGTAAGGGTGGGAGTTTCTTCAATTTGATCAAAATTGAGCACATTATGTTGCCAGGCCAGATCATCGAGAGATTTGACCTGCTTAGGTAAGTCTCGCAATGCTGATCCCCTTACCACTGGGTCGATCAACTCTTTGATAAGCTCCTGCAGACGAGACGTATTAAGGCCATCTTCGCCTGCCAGCTCTAGAGCCAACGCTTCACGCTCAGGCATCATGCAAAGCACCAGAAAAGCATAAAGGAGAATATCACGGTTATCAGGCAACCGGACATACTCCGCCAATCGGCGGATATTTGAGGGTTCAGAAGCACTTGGCCCTTGTATAGACTGCAAGGTGTAACTGAATTGGTTATCAAATCGCCAGCAATAGGGGATATTTTGGGGGCTAAACCTGTTTTCGTTTTCTTTGGGGAAAACCCAAATGTAATTATCTATTTCAATGAAACGCTCGCCTGTTTGACGATTGAGCCAAGTACGTCCACTTTCTACGCTGCAGTTCTGCTTCGCACTTAGGTAGAGCGACTCCAACGCGTCTTTTACATGACGGTCTGAGACATCCTCATCGAGATGATCCCGAACCAATTTTTTCATTTGCGGCGCTATGATCTCAGGTTCCATCAACAATGCCGACCCACCCTGCTGAGGGACTAGAAACCCCGCTCGATTCCAATCGATAACAGGAGAGTAGTAATGGAGAATCGCACTTTGGGCCGTGTTGACTTTACTCTTCTTACGGCGGCGTCCTTGAGGCTTATCCGCTATAACAGGCGTTTGCATTGTGACAGGCCCCATATTCTGATAGTTAGGCTCCATATGGGGGTTCTGATGCCGTGGCTGTTTATCCATAAAGTCTGATATTTGAATCTTTTCTACTGATTTTGTATTTTCATTTTCTGTGCCTTGTGGAGCAGTCTCTTCTTGCGTTGGTGATGCGCAGGTATCGGACGATTTTCCGGAACCATATGGCTGGGCCGTATGTTGGGGAGACGGTTTTTCATCGTTTTTATGTAAGGCCATGTCGCACTGATCCTGTTAACGAAAACACATATAACGTAGCGCCCTCGGGGCTTGAGCGTCCAATTTCCTGCGGTCCCATTTGACGCCCATTAACCTATCAATTCATGCTAATAGCTGAAACGTGCCATCAACGTTCACGGCGAACCGTCACCTTATTTCTTGGAAGGAGGTTTCATGCTCATTTCGCCGCGCCAAATGCCCACCTACGTCTGATCACCTATCGATAACCGCAGCCTGGCGGCGCGTTTCCCGCCCCCACCGACACCCTATGGCATGAGCAGCCCGTATGGCATGGGATTTTAAGGCGACTATCGTCGGCACTTCGTGTGAGGCGGATTAGGCTCCGCGTGGGGCGTATTGGGCTCCGCGTGGGGTGGATTGCATTTTTATTGCCCGCCCTCTTGCACCGTGGCCACCAGATCGAAATACGCGCGCTCTACGCTATCATCCCCCGCCCCATCGTCTTCGATACACGCCCCGATGAAATCGTCCAGGCCGTCGCACAGGGCGATGGCTTCGGGGGAGTCGCCTAAACGCTCCACCCACTGATCGTAGAGCGCGTAGAGGCTATCGAGGTCGGCCTGAGTCATGGATTCAAACAGCAGGTGCTCGTAACCTTCTAGCTCGGCTAACAACGCCGTGCGGGTCACAGAGGGAATGGCAGCCATATCAGGGCCTTGGGGATCAGGGTAAGCAGTCATAGCGCTAGTTTAGCAGCTCATCGCGGCCATAGGGCCGCGTTCCCGAAAGATACATCAGCGTTATTGAGTTAAAACAATGACGCGGCACAAGTCAAAAGACACGACATTGCTTTTCTCTTTATTGACCTCCTCAAATAAAGTATAT
>NZ_JARWAN010000041.1:0-12189 GCF_031451755.1 Vreelandella vilamensis | reverse complement strand
AATCACCGATTGCGATAATGAAGGAATGGCAAACCAAGCGTCCTGAGTTATTTACCAAGAAGGTGGTTAATCACACGGGACCCGACAACTAGAAGAAAAGCTGGGCGTTGAAACAGTATTCTGCGACGCTCTGTCATTCGATGGTTTTTGGCTCAACCGGCTTTTCCAAGCCGCAAGGATGGAGGCTTCATTTCAGCTGGCTGATATCTATCAGCTGTATGACGTAATGGACACTAAGCAGATTATAAAAATGACGAACATCCTCAACAAAACTTCAGCTCCGCATCGCGCGCTTGAAGATGCCAAGCGATACGCTGAGGCATACTGCGCGGTGATGAATAACTGCAACCATTAGCAAAAAAAGGAGTTCGATGCCCTCCTGGATCAGCAGGGCCAGCCCATCGATCTGCTTGCGCATGTCGACCGGTTCGCGGCACAGGTAGACCCGAAGCCTGGTATCGGGCCGGATCATGACGTCACCTCGAAGGCGACGAAACGCCGTGGCCGATACCGCGGCGGCACGGTGATACCCTGCACAATAGACGCTGCTCCCAAGCTAACAATGATGCCAACGCCAGCGTTTTTCGTCGGCATACTCACTCAATGGCAGCTGACGAGATGAAGCATGGAACAGATGACTCATCCAGAAGGCCTGTGTTGAAGTCAGTTCACTCATGGTCTCCTCCTGTCTATCAGAGTTCACCAGTGTGCTCAAAGCCGGTCAGCTGCAGTAGATGTGGCTGATGGAGCGCTTACATAGAGTCTGGCATGTGATATGCCAAGCTGGCCTCCCATATCACTTACTATCATTTTTAGATTGCCCATGACCAATGTGACGAGGTACAGCTTAGCTGAGTTCTTCTAGCGGCCAAAGCGGCCTTTTAGCACTTACGCATATACATGCCAGCGCTTGTCATCGGTCCCTTCAGCAAATCCATTGCCCGGTGCTCCCTTCGTTCTACACGGGCGTCCGGGGTGATTCCCCCTGCTTCCTCACTACTATGGAACACTTCGATTTCCTGCCACTGATACAGCGGGCTCTGGTTAACCTCGTCCAGCGGCACCATCCAAGCATCCTTTGGTTAGCTCCCCGCTGACGACAACGCACCGCCAGCGGGCCTAGGTCGTTATCTAGATACCCGCAGTCGATGAAAGTAGCAGGACCTCCCAGGTTCTTGGTAAGTCTCTATGCCGACATGCCACGCTCTCAGACCCTGGCAGGCTGAGCGATGCCAGGCCGGTCTCAGCGCCTCATGTAGCCTTACGCTTTATTTACGACGTCGGCACCTACAGCAAATATCGCTTCCGTGGCGCAATCACGCGGCTTATCGGCTCGCTGTCTACGTTTAGTCCGCACGGTAACCCGTACCGACGCAAGACTCGCTTCCAGCTGGGGCCAGCGTTGAATGGGTGGGATTGGCCGCAGGCATCGCCTTGCTTATCGTCGCCGCGGTAGCACTCGACAATGCCAGTACGCATTTATCCTATGTTTAAGCGAAAGCTAATCGTGAGGATGTAGCATTGTAAGTGGAGCCGGATCTAAAACGTCAAGATGGAATGATAGTCATTTGATTGTAACGCTCGAGCATTAAGATGTAGCGCTTCAAAAAGCCTGGAGAGCGTTATGCAACGGCTAACGTTATTTGATCTGGACGACACCTTGCTGGACGGTGATTGTAGCGAGTTGTGGAACTGGGAAATGATTGATCTGGGATGGATACAGCATTCTGGCGAGTTCTTGGCCGCCGCCCAGAACATGCAGGAGGCGTATCATGCCGGCAAGCTCAAGCTTGAAACTTACCTTAAAATGACGCTAGAGCCGCTAAGTGGCCGTGATGTGGCAACAGTAACGGCCTGCGTCACTGACTTTGTGCAGCGTCGGGTGTTACCTACCATTTTTGCTCAGGCAAAGGAGACGATAGCACTACACCGTAACGCTGGGGATACCCTGGTGGTTATTTCTGCGTCGTCCAGGCACCTGGTGGAACCTATTGCGGTTGCCCTTGGTATTCCATATGTTATTGCCGTGGAACCAGAAATCGTTGATGGCCGATATACCGGTGCAACGATGGGAGTATTGTCTTACCGTAGTGGCAAAGTCGCCCGCTTGCAGGAATGGAAGCAACAACAGGCCATGAAAGATGGTCTTTACATGACCTTCTATTCGGATTCGCGTAATGATGTACCACTTTTGAATGTGGTTAATCGGCCTGTTGTTGTTAACCCTGATCCGGTGTTAGCTGAAATTGCGGCCATGGAAGGCTGGCAACGCCTTGATTGGCGTGATTCCGATGCTAGTTAGCCATCCGCCACTATCAAAACTGCCAACATCTGAAAAGAGCAAGACTCGGCAATAAAATGGATAACAAGAGGCATGAATGGCTGAAGCTTACTACCTGCATGTAACGGACAAACTCCGTGATGTGTTGTTGACTGATGATACGGCTTGGGTGAATGACAATGGCAAGCTACCCGCTGAGCGCGAACTGGCGCAGCGTTTCGAGACAACCCGTGTTACCTTGCGCCAAGCGTTGGCACAGCTGGAAGGTGAAGGCCGCATCCACCGTAGCAATCGTCGCGGCTGGTTTGTATCACCAAAGCGCCTTGAATATGACCCGACTCGGGATGCGGGCTTCAATGACTATGTCAGAGATCAGGGGCGTTTGCCGCGCACGGAAGTACTGAGTGTTTCAACGTCTTCACATCCACCGGCTGCTAAGGCGCTAGGGTTAGTGGCTGATCAGACCTTCTATCATATCCGACGCCGACGCTATGTGGATGAGCGTGCCGTGCTGGTCGAATCGCTCTGGGTTGTGCCAGAAAGAGCGCCAGGCCTTCTTGATGAACGCTTTGATTTTTCGCTATGGAAGTTGTTGCGGGAAAAGTGGAATTTACGCCTTTCACATCGCTCAATCAGTATGGTTTCAGAGGCTTTGCAAGGAGCTGATGCGCGTGAATTGGGCGTTGCCGCGGGTACCGCCGGGCTGAATATATGTCGCACGATTCTGGATGGCGATCAGCGACCAGTCGAATATGACGAGGAGCATTGGCTGCATGACGCGCTCAGTATCCGTGTTGAGCTGAAACAGCATCGCTGATATCGATCTAGCTCGGTAATAAAGACACCCGGTTTTGACATCCTCCCCACTCTTCTGCGCTGGCGTGCTTCAGGATGAGGATTCCCAGGTCGTTACCTTCCTTCCTGGTTCCTGCTTCGTTGTCCGTTGCCTCAATGCCTTAGCATTGCCGGTCTTATACAAACTCCACAGGCGTTCATTTCCGAGTGCCCCTCGGTATGTTCTTCAACTCCCGTCGCCAGCCAGTAGCGCGGTGCCTGCTTGTAGAATATTGCGGGCCGCGTTCACGTCCCGATCAATACCTTCAGCGCCGCAGTCCGGGCAGTCCCAGGTGCGGATGTTGAGCGGCAGTGATTCCATCACATAGCCACAGCCATGGCAGCGCTTGCTGCTGGGGTACCAGCGGTCGATTTGGACGAACTGCCGCCTTGCCCATTCAGCCTTGTACGCAAGCTGGCGCACCAGCTCACCCCAGCCGACATCGCTGATGGCCTTGGCCAGATGGGGGTTTTTAACCATGTTCTTTATCTGCAAACTCTCCGCTGCGATCACTTGGTTCTCGTTAACGATCTCGCGGGTGAGTTTGTGAAGATGATCTAGCCGGGTATCGGCGGTTTTGGCGTGACACTTAGCGACTTTCTGCTTGGCTTTGGCGCGGTTATTGGCGCCTTTTTGCTTACGGCTCAGGCGACGCTGCGCTTTCGCCAGCTTGCGTGCGTACTGCGTGGTATGGCGCGGATTATTGACCCGCTGGCCGTCGCTGGTCACGAACAGAGCTTTCAGCCCCAGGTCGATACCGACCCTTTTCGGCACGATGTCTAAGGCTTCTGTTTCGACCTGGCACAAGCAGCTAATAAAATAACGGCCCGCGCGGTCTTTGGAGACGGTGACATTGCTCGGTTTCGCCGGTAGATCGCGGCTCCAGCGAAAATTCAGCGGCTCGCTGCATTTGGCGAGCGTGATCTGGCCGTCACGGTACGAAAACGCGGAACTGGCAAAGGTGGTTGACTGACGATTCATTCACAGAATTGAATCGCAGAATGCGGCGGAACTGTGTTCAATTTTTCCTCCAGCGTTTTTTATATCCTCAATTCCTCACTCTATCGTCAAATATTCTTCATATGAGCGTCACGGCGTCGTCATCTTAGTAGTTAAAAATTTGGTCTATACCAAGGAAGGTGAAACCACTGACTGCTTTTATTCCTGCATAGGCGAGAAATGATGATGAATCTACAACGCTCACTGCTTGCGACAGCCGTGTTGACGGCCGCCACCCTGACGAATGCCCAAGCCACAGAGCTAACGGTTTATACCGCCGTTGAGTCTGATGACCTGCAAAAATATGCCGAACGTTTCAACCAGGCGCACCCTGATATTGATATCCGCTGGGTGCGTGATTCGACAGGCGTTATCACCGCGCGTTTGCTGGCAGAAAAAGACAACCCCCAGGCAGATATGATCTGGGGTCTGGCAGCCACCAGCCTGCTGGTGCTGGAAGACGAGGGCATGCTAAAGCGCTATGCACCAGCAGGTGTAGAGAACCTAGACCCCAAGTTTGTCGATGCTGCCTACACACGTGAGGGACAGGATCCGGCTTGGGTAGGAATGGACGCCTGGGTCGCCGCCATCTGTTACAACACTATCGAAGGTGAGCGCAACGGAGTGCCTAAGCCGACCTCGTGGGCGGATCTGGCCAAGCCTGAATATAAAGGCCAGGTCATCATGCCGAACCCCAATTCCTCCGGCACCGGTTATCTGGATGTCGCCAGCTGGTTGCAGTTGTGGGGAGAAGAGCAGGGCTGGGAATATATGGACAGCCTGCATGACAACATTGCCCGTTACACACATTCCGGTTCTGCTCCCTGCAGCCTGGCTGCCACCGGTGAAACCACCGTGGGTGTTTCCTTTGCTTTCCGGGGGGCGCGCCTGAAATCTCAAGGGGCACCGCTAGAACTGGTTTTCCCTGAGGAAGGCCTGGGCTGGGATATGGAAGCCGCTGCCATTATGGCGGGTACCGACAAGCTGGAAGCGGCTCAAACCCTAATGGACTGGGCAGTCTCCGAGGAAGCAAACGAGCTGTATAACGAAGGCTATGCGGTGGTGGCTTACCCGGGTGTTGCACAACAAATCGAGAATTATCCTGCCGATATCGTCGATCGCATGATCGACGCTGACTTCCAGTGGGCCGCTGTGAACCGTTCTCGTGTGTTGGAAGAATGGCAGAGCCGTTACGGCAGCAAGTCGGAAGAGTAAACCTACGGCATGTGCCCGATGCCTTTCAGGCATCGGGCCAGGAGCAATTGTTATGCAAAGCTTAACGGCAGCGCTGTCACCTGATGTCTATACAAATACCAGTGCCAGCCAGCCTCATTTATCGATTGCCGGTCTGACCAAGCAGTTTGGTGATTTTACCGCGCTAAAGCAGATTGATCTGACGATTCAGGAAGGCGAGCTTGTCTGCTTCCTGGGACCTTCAGGCTGTGGAAAAACCACCTTGCTAAGGGCGATTGCTGGCCTAGCACCACAGTCATCCGGATCCATTGTTCAACGCGGCCGAGAAGTGTCAGCCTTGCCGCCTCAGGCAAGGGACTTCGGGATTGTCTTTCAGTCTTATGCGCTGTTCCCCAACCTGACCGTCTATGACAACGTGGCCTATGGATTACGTAACCAGCGTCAGGATCGTCAGCAGATCCGTACGCGTGTTGCTGAGCTGTTGTCACTGATGGAGCTTACGGGCAGCGAAGGCAAATATCCGGCGGCGCTTTCGGGTGGGCAGCAGCAGCGGGTGGCATTGGCCCGCGCGTTGGCTACTGAACCAGGTCTGCTGTTGCTTGATGAGCCGCTTTCCGCACTGGATGCCCGAGTGCGCGTTCACCTGCGTAGCCAAATGAAAGCCCTTCAGCGACGCCTTGGCGTGACGACCGTCATGGTGACCCATGATCAGGAAGAAGCACTCACCATGGCGGATCGCATCGTGGTCATGAATCATGGCGTGATTGAACAGGTGGGAACGCCTGCTGAGATCTATCAGTATCCTGCCAGCGAGTTTGTTGCCACTTTTGTGGGCAGCATGAACCTGATGGATGTCACCTCAAAATCGGCGGGCTCATGGCAGTTAGGGCGGCAACAGCTGATCTGCCCTAAGAGTTTTTCAGAGGCACCTTCGGGACATGCGCGTTTGGCGGTACGACCAGAGGCAGTAACCTTATCGAAGAGCCAAGAAGGCTTGCAGGCAGACGTTGCCAATGTCGAATTTCTTGGTGCATTTCTACGCGTTCATCTGCATCTGGAAGGCTGTGATCAACCGATACTGGCAGACATTTCTTCGCGTGATGCCCAAGCGATTTCCTTAGATGTGAACCAGCGCGTTAGCATGTGTTTCCCGGTTGAAGCCATGCGATTGTATCCCGCTGGTGGGAGCGCTGCATGAACGCTGTACTCTCGTTATTACCGCAAACGCTGCGCTCTCGAGAATCCCTGATTCGCTTAATCGTGCTGCTACTGGCGGTTGCGCTGATGGTTTTCGGGCTCTTGATGCCGCTTTTGACCATGTTGATCAAGAGTTTGCAGAACCGAGCGGGCGACTTTATCGGATTGGCAAATTTTGCGGAATACTTTCAGACACCCGCTCTCGCCAACTCGATTTTTCAGTCACTTTTTGTCGCGTTTTTCAGTACTGCCATCGTGGTTAGCCTAGCGTTTCTGTGTGCCTACGGAATTACCCGTACCTGCATGCCGGGTAAACGCGCTTTTAGGCTTCTTGCGATTTTGCCTATTCTGGCGCCGTCCCTGCTACCTGCCATTAGTTTGGTGTACCTGTTTGGCAATCAGGGCTGGTTTCGTGATGTCTTGATGGGGCAGAGCATTTATGGCCCGATCGGGATTGTCATGGGCATGAGCTTCTGGATATTCCCTCATGCACTGATGATTCTGACCACTGCGCTCTCTAACAGTGATGCCCGCCTTTATGAAGCTGCCGAAGCTTTGGGGACACCCAAGTGGCGAACCTTTCTCACCATTACATTGCCGGGCGTGCGTTACGGGCTGATTTCCTGCGCTTTTGTGGTCTTTACTCTGGCCATTACCGATTTCGGTGTCCCCAAGATTATCGGTGGTCAATACAGCGTTCTGGCAACAGATGTCTATCGCCAGGTGGTTGGCCAGCAGAATTTTCAGATGGGATCCGTGGTTAGCGTCATCCTGCTTTTGCCAGCAGTGATCTCTTTTATCGTTGACCGCGTGATACAACGTCGTCAGGTGGCCCAGCTCTCCGCGCGTGCTGTTCCCTGGCAGCCAGCTCCTCAGCCGCTGCGCGACGGTGTGTTTACGCTGATCTGTTACAGCGTGGCGGGTATTATCCTGTTGGTGATCGGCACGGCCATCTATGCATCGCTGGTGCAATTCTGGCCTTACAACCTTTCCATTACGCTGGATCATTATGGCTTTGACGGCCTGGCAGGGGGCGGCTGGCCCGCCTGGTTCAACTCATTAAAGCTGGCATTCAGCGTGGCGGTGATTGGTACACTGGTAGTGTTCTTCAACGCTTGGCTGATTGAGAAGACCGAAGGCTATGCACCGCTGCGGCAGGGGTTGCACTTTCTGGCCATGCTGCCAATGGCCGTTCCAGGCATGGTGTTAGGGCTTGCCTACATTTTCTTTTTCAACCAAGCGGGTAATCCTTTCAACTGGCTGTATGGCACCCTGGCGATCCTGGTGCTTAATACTCTGGTGCACTTTTATACCGTCTGTCACCTCACTTCGGTCACTGCTCTTAAGCAGCTAGACCCGGAGTTTGAAGCCGTGGGAGCCTCGCTCAAAGTGCCTTTCTGGACAACTTTCTGGCGAGTGACCTTACCCGTATCGCTCCCGGCGGTGCTGGATATATCGGTGTATCTTTTCGTCAACGCCATGACCACGGTCTCTGCCGTTGTCTTTCTCTACAACAGTGATACCCGCCTGGCATCGGTCGCGGTGCTACACCTGGATGAAGCGGGTTATTTCGCCAGTGCAGCCGCCATGGCGGTACTTATCTTCTTCACCTCGCTGGTGGTCAAGCTGTTGCATGCATTGCTTACCCATGTGGTGCTGACGCGCGCTCAGCGCTGGCGGCTTACCAGCTGAATCAAACGTTAACTTCAGGAGTGGCTAGATATGAATGAGAAGACACCCATAGCGTTTAACGATGCCTTACCTGCTGTAGGTGCACGTCATGGTGAAATCTTAGAGGCGCTGGAATCCTTGTATGAACGGGCAGGCAATATTCACTACGGTGAAGATGTCACGCAGTTGGAGCATGCCCTGCAATGTGCTTCGCTTGCCTATCAGGCTAATGCATCCGATGCGTTGATAGTTGCCGCCTTACTGCATGATATTGGCCATCTGGTGGGGCCTTCTGACTGGCGTGAGGAAAACCAGCACGACAACATCGGAGCGAGCCTGCTGGAACCCTTCTTCGATGATGCAGTATGCCAGCCAATACGCTTACATGCCCATGCCAAGCGCTATCTTTGTGCGATAGAACCTGGTTATTACGATGCGCTTTCCGAAGCTTCTCGTCATTCTTTGCAGCATCAGGGCGGTGTCATGACAGCAGAAGAGTGCAATCACTTTGAGGCCTCTGAGCATTTTAAGGCCTCTATTGCCCTACGGCGCTGGGATGATACGGGAAAGTGCGAGCAACTGAGTGGTTGGACATTCAGCGATTTCATGCCTTTTGTCACGAAAGTGCTTAACAGATAGCGCGTTCCCCGGCAAGACTATTTTTTTGAATTTTTTAACTGGTATAGACCAATGTTGATAACAGCTGATCATGATATGAAAGACGCTTCTGAGCCCTATTTGCTGACGCCAGGACCCTTGACGACGTCAGCAGAGACAAAAAGCGCCATGCTGAAAGACTGGGGTTCCTGGGACAGCGATTTTAACCTGCTGACGGCGGATATTCGCCAGCAGCTACTCGCCATGGCAAACGCTGATCCAGAGACGTTTGTCTGTGTGCCCATGCAGGGTAGCGGCACCTTTGCCGTTGAGGCCACTCTGGCCAGTGTGACCACGCAAACTGAGCCGACGCTAGTGCTTAGTAATGGCGCCTATGGCAAGCGAGCGGCAGACATTCTTCGTTACCTGGGACGCGATGTTCAGGTGATGGATAAAGGCGATTACCTGCCGCCCTTGCCGGAAGAGGTGGATGCCTGGCTAACCGCTCATCCAGAAATTGCCAGCGTCGTATTGATTCACTGTGAAACCAGTTCCGGCATCCTCAACCCATTGGAGGACATTGCCAGGGTCGTCGAACGCCACGGCAAGCGTTTTATTGTGGACGCCATGAGTTCCTTTGGTGGCGTGCCGCTTTATCTTGATCAGATACCCCTGGATGCCCTTGTTTCCTCAGCCAATAAATGTATTGAAGGGGTGCCAGGTTTCGGGTTTGTGATCATCCGCCGCCGCGTGCTGGAAGCCAGTGCTGGGCAGTCACATTCCTTAAGCCTCGACCTGCATGCCCAGTGGGATTATATGGAGCGTACCGGTCAGTGGCGTTTTACACCGCCAACGCATTCGGTGGTGGCCTTTCATGCTGCCCTGGAACAGCACCGCGCTGAAGGCGGTGTCGCGGCACGCTTTGCTCGTTATCGCCAGAACCGCGATGTACTGGTTAATGGAATGCGTCATCTCGGTTTTCAGACACTGCTTGAGGACAACTGGTTATCGCCGATCATTACCACTTTTCTGAGTCCAGATGATACGAATTTTGATTTCAAGACATTTTATGCCGAGCTCAAGGCCCGTGGATTTGTGATTTATCCCGGCAAGCTGACGGAAGTGGAAAGTTTTCGCATTGGTCATATCGGTCAGGTGGATAGCCGCGTTATGCAGGTACTGCTTGAAGCAGTGGAGCACAGTTTGAACATCATGCAGGTGAGCTGCACACGCCCTGCTACCTTTCCCCAACCTGCCTGAATAAGGAAGAAACCATGCAATATCAGCCCCCGCAGAAGCTGGAAGCCGCCATTTTTGACTGGGCTGGCACCCTGGTTGACTTCGGCTCCTTTGCACCTACCCAAATCTTTGTTGAAGCCTTTGCCGAGCTGGATGTCACTATTTCTCTTGAGGAAGCCCGAGGCCCGATGGGCATGGGGAAATGGGATCATATTCGCACCCTATGTAATGAGCCGGCCATTGCCAGGCGATTTGCCGAGATCGTTGGCCATGCCCCAAGCGATGATGATGTGACGGCTTTGTATGAACGTTTCATGCCGTTGCAGATTGAAAAGATTGCAGAACATTCAGCGCCAATACCGGGGGCTCCAGAAGTGCTAGAAAAGCTGCGCAATCAAGGTATGCAGCTGGGTTCGTGCTCTGGGTATCCGCGCGTTGTGCTGGAAAAAGTCGTTGCGCTTGCAAGGCAGCGCAGCATTCAAATGGATCATGTGGTGGCGACCGACGATGTACCTAACGGCCGTCCGCATCCGGCACAGTCGCTGGCGAATGTGATAGCGCTCGGCATTCGCGATGTCTCTGCTTGTGTCAAGGTGGATGATACCGCCCCTGGCATCGTCGAAGGGCGCAGTGCCGGGATGTGGACAGTGGCACTGACCTGTTCCGGGAATACCTTGGGCGTTGATCACGACACCTATCAGGCGATGCCGGAAGAGGAGCGTCGGAGCGCTCATCAGCGGATAGCCGAACAATTTGCACCAAGCCAGCCGCATTTCTGTATCCCTACGATTAATCAGCTACCTGACGTGATTGTTGAGATCAATAAACGGATGATCAATGGAGAGCGGCCTTGAGCCCAGCGGCTTTAACATTGATCGTCATATCGGTATGCCTTCATGCAGGGTGGAACGTACTGGGCAAGCGACGGGCACCGTCGCTTGCCTTCTTCAGCTTATCCATTGCGGCGGGAGGGATAACGCTTTCACCACTTTTGTTTATTGGGCCCTCGGCCACAGGGTTGACCGGCGCGTTCTGGGGCTGGCTAGCAGCCTCTGGGCTTTGCCAGATGCTCTATATGGGCGGGTTGGCATGGGCCTATGCTCGGGGCGAGGTGAGCGTGCTCTATCCGATAGCCCGTGCCTTACCGGTGGTAATGGTTCCGATCGTTTCAATACTGCTGCTCGGGCGAGAAGGAGTCGCTTTTGGGGATATTGTGGGCATGCTGTTGATTGTTATCGGCGCCTTGTGTTTACCGCTAAGCGACCCGGCAGCGCGACGCCTATCGACCTATTTTAGCCCGGCGTTAGGGTTTGCGTTATTGGCGGCGACGTCCACGATGGGGTATTCACTGATTGACCATCAGGCGCTGCTGCTGATGCAGCAGTCAGGTTATAGCGCGTTAATAGCGGGCGCGCAGTTTATGGTCTTGCAGGCGTTAGTGACGGTTTTATGGGCGCTACCTTTGGTACTTATCTTGCCATCAGAGCGACATCGCCTAGCCAGTTTATGGCAGACCGAGCGGCCGCTGATGTTGTGGACAGGGTTGATGATAACGGCCACTTACGGATTTGTGTTGGTTGCCCTAGCGTTAAGCGATGAAGTCAGCTATGTGGTGGCGCTTCGTCAACTCTCCATTCCTTTAGGGGCTTTGATCGGCATCCTGTGGTTAAAGGAAAGGTTGTCCGCTTTTAAAGCACTTGGTCTTATCGTCATGCTAACGGGCTTATGGGTGGTCGTTAGTTGAGAAATCTTCATGGTGAAGCCTGAGTTAGACGTCGATCCGCACGCCGCATGCGCAAATCGAGAAGCGCTGCACGAAGCCTCGCCATCTCCGGTGCGCCGGCTGTTGTTGCGGTGATGTCGCGCCGGTCCGCCAACTGATCGAAGAGCATCGCTAGTGGCAAATAACGGCCAAAAGCGGACATTTAGTGAATCCTGATGTAGAAGAAATCTTCGTTTTTTGAAAAGACGACCTCATATTAGTTTAGTGGCCATGCCAGCATCAGAAGCACCGATAAGCAGGAAGGGAAAGCAAAGGATGCTTTAAAGTCCCAATTCATAGCACTACACACACAAAACGCTGATCCCGGCTTATTCATGAGGGCGGCCTGAAAACGAAGATGACGGATGGTATTCTCTTGAGAAATCAGAAAGTTCCGGCAAGAACCTGATTCCA
>NZ_JARWAN010000040.1:0-13656 GCF_031451755.1 Vreelandella vilamensis | reverse complement strand
CGAATGGAAGCTCCTGCACGAATGGAAGCTCCTGCACGAATGGAAGCTCCTGCACAAGATTACAATGCCACCCGTTCCAATAAACCCCACTAGCAAATAATCTTGCCGATCGTCACGTCTCTTGCCCCGGCGCATAGGCCGGGGCAAATGTTCCCTCACTCTGCCGCCGATCCAGCACCCGGGGAAGACGGTCCTCGAACAGCGGGTACTGCGACCGCATCTGGTTTAGCATGCCTTCGCGGAAAGTAACGGCGCGTCAGGTGTGCCTCAGGTCGAGGTCCCCCCAGGCACTTGGATTCCCGCCGTCAGGCGGCGTGACTTCAATTCACCCCTGATGCTCGATGAGGTGTGGTGGAGCTACAAGCCCCACTGGGCCAACGAGGATGCTCCTGAACTGATTAACGCCACAGCGGAGAAGGTGGCCACCTCCAAATTATTTCCCTCCGAAAATCGTAGCTCCACGCCACGCGGCCAAGCTGTCAACTTGCGTAAACCTTCAACCGCGCACCCGTGCCGATTGGGTATAGCCATCTCCTATGAATATAAAAAGCCCGCTTTTGCGAGCTTTTTCATTTCAATCAACCTGCCACTCACTGTGTGCAATAAACTTTTGCTTGCCGTGGTGTAAAAATACCAAAGGTAAGAGTCCCAAGCAGACCATCTACAAAGGAAAGATGCGACTCAACACGTGCAACGTTTTCCGCGCCGCCACACACTTCAGCTGCGTTCATGTGCTGAGTCTGACCGATGCCGCTAACGAAAAACGGCTGCATGGTCTCACGGTCAGGTGTTGACGATCCGCCTCCGTTGATATTGTAAGACTGTGTAGCGCAACCGCTCAGCATCGTGATCAGCGCGATAAGCAAGATCTTTTTCATTGTGCTTCCATTCCCTTAAAGCTGTTGTTGAGTTTTTTGCTGCAAAAATATTTCTCAGGCCGTTGATCAGCCTCGGCATTATGTCCAAAGTTTACCTTGTTCACAACCATTCAAGACCTGCATGGATTAAGCATTGAAATTAATCTAACGCGCGCCCCGCTTGGTGGCTGTCTCGCTTAGCTCAGTCATTTTTTTAATGCGGATTTACATGAGACTTGGAATCGCAAGTTGAATGCCAAAAGGTTGGTGAGGTATTAATTGTGCGCTGCTTTTTGCCCTGGGATGGTGCCAGCCATTACGGGCTTTTTATTGCCTGATATGCCAAAAATTCAGGATAACCCGTCATATCGTGAGTTTTGGGGATGGAGGTTTTGATTCCGCGAAGCGGTAACAGGGGTTTTGGTGGGCGTAGCCCACCGCTTTGCTAAGTCTAGAGTTTAGGCTGAGACACATATGAATCAAGCAGATTTAGGCCTGTCTCATAAATAACCCGAATTAACTACAGGATCCATAGTTTAACCCTTCTTTCCCTAAGCAGACTTTCACCATATCATCAACCTTTCTTGTGCTAGCAGTAATTTCAATCTCGGAGGCTGAAATCACTGCAAAACTTGCAATATAACCTTCCCTCGCACCTTGGCAGGTTCCAGATAATGAGCATTGAAAATGTGAATTATCAATATAGAACATTGTAGATTCGATTCCTGCAAAGATTGTTCCTTCTTTACCAACTGACTTGTAACAATGAGATACCGAGGGAGTTTCCATGAGCGCATCAACATTTTCTTGACTATTGTGAAGATCCACTACTTTTTTCATTAAGATGTGCAATCTTTTTATCTCTTCATTACTTAAATCAACGTCACAATCAAAATAATTAAAATTATCAGTGCTTGCGGCTATTTGCTGGGCAAGTACACCAGAAGAAATCAACAAGCTAGTTATTATAAAAGCTATTTTACTTAGACTTGTATACATAAAATACCTCATAATTGAATTTTATTTATGTTAGAAAAGTTTTTAAAAATCATCCATCATTTCATTGAGACGAGATTCTGCCAAAGGAAGATCTATGTATCTTGCTGTACAATAGTCTCCCAATATATCAATACTTTCCTGAGAGGATTCATTCCAAATCTCTACTTGCATATACGCAGCATCTGAAGTTCCTGATGCAAGTATATCGCGTTCAATTTTTGACTCTAAAAGTTTTTCAGCATGCTCTTCGGCTTGAATATCCATATAGTCTGCATACTCTATTCTAGGGTAAAATCGAACATAGTGACCACACATCATGGCTCTATTCAAAAGTCTCGATTCTTCCTCAGTGATCAGAGAATTTTCAGCATCCTGGGCATTGGCAATACTGGTCATAAGTAAACCAAGAGAAATGAGTAACTTTAAAAAAAACATAGCTTTACCTTTTATTGGTTTCAAAATAAAAATACCATGATAATCTTACTTTTTGTGTAAGAAATGTCTTACAATTGTGTAAGACATTTCTTAAAAAGACGCATAAGTGTTCATGCAGAATTTTCGTATAATTAGGCTTTTTAAAATCAAAAACTTACTAAACATATATGCCTGTTTAGTTTTACAAAGCCACTTACTGCAGTATGCAACCGGATGGACCCGTCTCAGCGATACCGACACCATGGAAAAATCTGAATTGAAGGGCTTATTTTCGTGCTGCACCCGCAGTAAATTCACGATTATTCGCCATATCTTGAGTTTTTTAAGGGTGGTTTTTTGACTCGAAAAACCCACTTTTCGCGAGGGCAGTCGGAGTGCGTTAGACTGATACTCACACACAGAGGAGCGGCCAATGAGCACCCCCCTAGACCCGATTGTGAGCGAGTTTGAAACCCAGGAGCAGGCCGACAGCTACAACCGTTGGTTTCGCGAGCGTGTGCAACGGAGTCTGGACGATCCTCGCCCTGGTATCCCCCATGATGAAGTCATGGCGGAAATGGATGCCTTGATCAACGACATCGAGGCCCAAAACAGGAAGCGTGCTTAATGCTGCAGGTCATTTGGCGACAGACCGCTCGCGAAGATTTAGCTCACTTGTTACGCCACATCGCACAGAAAGACCCCCACGCCGCCCGACGCCTTAGAACCCGATTAGAGTCAGTTGTCCTTCCCCTGTCAGAACACCCCTACCTGTATCCCGTTGGTGATGTGCCGGGCACGCGCAAAATTGTGGCCCATCCTAACTACCTGGTGGTGTACCGGGTTGCCGTTGATCGCATCGAAATCGTCAATGTTCTGCACGCCCGTCAAGAATACCCATAGGTGGTCACGTCTTTCTATCACTACACTCCTAGGTGTTACCCCTTCTTCTGTTAAAAATGTGGCACCCTAATACATGCCCGAACTGAATCTCTCGCAAGCCGCCAGGCTGTACGGAAAGAGCCGGATGACAATACACCGTCATTGCCGCGCAGGCCGCATAACATCAAGGCTAAGTGACGATGGCCAACGCCTGATTGACCTCTCTGAGCTGATCCGCGCCTACGGAGAAGCGCCTAACCTCGTTACACCTGATACAACCTCCAAGGCATCTCAGCGATACACCTTAGAAGACACTCAGAAGAGCATGCGAAATGATCTTCTGCTGCGTGAGATTCAGGCACTTCGTGAGCAAGTCACTCAGCTTCAGGATGAGGTTCGAGAACTACGCCAACTCCCGTCTCCGAGGCAGCTTGAGCCTGATCTAGAGCCAGCTGAAAATCGCCAAATTAAAGGCTTCGATGACATCCTTCGGCGTTTTGAGAAAAGGCACTAACACCACAAAAGCCACTTTATAGCTTTTATCGCCCCGTAGGGGCGATGCAGCGAGCTTGCGAGCGATAACCGGCAATGCACATCACCTGATGCTCCACGACCCTTGACGCCCACCACAGGCCCCTCCTCGCCTCGACACCTTTCTGATAAACGGGGTCTTGTTAGGCATGGGCGTTATCCTTGCACGGCCATAGGCCGTCCCCCCTGGCGGCGCGGCTGCGTAGCAGCCAGATAGCCGCTTTTAGTGCGCCTTTGGCGCATCATTATTAGGCTGGCCGAAGGCCAGGGCGAGCGCAGCGAGGGTAGGTGAGCGCGTATGCGCTCTTTTATGTACTTTTCCCTTTTACCCTTTTAGGGCTGTATAAGTATTTGAAAGTAAACTACTAAAAAGCTTAAAAGTGGAGAAAAAGGTAGTTAAAAGTGGAGAAAAAGGTAGTTAAAAGTGGAGAAAAAGGTAGTTGAACGGTGGAGAAAAAGGTGGCATAAATAGAGAAGTTTAAAACTCTCTGTAAAAGGTGCTTTTTGGACAATCATCTCGACAATCCACTCATCTACAAATCCAACGCGCTTGTTGAAGCCTCTTATAGGCTGAGTCTCTACGAGCAGCGTATCGTACTCGCCAGTATCGCCCAGGTGCGTCGAGATGAGTTATTGACCGACCAGCAACTCTATATTGTTAGCGCTCAACAGATCGCAAATATGGCTGGTATCAGTGTCGACCGCGCATACCAGCACCTCAAAACCGCAGTAGAGCGGCTATTTCGAAGGGAAGTGACGCTTTATGAAGCCCCAAATGGGAAAGGTGGGGCCAAAGTGCGGCTTACTCGTTGGGTGCAGGAAGTGGTTTATCAAAAGGATCAGGGCACCATAGCATTGCGTTTCAGCCAGCCGATGATTCCCTACTTATCTCAGCTCACCGAACAGTTCACCAAGTTCGGCATGCAAGATGTAGCTAAGATGACCAGTGCCCACGCAATCCGACTCTATGAACTGCTATGTCAGTGGAGAGACATCGGTAAGCGAGAGGTATCCGTCGAATGGCTACGTGAAGCTTTTCAACTTGAAGGTCGCTATGAGCGAATCCCAGACTTGAAGCGCTGGGTTATTGAGCCTGCCGTGAAGCAAGTTAACGAACACAGCCCTCTATGGTGTAAGTGGGATCAACGCAAGACTGGACGACGTGTAAGCCATCTGATCTTCACCTTCGGTGAAAAAAAGTCCGTAAAGGAACAGAAGCCTAAAACTCGCACAAATGACCAGAAAGCCAAGGGCGCCCGCTTTGGTATCCCACAAGCTGTCATTGAGGCAAACGCGAGGCCTGGCGAGGATTATGAAACAGCCGCACTGAGGATCCTTGAGGAAGCGAAATCCAAGTGAATAGGCGAGGCGTTGAAGTGGCGGGCGATGCCACTGAGTGAGACATCACCCGCTGAATTGTTTTTTATGTCTGAATATCAGCGTGACGACGCTACCGCGAAAAAATTTCGCAGCGCAGGGATGTCACGGTAAATAAACAAACGACTGGCAATCGCGGCGACTACTACACAAAGTATTGATAAGCACTTTACGATATTGTAATCTCAAATTTGTTCTGCCTTTGGCAGACAATGCGTGGCCATCCACCACCGCAAACACAGGATATTCGATTGATGTGTTGGCACCCTGCCGCGCATCGCACGCTGCACATGCAGTGAATGACGATTCAGCGATTCAACATCACGCTAATTGTCATATCGCACTAGCAATCCGTCTATGCGATTCCTCTACTTACTTGAATCACCTGCCAGCGCTTCGCTGCAGGCACTTTGTGCTGTCTGTTTCTGCTTAACACTCAACAGACGCATCAGCGACACGTTTGCTCACGCGACGTTTCATCATCGCAATCAGTAGCAGCGATTAACTTTTCTATGCAGATCTGCGCATGACTTCTAACGCTCAAAAATCACAGAGTTTTCTGTGCTTAAAGCGTGTCTTTTTTAAGCCGACTTTCAACAAAGACTTTGCTGTTCAGCAGATAGTTGAAACAAGCTTGTTTTATGCAACAAACATTTACTAATGACTCTTTTTAACGCTCACGAATTGCAGCATTTTCTGTAATAACAGCGTGTTTTCTTAAGCCACTGTTCAACAAAGACTTTGCTACTTAGCAAACAGTTGAAGCACGCTTGTTCACTCAATGCACGTTCGTGCATTGCTCTCCGACGCCACAAAACACAGCACGATATTTGTGTTAGCAGCAGCGTGATTTTACGTCAATGTCATCTCTTAACTCGCTGTGTATCGCGAGAAAGAGACACGCTTGCTGTGTGTTTTGTTTGCGTGTTGCACCCCTCACGTTGAAGGGGCACTGATAGCCGTCAGGTGGGTTTGCCCACCTGACGGCTAGGCTTACCTGCCTGTGAAAAACCTCTGAAAGCCGCGCCACAGCGGTGTTTGAAAGCATATCGACTGAACGAAACGTTCAACGATGATCGACGAAATGAGAGAGATCGGACACCCGAAAGGGTGGCGGTTCAACCGCTAGGCTGGGCGGGGTCTTGTCCCCCATAGCATCCAAACGTTCTCAACGAAAGGTAGGGCATCCCTGGGAAGGGATGGCGGCATAGCCGCTAGGCCGGAGTGTTGCGAGCGTCGTGCTTAGACGTTGCGTGACACGCGGGCGTGATTGCCCCATAGCACCCAGCAAAACCTTAGATAAACCCGTAAATGCAGTGCTGCACTGCTATTTGCAGCAAACCCCAACGGGCCGGCGAGCGTCCGTTAAAAACGACTCGCGTTACAACTTATCGCTTCGATGCCGTCTGGCTTTTCGTGAATTTGAGGGCTTGGCGGGTCAATAAAAATTAGGGGTCACAACATGGCAAAAAACTTCGGACTTGGCTCTCGCGATATGTCGAAAGCCGCACAATTCGCACTTAACGACGCAGTAAAAGACGGTGGAATAGGCTTCAAACACGCGGCAGAAGTTGGGCGCGAGTTCTCAAAATTTTCTGAGTTTGCACGCGCAAATGGTGTGAAAGACATGCAGTACGTTAACCGCGACCTTGTAATTAGTTACGGGCAACAGATAGCTGATCGGGTCAGCAACGACGAACTCAAAGAGGGCACTGCACAAAACAAAATATCAGCGGTTAATACCGTTATGCGAGTAGCCAGCGGCGGACGCTGGGAGTCTGTCAGCCCCCGCCACGATTGCGGGATCGATCAACGCAGCGCGATTCGTCAATCGCCGCCAACCGGACTTGATCGCTCTCAGCTTGAACGCGGTTATGCAGCGCTCAGTGAACGCGGCGCGGCGATAGCAGAGCTAGCGAGGGAATTTGGCCTTCGAACCAAAGAAAGCAGCCTCTTGAACGCACAGAGCGCTCTTAGAGAAGCAGTAACACGTCACGTTATCAGTGTTTTAGATGGCACGAAGGGCGGACGCGAACGTGAAATTCCTATCACTTCGTCAGAGCGACAGATCGCGTTTTAGAGCGTGCTGCACTAGCACAAGGCACGGCAAAAGCAGTCATGCCGCCAGACAAAAATTGGAAATCGTGGCGTGAAAACGGTTTGCGTGAAACACGTGAAACGCTTCAAAAGCATGGGGTTGATCGGCTTCACGATCTGCGTAGCGCTTACGCTTGTGAGCGCTATCAAGCGCTCACAGGCCACGCCGCACCGGTGCTCGGCGGAAATGCCCCACGCGAGCTTGATCGGACAGCGCGGCAGCAGATAGCGAGCGAATTGGGGCATGGGCGCACTGACATTACAAACAGCTATCTCGGAGCACACACAAAATGAGTGATTTGATCAGTTTACCGTTGCGTCGAAAAATCGACGCATATCGTGGCAAAGGCGGCAAACGCTCGCGCCGTGCAACGGCGGCCAGGATTGAGCGTTTTGTTAAGTGGTGCAACACAAACGCCGAGCAAATTGGCCGTTCGCACGTTCATCTTTTCTTTGAAGAAAAGCGCTTTGCGCCCAGCACAGAGCGTGATTACTTTCACGCAATCAACAAATTATGGGAAATGCTTGGGCGAGGAAAAGAGCCGCCACGTCCGCCCTCGATGCGTTGATGCGTTAAGACAGACTGAAACCCGCCGCGTGCGGGTTTTTTTGTGACTTCTACCGTATTTTATCCGTATTATATATTGTATTTTGTATCATATAAAATATAATATTAAATACAAAATACGATATACACAGAGAGCATACAAATGGCACGCACTGGAATCACTTACGACAACGTTCAGCACGCTGCCGACGCCCTGGTAGGGCGCGGCAAAAAGCCCACCATCGCCAACGTCAGGGCCGAAATTGGCACCGGTTCACCGAACACAATTCATCGCCATTTGCAGCAGTGGCGCGCCTCGCAGGCCCCCGCCGAGCGCCGCGCCGCCCGCCTACCGGATGAACTGGCATCCGCATTAGCTGAAGAAATCGAACGACAATCAGCCGCCGCACGCGCTGACGCCGAAGCCACGACACTCGACGCGCAACAGACCGCCGACTCACTGGCCGAAACCGGCGAACAACTGGAAGCGGAGGCCGACGAGTTACGCGAGCAAGTCGAAGTTTTGGAAGCTGAGCGCGAGCGCGTTACAGGCGAGCGCAATGCCGCCCAAACCGAGCTGGAACGCCTGCGCGGCGAACTCGACCGGGAACGTCAGGGAGCGGAACAAGTACGCCAGGAGCTAGCCGAGGTTCGCAATCGTGTCACCACGCTGATCGAGCAGCGCGATGAAGCCCGCACCGCACTGGCCGAGGCTTTGAGCGAGAAAAAAGCCGCCGACGCGACTCGTGTTGAGGCCGAAAAAGCCTTAGCAGTCGCCGACTCTCAGCGTGAAAACGCCAACGCCCGCGCTCAAGAGCGACTGGACGCGCTCAAAAGCGAACAGCAAGCACGAAAAGCAGATGCCGAAGAACACAAGCGAGCCTTAGCGGAATTGCGCGACGAATGGCGAGAACGCCTCGCCGTCAGTGAAAAGCAAACGCAGGAAGCGCGCCAAGCGGCTCAGGAAGCCGAAAAAGGACGCACCAAAGAGCAGACCAGGGCTGAAGCCCTAGCGGCGCGTCTGGACACCCAGGAGGCCCATAACGCAGGGCTAAGAAAACACCGTGGCAGCAACGATCAGCCACCTTTGCCGTTTGAGAATGAAAACCCAGCCTAATTTACCCTTTGCGACATAATGAAAAAGAGTGAAACATGCACTCAACAAGCACCCTAATGCTTAATTCTTAAAAATGAGAAAGATAGGGGATGTGGTATGGCCGTTACTCAACAACATTACAAACTCGCCGCCCAGCTGTTGGCTGACAACCAACCTGACGAAGCCACGCACAGTGAGCCTTACTGGGAAGGCTACTTGGATACCGTCGCATGGTGTGTGGCGGGTCAACCCACGGTTTATGACAACAACAAACCCTACACGCTAGGCACGATGCAACGTGATGCCTGGGCACATGGCTGGCTACATGGACAACAGTTTGTGAAGGCGCTTGCCAAAAACTCCATGACCAAAGATACAAAAGTCCCGCAACAGCGAGATTAAATCGGGCCTTGAGATCGCGGACATAACCACTGAACGACGCTGTATTGATTAGGGTGGTGAAGATTTACCGCTACGAAAAACGGCCTGAATCTCGCTTGAAAGCAAGAGGTTCAGGCCGTCAAAACCGTATTGGCTGGGGTATACCGTAATTTAGAGGAGTAGCCTACCGCTGACGACTACACAGCAGCGGCAAGGCTAAAGGCGGATGATCTATTACACTCCAAGAGCTCTCTGAGCCAATAGCTATCCAGTAGACAATATTGCATACCATTGCCCTAACGAGATTGCCGCCGCATAGTTGACGCAACAAGCGCAACGCAACAAAAGGCGGCAACGTGCAACAGACCATATCCCAGGCTGCCCAACTATACGGAAAAGCCCGCTCCACTATTCACCGCGCAATCGAATCAGGCCGCTTGTCATGCAGCTTTCGAGGCGATGGCGTGCGCGTTATCGACTTGGCCGAATTGATCCGCCTATGGGGTGAACCGACCAACGCACCGACCCAAAAGCAACAGAACGCAACGCCCGACGAACCGGACACGCAACAGGCTATGCTCCACGAATTGCAGGCCATGAGAAGGGAGTTAGTAGCGCTACGCGAGGAAGTGGCCCAACTCCGCGCTTTACCGGCACCAGAACCTACCAAGACGCCCGCAGAAACGACGCAAGCGCCAAAGGTGGATGATGACCCCCATGGCTTACGTGAACTGGCTAGAGCGCTATACGACAGCGGTGAAAGATAGCTGCGGCAACATGTGATTAAAGGGGATTAGTCAGTGACGACGATACCCTTCGTAGGGTACGAAACCGAAGCTCACGATATGACGGGTAATCGTTAATTTGCTGCGATGCAATATGGGAGCAGTCCCGCTAGGGTGGTTTTTGCTTTTTGAAATATTAACGTTGTTGAATCTTTTCATTGCTATTGGCCGGACCTAAGAGCAAAGTCGAATAAAGAAATCCTATGAAAGGATTCAAAATCGAAAAGATCATGTCTGTGCATATCGATATTCAAAACGCTTTATCTCACTCTCAATCGCCCCGCTGATTGGAAAGGGCTGCTTTATTGGGCGGAACAGTGAAGCCGTTAATTAAGCGTTCATGCAAGCGAACGAGTTTAATGACCTTTATGCCGGCCAGAGTCCCCAGCAGCAAGTGAACATGCTTTATTAACATTTACTGGAGCGTGATGCTGACGACCTGGTCCGGCGCCAATGACGATGCCACGGCTAGTGACTTGATCACCGTCGACGTTCTCCTTCGTATAACCAGCAGTAAATCAATTCGGCCGCAATGGTGCGGTGGGATTGAGTCGTAAAAAATTAGATATGTTAAGGAGAATATAGAATGGCTAATATTAATTGGATTTTACTGGATACTACCCCCGATACGCTTTCGATCCCTGCTGGGTCGGACGTCAAAGTGCTGGGTAATACCAGCGGGAAAACAGTAAACCTGGAAAGTGGTGCCAGCGTTGTCGGTCTGGATGCAGGGACCGCAGACGTTAACCTGGCAGGTATCGCCTCAACTGATGTGACCGTTGTCCGCAATGGCACAACGCTTGAAATTCGCAACGCTAATGGTGAGCTCCTGGTCAGTGTGGCGGCCGGTACTGGAAAGACCACAGAACTTTCTTTTACCGACGGCAGTGCAACCCTAGCGGTTTCCGGTACTGATATTAACTTTGGTGGACAGACACTGGGTGACGATGTTGAGGTCGCTGGTTCAGACATAACTGTGACCGGAGAAGGCAGCGGTGACACTGGCGATACAGACGCAGGCCAGACCTTTAGTCTCACTGCAAGTGCCGACTCAATCAACGAAGGCGCGTCCAACACCTTCACCGTGACGGCTTCTCAGCCGGTAGCGGAAGAGACTACAGTCACGTTCGAGCTGAAAATCGACGGTGAGTCCGCGTCACTGGAAGACTTCAACGCCGGTGAGCTCAATCCGGTTACCGTGACTATCCCGGCCGGCGAGACAGAAGCAACGTTTGACGTTGTGTCCATCACTGCCGACGGTAGCGAAGCGTCTGAAACTTACCGTGTTGAAGCAGTCGTGAACGGTGAGACCCTGTCTCAGCAAATCACGTTGCTCGACGTTGTCGAGGGTGCAGGTCAGACGTTTGACTTGACTACGTCTGTTGATGACATCTCAGGTACTGGTGACAACGACACATTTACCGGAACTCGTGGTAACGGCGCCGGACCTTACACATTCAATAGTGGGGACATCCTCGACGGGCTTGGTGGTACCGATACGCTGAACATCACCACGGGCGCAGAAGCTAGCACGCCGCCTGATACACTCTGGTCCGATATCAGCAATTTCGAGAAAGTGATTTTCAAATCTCTCGGGAACGGCGCGCAAAGCATCACCACCGGGGCCAACTTTCAGGCCGCCTTTGGTGCTCAAGGCGTTGACGTGACCGCGCAGACGCTTCTGGGTGCGATTGATCTCACCATGGCATCGTTCACTGGCACTGCCGACATTACGACGATAACAGAGGGTGCAGGTGCACACTCTATCGTCACCGGGTCGGGCGTCAGCACCGTCAATGCAACCGGTATCAGTGCCGGTGCGCAGACCATCAACGGTGTAGGCCTGACCACGGTTACCGCCACCATTAACGATGCTGGCAATCAGGTCATCGGTACCACCCAGGGCGACAACCTCGTTAGCGTCAAGGCGACGATTTTGGCTGCCGGTGATCAGACTATTGCCAGCACGAGTGACAGTAATGTCACTGTTGTTGCATCAGCGGCAGCCGGTGCGCAGACCGTCACTACGGCCGGTGGTAACGATAGCATCACTACGACCGGCGCAGCGGGTAACGCAGGCACCATCAGTACCGGTGCTGGAAATGACACGATTGTGGCCGGGTTTACAACAGACGCGATCACTGGCGGCACAGGCTCTGACACCATGACAGGTGGTGGCGGTGTCGACACCTTTGCGTTTGGCAACGATGGTTCCGTTATCGGCACGGACAGGGATATCATCACGGACTTCAACACGTCCGGCGCTGACATTCTGAGTTTTTCCGGTGAAGCAATAGTGCTGACGGCTGATTCGTCGGCGCTGGTTGCCGGTGCAAACGTGCAGACGTCTTCCGGAGGTCTGATCACTTTTTCAGCAGCCGATGACACGCTGGCTGACAAGATCATTGCCATCCAGGCTGATGCTGAGCTGGACGCGGCTGGCTCGGTTGGTATGTTTGTCGACTCAGGTAATACCTACGTTTACCATGCCGGGGAGTTCGCTGGCGATGCCGATGATCAGCTGATTCAGTTGACGGGTATTGACACATTGACGACGTTGACCGGCGGCGCTACGCTCACCATCGGTTAAGCAGTCTGCTTCAACAAAAGCCTCGTGGGATAATACGTCCCGCGGGGTAGTGGTGAAAAATTCCACAAGATTAAATTGATTAAAAAACAACCATCTTTCTGATGGTTGTTTTGGTTGGAACATACCCCATGCGGAATCATGGTTCATCACGCTCATACCCCATGGGTGCCTGCGAAAACCTGAGGTCCAAACCCCATGAGTGGCTGACAAATGATGCATCGAGGAGCTGCCGATGAGCGACACGTCACTACAACCACCGCCCTCCCTATACAGCCAATTGTTCGCGGTGCTGAAACGCTTCCTGAGCACCCAGGATATGGACCAGGTCCTGCTGCGCGCGACCCGGGACGAACGGGAGTCAGGGCGATTAGACCTGACTCCCCCAGCGCTTCGGTTCGGATTTATCTCGATTCACGCGAAAAAGGTGTGAACCGAATCTTGTTGAGTTACGACTCATAAGAGAATCAAACAAGCTAAGCTCAAGACTGGAGCATGGGAGGAGAGTAGGAAGGGTGGCGTAGTCTGTTGATTGATACAAACAAAGATCTAAATCAACACGCGCGGATACACATACTTATTTTTACCCTGCAGGCTCCTTGATAATCAGAAAATAACCAGGAGCAATAAAATGAAAGTATTCAAGCACAAAGCTAAGGCAACGGCTCTTCTGTTTTCAACACTCATACTGGGCGTGTCCATGTCCAGCCACGCTCTTTCACCCCAGGCGGCTATCGCACAAGGACTGATGGATCCTGACACGGAGATTTCCTTGGTATGCAATGATGGCACCGTGATTTATTCTACGGCCATCGAGGGATTTAACATGGCAACTGTCTGTAATGGCCATGGTGGTCCATGTGACCAAGTGGGGGGCTGCGGCGGCTATGATGGTCCAGGTATCGTTGGCGGCGTTGGCACAGGCGTTCGTAACAGGCTTCCCGAGATTCGGATAGGCAAGCAAACCATCAGAGTCCATCCTGATAAAACCCGCCGAATGGAAGCTCCTGCACGAATGGAAGCTCCTGCACGAATGGAAGCTCCTGCACGAATGGAAGCTCCTGCACAAGATTACAATGCCACCCGTTCCAATAAACCCCACT
>NZ_JARWAN010000039.1:0-14911 GCF_031451755.1 Vreelandella vilamensis | reverse complement strand
GTCTGGACTTCAATCGTATAAAATCCCGACCCGACTTCGACGAGATATGTCACTACGGTGCTATTGCGTCATGAAACTGTCCGAACCATTGGTTGCTGAGAGGTTCGAAAAAAGAATTGACCCTAAGCCACGGACTCTCGAACCTGTGCTATCCGCACTTTGGTACTTCTCTTTCCAAGTTTCGCTTGCTGAACGCTTTTCCCAGTCACAAAGCTCGTTCCAGGTCCGATAAGAAACTGAGAGCTTATGTAGTGCGTTCATCCCATGAACTCTGGTCACTTCAAACTCATCGATTCTCATAACGGTTTGCATAACGAGCCCCAACTAGAACAAATAACAGTTGTATTATATAGCATGCTTGATATTCCACTTGAACGCGCATGCGCGTTCAACAATGTTATGCTGCGCGCTCGACCGCGCCTATCCTATTGAAATCCCTATACATTAAGTATAGCTCGGCAGCATAACACCAATCATCGTGCATGCAGTATATCCCCGATGAATGTGCCTGCTTCCTTTGCCGCCATGTCGGCTTTGGGTCAAAGCGTCATTTACTCTATTCCTAATTAAACGCCACCCTGCCCGCTATCGCTTCCATCCCTGCAATCGGCTGCTCGTAGTTCCAGGCAATATCTTTATTGTCGCCCAGCGAGAAATACACCGTATTGCCTTTAAACGGGCAGTGAGTCGTTGTTTCGGAAATCGTCAGCAAATCCATTCGCACGTCGTCGCGAGGAATTATTGCGAGGCGGGTGGCTTTGCTCGCGGAGTTCGAGGGTGTTGGTGCCCTTTACAACTTCCACAAGCAACGTGCCATCAACATGCGCTTGCATGTGCTGGTTGGTGGGGTGAAGCGTTATGCGCTGTGCATCCTGCATTGTGGTGCTCCCTGCGGCGATTTTCGCTCTAATGATTTCAGCCTAGCAGCTAAAGTAGATTGAGCCCATCCATGGTCCATTCGTTTTTAGTCGGTAGCGGGTGGTGGTATAGGTTAGGCCTTCTTCACAAACTGGGCGGTGACCATCATGTCGCCAGCACCGTCGACTTTGCAGTCTAGCTGGTGGTCCTTGCCTTCCTTGAGCCGTTTGATCACGGCTTTTGTGCCAATCTTGAGCACGAGAGAGCTGCTTTTCACTTTGAGGTCTTTGATCAGCGTGACTTTGTCGCCTTCGGCAAGCTGAGTGCCGTTGGCATCTTTGACGGTGACTATATCTTCGGCGGCGGCCTCTTCAGGGTTCCATTCATGGGCGCACTCGGGGCAAATGAACAGGCTTTGGTCCTGGTAAACAAATTCAGACTGGCAACGGGGGCAAGGCGGGCACGACATAAGTAATGGCTTCTGTGGTTTGATTAGCGGCTTATGATACGGGGCCTTGGTGGCCTTGGCGAATGGTGCCACCGCCAATCAAGGTCGCCCGCCCTGTCTATTGCGCCGGTGGGAATTGGTTGGCATTGGTTAAGGTACATGGCCGGTAATCACAGGTTGTATCGCCCCAGCGCTTCCAGACACTGTCGTCGATTGAAATATTGACCGCCGGTTTCCCCTGCAACCCTTGCGAATATTGTCGGTAAAACCGGCCGTCTTCCGGCTTTCCAAGGCGTTTGAATTTGGCGTAAAGCCCCATAAAAACTCGGCGAACGAGTCTTTTGGTGCTGTCTTCCAGGCATCCTCAGCCACGTCATATTGATCGACTTTTAGGCCAGCCTTTTCCGCCTTGCCTAACATCCAGCTCAGCGGTATGTCGGCCAGGGTGTCGTCAGCGCCATAGCCGCCGCCTACATTGGCGTGGGCGCCAATAAACCAGCGCTGCTCTACGTCAAGGTTACCGGTTTTTGGCTTGCCATCCGTGCTGGTCCAGAGCGAGACGTTGTAGGTCGCTCTGTGTTCGTCCAGCGCCACCGCTTGATAGGCACGATCGACAATGCTGGAAAGTGCTGTATCGTGCCAGGCGTATTTATTTCTAAACAGGTGGGTGCCGGGCACGCCAAGAGCGCCAACGGTATCCCAGATGCCCAGGAAGTGAATCCTCGGCTCGCGGCTGAAGCTTTTCGACACCCGGGTTATAGCCAAGTCGCAATAGCGCCCTCTCAGCGTAGCGGAAGGAGATCAACAGCGGCTTCCCGCCTGAATTGGACTCTCCCGGCGATGGAGGTATGATCCTGGTCGGCATTTTCATTTCTGTCGGCATTTTTATGCTGCGGGTATGCCAGGTCGAGGTCGCTTTTGTCAGCAAACGCTCCCTCATATCAATCATCACGCATGGGGAGTTCCTATGATGACCGACACCACAACGCATGACACCAATACACTCTTTATCGAGATCAGCGGCGCCGGCTTGCCGGAGGTCGATGGTCTTTATGTCCCTTCAGAGGCGCCGCCCGCCAAGTCGGAATCCGGCACGGTTTCCAGCACGGGGTTCTGGAACGGCAAGATGGCCTGGGACCGCGCCGATGGCAAAGCGGCCCGCAGCCCGGCTATTTCCTACTCGAACAGCTACAAGTCCTGGCGTATTAGCCGTCTCGATGGGCATCTTGCCTATGAACTAACCTGCGACGACGAACTACCGCCCACCGACCGGCCTTGGAACGTGTATAAAATGGGCGTTGCGCCTGCTCCCAAGGTGGTTATCCATCACGTTGACCCGCGTGAGCCCTGCCCGGCGCCCAATGTGGTTTTCGTACTGGGCGGCCCGGGTGCCGGTAAAGGCACCATGTGCGAGCTGGCCGACATTCAACTGGGCTGGACGCATCTCTCCACGGGTGATTTGTTGCGCGCCGAACAGCAGGCGGGTGGCCCGACCACCGAGGTCATCAAGGAATATATCGCGGCGGGCAAACTGGTCCCCAACGAGATCGTCGTTCGCCTGTTGAAAGACGCCATGGAGCGCACCACACGCACCACCGGCAAACGAAATTTCCTGATTGATGGCTTCCCGCGCTCGTTGTCCAACCTTGAGGCTTGGTACGAGGTTTTTGGCCGAGAAATGGAACTCCCGACCATGCTGTACCTTGAATGTCCTTACGAGGTTCTCGAACAACGTATTCTTGGCCGCGCTCGCTATTCTGATCGGGCCGACGACAACGTCGAGGCCATGAAGCTGCGCTTTAACACCTTCAAGGCGGAGACATTGCCCACCGTCGAGCTGTTCAAGGGTGAAAACAAGTGTGTCGAAATCGACACCAGCCAGGATCGCGAGGCGGTGTATGAAGAAATCTGCAAACAGCTTGCGCCCTTTACCGACCCGCAGTTGCTAGCACAACCTTACACCGAGAAAGCGGAAATACTGTTGGGATTGAAGCCCTACCCAGCCACCGAGTAAGACGGCCCCGTGCACCACGGGGCTATCGCATTTAAAAGCCGATGCCCAGGCGCAACGCCTGGAGGCTATCAAACTCGACACTGACCTCGTCAGAAAACACCGGGTGCCCCTGCACGGCCATATCCACGGTCGCTTGGGCACCGCGGTAAGTAACGGTGATCGCGATATTGGCTGAAGTGCTGATCGGCGCCGTTACCCCGTACGTCACGTCATCGACGCTAATAGCCGACAGCCCGCGATCCTCCAGTTGCTGTTCAACTTCCTGTTTCACGGCAACGCCGTAATAGACATACAAGCCAGCGTACGCAAGCGCCAGCACGATAATCAGTGAAAAGAGCTTTCCCATTTAAAATCCTTGGTGATGGTTGCTATTGCGCAACGTCCTTGTGGCGAGGAATATCTTAGCTTTCCCGCTGTTCAAATTCTTCTGCCGCTTGTACCGCCTCTTTTTTAGACGTGTGCTCGCTGACGACGACCTCGTTTTCCGGTTCTGTTTCGTCAATGACATTCCAGCCGATGACGTTCAAGTTAAGATCATCAGCTTCATAGATCGGCTCGATGCGGGCCTGCTTGTTGTTTGCCTTAGGCATAAACCCTCCTTTAATTAATGTCGCCACCATGAAAAATCGTCGATGGCGATACGGTCAAGCCCTCCGGGTGCCCGGCGGTAAAGCCGGCGAGCAGAAGGCCGTGGTTTGCATCACTCAGAGCATCTGGGGCAGAAAATGCCGCTGGTAGTCGATGACCTCGCCAGCCACCATAAAGACACCGTCGCCGGTATAGTGCAACGTTTCAGGGTACGCGGGGGTCGGCTCCGCTCGGCCAGCCACTACCTCGAAGATGAAGAAGTTGTAACCCTCGACCAAGTGGTCATCACGCAACCGGCATTCAAAGTTGGCGTAGCACTCGCGCACGCCCGGTGTGGCGATCTGCTCGGAAGGCTCAGGCGTTAGGCCAAAGTACGCAAACTTGTCGATCTCGCGGCCGCTGGTGTTGCCAACGCCCACCACCTCATCCGTTAGCGCGGTAGTGGGAACGTTAATCACGCACTCACGGCTTTGGCGCACCAGCTCGAAGCTGCGATTGCCCGCCGAGATCAAACAACCCAATAGCGACGGCGTAAAGGACATGATTGTATGCCAACCCATGGTCATAAGATTGCGTTCGCCTTCGTGCTGCGACGAGACCAGCACCACAGGGCCAGGCTCCAGATAACGCCGCACTCTATCCAGGGCGACGTCTTCCTTCGTGTGCTCGTGCATCCTGCCCTCCTTATTCACTGGCTGTGAATTCACTGACTCGAAAACACATCGGGCCATTGGGCCAACATCAAGCCGTGTTCGACATGTCAGTTGCCTTGGCCGTCAAGTCTTAGCATAGCAGCTGCCTTTTGGCACACGGCATGAAGGCGACATTCACCGGCACAGGTGGAGCCATTTTCTTAGACAAAGGTGATTCAAGCGCCCTGACGACATTTAGCACCAAAAGCGTCTACTTTTTTTCAGATTATTAACCACAAAAACTACTTAGGCCTTTTTTACCCATATTTTCACTTATTTAGGCCACATCAAATAAGCAAAAACTTATTTTTCAGATAGTTAGCAAAGTCGTAATAAAAATACGGTTTAACTACCATTTTTTTGACTTAGATCAAATTTATGGAAATAAGCATTCGCGTCTAATCTTATTCACTTATACGGTTTCACGTTACTTATACATTCTCACGACAAGTTTCCTGCTTCCGTCACGCGTATGTCCATTTTATAGGACCTCCGCGACGCTATTCTCGGCCTTAATGGCACCGAGTCAGTGACTGAACGCAGGCGCGACTTAATTCACCTTACGCTGGAGTACACATGCGCGACAATGGGCCGGTAACGCAGACGAACTACCCCCTTTCTGACGATGACGTCCTTATTTCCAAGACGGACACCCAAAGTCGCATCACTTACGCGAACCAACGCTTTATCGAGATCAGCGGTTTCACTTACGCAGAACTTAAGGGCGAGACACACAACATCGTGCGCCACCCCGATATGCCGGAAGCCGCCTATAAGGACTTCTGGGATACCTTGAAAAAGGGGCACTATTGGAGCGGGCTGGTCAAGAACCGGCGCAAAAACGGTGACCATTATTGGGTACGCGCCAATGTGGTGCCCTTGCGAGAAGGCGGCAGGGTTCAAGGTTACGCCTCGATACGCGTCAAGCCCAATGAGGACGAGGTTCGCCTGGCTGAGGAGGCCTACCGCGATATCCGTGAAGGCGGCAAGCGCTACACGGTTTCGGAGGGCAAGATCTATCGCACGGGGCTGCGTAAGCACTTGCAACGCTTCAAACCCGACAGCCTTGCCGCCCGCCTGGGGGCCACCAGCCTTGTCACGCTGTTACTGCTGGGTATCACTGGTATTGGCGGGGGCTACATTATTCATCAACAAACACTGAATAAAGATCGCGCCGAACTTCGCCTGGCGGCCTACGCGCTTGAAGGCAGCATCAATCAGGGCCAAGCCACCCTGCAGGCCGGTGTTGACCCTCGCGCTGAGCTCAGCCCAAGAGTGGCGGCCGACCAGGTGAGCGAGGCCGCCGAGACCCTTGAGCAAGAATGGTCAACCTTCAAGCGCGACCTTGATAACCGTCAGCCCAATGTCAGTACGGCGCTTGACGAACGCATGCAGCGCTTATTTACCAATGTGATGCCCGAGGTCGCCCGTCACCTGCAAGCGGATCGCACCGCCGACGCCCAAGCCCGTTTCTCGCAGTTCATCCAACAAGATGCCACCGCCCTTCTCAATGAGCTCGATACCCTGCAGCAGACCTTGACCCAGTGGAGTGAGAGACGCGCGTTGGATGTGGCGTTTGAGAACCAATTGGGCAGCATCTTTGGGCTGATCGCCGTGGTCGGTGGCCTGTTGATTGCGTTGGTACTGTGGCGCATTGGCCGTTACATCCGTGTATCGCTGCGTCAGGCCAACGACTTTACGCTCCAGGTGGCCGCCGGCAACCTCAAAGCCGATTTGCCCCGGGCCAGCCAAAACGAGGTTGGCCAGACACTGCGTTCGCTCAATTTCATGCGCAAGTCGCTTAGTTTCTTGATCGGTGAAGTCAACCAACGGGTCGGTGTGGTGCGTCCCTCGATCAAAGAGCTACTCGAGAATAACCAGGCCATGGGCAGCCGTATCGAGCAGCAGGCCTCGGCCGTACAACAAACCGCGACCAGTTCCGAGGAAATTTCCTCGACAGTTGCCCACAGCGCCGACAACGCACAGCTGGCAAGCGACGCGTCAAGCGGTAACTCTCGCGAGGTCGAAGAGGCCGGCCGCATCATGCAGACCCTCGGCCAATCGATGAACGACATCACCCAGCAAGCCAACAACATGGCGAGCATCGTCGGCACCATCGATTCTATCGCGTTCCAGACCAACATTTTGGCGCTCAATGCGTCAGTGGAGGCCGCCCGGGCCGGCGAGCACGGCCGTGGTTTTGCCGTGGTTGCCCAAGAGGTGCGTAAGCTTGCGAGCCAGTCAGCGGATGCCGCCAAGCAGGTACAGACCCTCATTCAGCAGACCCAAGGCAGCATCCAGGAAGGCGAAAAACGTACCGTTGAAGCGGAAGAGGCCATGGGGCGCATCCGTGAGGCGAGCCAGCAGGTCAACGACCTAATGGGCGAGATCAGCGCGGCCTCCAAAGAACAAAACCAAGGCATCGGCGAGCTCAGTCAGGCGATTTCCGAGATTGACCGTGGCACTCAGGAAAGCTCAGGCGCCATGCAGAGCTATAACGCCTCCACCCAGGCGCTGCAAAAGGAAGTGCTTGCACTTTCTCATAGTGCCCGCGCCTTCCAATCAGAAGCGGCGCCAAACGAACGGACAAATGAGCAAAACCTCCCCGCGCCTAAGCCGCAAGGCACATCGCGAGCGCTACCATCCTCGAATCGCTCAGCCACAAAGACGGATGATTGGGAGTCGTTCTAAGTCGCACATTGATGCCTCCGTGTGAGGCATCAGTTGCATGCGTCGCCCTATTACGGAGTGCTTTTTCTCATGCAACCACCTAACTTTCCGGAAGACGAGCTTGAGCGCCTAGCGGCGCTCCACGCTCAAGGGCTTCTGGACACCTCTGCCGAGGAGCGCTTTGATCGCTTGACGCGCATCGCTCAGCAGGCGCTGGGCGTCTCGACGGTGCTGGTCTCCCTTATCGACAGTGACCGCCAATGGTTTAAGTCGCGACAAGGGCTTGCGGCGAGCGAGACACCACGAAATATCTCTTTCTGTGGTCATGCTATCTTAGGACGGGCGTTATTTGAGGTGCCCAACGCCTTGGAAGATACGCGCTTTCACGACAACCCTCTGGTGACCGGCGCGCCCTTCATCCGCTTTTACGCGGGCATGCCGCTCTATACCCCAAGCGGTTATGCCTTGGGCACGCTCTGTTTGCTCGACCCAACCCCGCGCGAGCTCGACAACAGCGAGCGGCAGCTCCTTACCGATCTCGCGGCCTGTGTCGAGGCGGAAATTAACCAGCAGGCCATTGACCAAGTGCGCGAGCGCGCCGAGCAAATGAAGGGGGAGTTCGTTTCGATGGTCAGCCACGAGCTTCGCACCCCGCTAACCTCGATCTCAGGGGCGCTTGGGCTTGTCACCAGCGGCGTGTTGGGCACTTTCTCCGCCGAGGCCAACCAAATGCTGGCAATCGCCCACAGCAACAGCAAGCGGCTGACATTTCTGATCAATGACTTGCTCGATATGGAGAAGCTCTCCGCCGGCAAGATGCGTTTTGACCTGAAGCCTGAGCCTCTCGCGCCGCTGGTGTACCAGGCCGTTGAGGCGCTTGCGACTTACGGCCGTGAGCGTGAGGTGGCCATTACGATCCAAGAACCGGTGGCCAACGCGACCGTCACGGCGGATGCCCAGCGCTTGCAGCAGGTACTCGCTAACTTGCTCTCCAATGCCCTGAAATTCTCCCACGCGGGAGGGTGCGTGGTACTCAGCGCCGAGCACAAAGGCGACGTGGTCGAAATCAGCGTTCAGGATGAGGGTGAGGGCGTTCCGGCCGCGTTCCAGTCGCGGCTGTTCGAAAAGTTTGCTCAGGCAGAAAACATTGATACCCGCACCCAGGGCGGCACCGGGCTAGGGCTTGCCATCAGCCGCGAGATCGTTGAGCGCATGGGCGGCGAGATCGGTTTTCACTCCGTTGAAGGCAAAGGCGCTCGGTTTTATTTCACTCTGCCGGTCAACGCCGGTTCTGATACCGTCTCTTCTCATAGCGCACAGCCAACCACTAAGGCGACTGCAACGAAAGCCACCACGGCAGATAAAAACGACTGGCAAATATTGGTCATTGAAGACGATCTCGACCTACCCAACGTGCTTAAGGCCCAGATGGGCGAGAACGCCACGGTCGAGAAGGCCTCCACGCTCGCCGAGGCGAGAGCCCTGGTAGGCCTTGAACGCTTCGATGTGATTGTCCTCGACATCGGCATGCCAGATGGCAGCGGCTGGACCCTAGTGCCCGAGATTCGCGCTTACCAACCCAAGGCACGCATCGTCGTGCTCACCGCTCAAGAGGTCTCCATGGCCGAGGAAATCGAGGTCGATGAAGTGCTACTCAAGACGCGAGCAAGCCCCGAGGCACTCGTCGCCGCCATCGGCAGACCGCTGAACAACGATCGTAACAACGAACGTAACAACCCGGAGAGCCCTTCTTGATGCTTGAGCGAATTCTCTGCGTGGAAGACGACCCGGATATTCAGGACGTCGCCAAACTAGCCCTTGAAACCCTTGGTGGCTTCAAGGTGACGCTCTGCAGCTCCGGTGCCGACGCGCTAGAGAAAGCGGCGGCGGTGGCGCCGGACATGATTTTGCTTGATGTCATGATGCCCGGCATGGACGGCCCCGATACGCTAACCGCTCTGCGCCAAAAACCGGCATTGGCCGCGGTACCGGTGGCGTTCATGACCGCTCGCGTGCAACCCGAAGAAGTCGCGCGATACCACGCCCTGGGCGCCTGTGGCGTGATCGCCAAGCCCTTTGATCCGATGACCCTAGCCAACCAAGTCAAAGCGCTTTGGCAAGAGGCAACATCATGACCACACCGCAAGAAGCCCTTGAGGCCCTGCGCCAACAGTTTCGTGACCAGCTGCCCGAACGCCTGGAAACGCTAAGCCGACACTTGCTTGTGCTTTCGTCTGAGACCGACCCGTTAAAGCGCCAAGCTGAGCTTGAAACGCTTCATACGCTGTCGCATCGCCTGACCGGAACCGCCGGCACTTTTGGCATGCCCGCGCTTTCTCAAAGTGCTCGCGCCCTGGAAAAGCTCGTCACCCGCGAGTTAGCCGATGAGACTCCGCCTATGCCCTCCCGGCAATCCGCGCTCCAGGATGCCGCTGAAAACGTGCTAGCCGTGGCACGCCAAACACTGGCGAATAACGCGCCGACGTTAAGCGGCCCTGCTGCACCCGAGCCCCCCTCTGCGCATCCGCTGCTGTTTTTGCTTGAAGACGATGCCCTGCAGCTGGCTCACCTTAAACAAGCACTGGAAGAACAGGGCTATCGCGTGCAGGGTTTCCACCACGCTGACGCCTTCCGTCAGGCACTTAGCGAACCCACTGCTGAGTCGCCAGCGGTGGTCATCGTCGATATGGTGCTCGAAAACGGCACCCTGCAGGGCGCCAAGCTAATCCAAGAACTCGGCCTTGGCGGTCACGAGGGCATTCCCGCCGTGGTGATATCCGTGCGTGATGATTTGGAGGCCAGGCTGGCGGCTCTGCGCGCAGGGGCGTGTCGCTACCTGACCAAACCGGTGAACGCCACAAGTTTGGCTCAGCTGCTGGATGCGTTGAGCGGACGCTGCCCCCCAACGCCCTACCGTGTGCTGTTGGTGGATGACGACCCGCTACTGCTGGAAAGCCAAAAACTCGTGCTTGAAAGTGCTGGCATGGACGTTTGCTCGCTGGCCAAGCCGCTGGAGCTGCTTGAGACCATGGCGCAGTGGTCGCCGGAAGTCGTGGTGCTGGATGTACACATGCCTGAGGTAAGTGGCCCTGAGCTTGCCGCGATTTTGCGCGAGCGAGACAACTATCTTGAGCTACCGATTCTCTTCCTCTCCGCAGAGACCGATCTGCAGCAGCAGCTTCACGCCCTCAATCTTGGCGGCGATGATTTTCTGGTGAAACCGATAGTCCCCGAGCACTTCATTGAGGCGGTGGCAGTACGCGCGCGCCGCAGCCGCCAGCACGGCGCCATCCGCCAGCGCCTAGAGACCTCGCTCTACGAGCAGCAGCGCGTACACCTGACGCTCAATCACCACGCCATCGTCAGTGTCGGCGACAGCCGCGGTAATATCATTGAGGTCAACGATCGTTTCTGCGAGATCAGCGGCTATTCGCGCCAGGAGCTACTAGGAAAAAACCACCGCATCGTCAAATCCCGCCTACATTCCCCAGCGTTCTACCGTGATATGTGGCAGACCATCAGCCGCGGCGACGTCTGGAAGGGCGAAATCTGCAACCGAGGCAAGGAGGGCAACCGCTATTGGGTGGAATCCACCATCACGCCCTTTCTCGATGAGGCGGGCAAACCCTACCAATACGTTTCCATTCGCACCGACATTACGCAGTTAAAACAGGCTGAGCTGGACCTCAAAGCCCGCGAGGGGGAACTCACCACCACGCTGGATGCCACCCAGGACGGCATCTTGGCAGTGGCGCCCGATCGTCGCGTGCGCTTCGCCAATCATCGCTTCTGCCAAATCTGGGGGTTCTCACCCGAGCAAGCCTGCGAGGGGGCACCGGAATGGTCGCTTCTGGAACAAGCAAAGCCGATGATCCGCCAAGGTGAGCTGTTTGCCCAGCGCATGGACGCGGTCTACCAGAGTCGTGACGATTTCCATGACATCATCGAATTTATTGATGGCCGCTTCTTCGAGATTTTCTCCCAGCCGGTGATCGACGGTAATGCTATTGGCCGTGTGTGGAGTTTTCACGACATCACCGAGAGCAAACGCGCACAGGCGGCGATGGAGCATTATAAGGAGCGCCTTCGCCGCGGCCAAATGTACGCCAATATCGGTACGTGGGAATGGAACCTCCAGAGTGGAGAGCTTTACTGGACCGAGCGCGTGGCACCTTTGTTCGGATACCCTGAAGGCAGCCTTGAAGTCTCCTATGACAGTTTTATCAACGCCGTGCATCCCGAGGATCGTGCGCCACTGAATGCAGCGATCAAGGCCACGCTCGAGGAGGATGCGCCCTACGACATTGAACATCGCGTGGTATGGCCCGATGGCAGCGTGCGCTGGTTGCTTGAGCAAGGCGCCGTTTTGCGTGACGAGCAAGGTGAGCCTGTGCAAATGCTCGGTGTGGTACAGGATATCGACGCGCGCAAGCGCGCCGAGCTTTCTCTTGCCGAACGCGAATACGAGCTTCTGGAAGCCCAGCACCTTGCGCATATCGGCAGCTGGCAGTTTGACCTTCCCGAGGAGCACCGCGTCTGGTCCAACGAGATCTATCGCCTTTTGGGCTACGAACCTGGCGAGATCATTCCCAGTGCCGAGGAGATCACCGCGCACCTCCACCCAGAAGATCGTGCGCGGGTCGAGGCCAGCATGGTGCATGCCCTAAAAACCGGGGCACATGACATCAACTACCGTATCGTACGCCCGAGTGGCGAAGTGCGATATGTTCATGAACTGGCCCGGGGAGAGCGCGATAGCCAAGGGGCACTTTTGCGCCTGAGTGGCACAGTACAAGACATCACCGAACGCGTGGAAGCGGAGAAGGCCCTACGCGAGAGTCAGGAACGCTTCACCTTTGCCGTGGAAGGCGCAGGAGACGGCGTTTGGGACTGGGATATCCCTGGCAACGTCATTCATTATTCACGCCTATATTCTGAGATGCTGGGCTATGGTCCCGAAGAGTTCTCCCGCGAAGCGCACGCGTGGGAGAATAACGTTCATCCCGATGACCGGTTTCTGATAAAAGAGCGCTTTAACGCCTATCTCAAGAATCATCAGAAAGCTTATCAGGTGGAGTTCCGACTGCGCTGCAAGAATGGCCACTACAAGTGGATACTCAGCCGCAGCACCGTGGCCGAAAGCGACAGCGCGGGGCGCCCGACCCGCGTCATCGGCATCCACAGCGACATCGATGCGCGCAAGCAGGTGGAAACCGCGCTAATCCACGCGCGCGAAGAAGCCGAACGCGCTAACCGCGCGAAATCCGAGTTTCTCTCCAGCATGAGCCATGAGCTACGTACGCCGCTCAACGCCATCATCGGCTTCGGCCAGCTGCTTGAGTACGAAGAGGGTCTCGACGAAGAGGCGCAGGATAACGTCGCCGAAATTCTCACCGCGGGGCGCCACCTGCTTGAGTTGATCAACGATATTCTCAACCTGGCCAAGGTAGAATCCGGGCAATTAGACGTTTCCTCTGAGCCGGTCGCGGTGGATGAAATTGTCGAGGAATGCCTAGGCTTGGTACGCGGCCAAGCCACCAAAGGAGGCATTCAAATCACCACAGAAGCCCTGGAGGGCGCTGTGGTGCGGGCCGACCGTACCCGCCTCAAGCAGGTATTGCTCAACTTGCTTACCAATGCCGTTAAATATAACCGTGAACAGGGCCAGGTTGACGTAACGCTTGCAGCCCCAGACAGCGAACGTTTGCAAATCCGGGTAACCGATACCGGTCGAGGGGTTGCCCCGGAAGATCATGCGGCGCTATTTGAGCCCTTCAACCGGTTGGCCGCAGAGGGCAGCACGATCGAGGGCACTGGCATCGGCCTGAGCATCGCCCGACGCATGACCGAGCTCATGGGCGGGCGCTTAGACGTGGAAAGCGAGCTTGGCGTGGGCAGCTGTTTCTGGGTCGAGCTTCCTGGCGAGACGCATCAACCCATTTTCAAAGTCGTTGAGTCCCACGCGGAAACTTCCCTTCCCGACGATCTTATCGAACACCCGCCGGTGCTTTATATCGAGGATAACCCGGCCAACCTGAAGGTGATCGAGAAGCTGCTGCGTGGCCGCAGGCGTATCCAGCTGTTTACCGCGGCAATCCCCGAGCAGGGCATTATCCTTGCGCGGGAGCAGCGCCCTGCCCTAATTCTTCTCGATATTCATATGCCCGGCATGAATGGCTTCGAGGTGCTCGAAATTCTCCGCGAAGCCCCCGAGACGCGGCATATCCCAGTGGTGGCGGTGAGCGCTAACGCCATGCCGGAGGATATCAAGCGGGCAAAGCGTGCGGGCTTTAACGATTACCTCACTAAGCCCTTAGACGTGACGGCCTTTCTCGAAACACTGGACGCCTACCTGAAAACCGATGACGCAACACGCAACGCGCAGCGTTAACACCAAACGCTGTGCCGACACACTTTCGACAAGAATTGGGAGGGCTTGCTTGACGATGGCTGACTTAGACGACGATTACATCAAGACCGGTCGCATTCTCGTTATCGACGACGAGCCTGCGAACCTCAAGCTCATGGACCGGATGCTCCGCGCCCAAGGCTACCTGAACCTGCAGCTGATTGCCGACTCGCGGGAAGTGGTGACGCATTACCAAGAGGAAGGGGCGTCGCTGATTCTACTCGACATTAACATGCCGCACCTCGACGGCTTTGCCGTGCTTGAGCAACTGAAAGCGCTGAACGATCCGCTATTGCCACCGGTCATTATGCTCACCGCCCAGAGCGATCGAGAGTTTTTGCTGCGTGCGCTTTCGCTAGGCGCGCGTGACTACATCACCAAGCCCTTCGACCGGGCGGAACTCATGATGCGGGTACGTAATCAGCTTGAGGTACATCTGGCCCAACGCCTGATTCAAGAGCAGAACACCGTATTAGAAGAGCGGGTGCGCCAACGTACCGAAGAAGTCAGCCGTACGCGCCTGCAAGTAGTGCGCCGCTTAGGGCTTGCCGCTGAATACCGCGATGAAGAGACCGGCGAGCATATACTGCGCATGAGCCAGTGCTGCGCCCTGATCGCCCGTGAACTCGGGTGGGATGAGGCCCAGTGCGAGCTCATGCTACTGGCAAGCCCCATGCACGACATCGGCAAGATCGGCATTCCCGACCGTATTTTGCTCAAGCCCGGCAAGTTCGAGCCTGAAGAGTGGGAGATCATGAAGACCCACGTGACCATTGGCGCGCGCATGCTGGAGGGTGACGACTCGGACCTCATGCGCCTAGCCCAGGATATCGCCCTCACCCACCACGAAAAGTGGGATGGCACCGGCTATCCTCATGGCACCGCGGGCGAGGCGATTCCTCTCTCTGGGCGGATTGCCGCCATCAGTGACGTCTTCGATGCGCTAACGTCACCACGCCCCTACAAGCGCGCCTGGTCGGTAGACGAAGCGCTTACCCTCATCAAGGAGAACCGCGGCAAGCACTTCGACCCAACAGTGGTGGAGGCTTTCTTTAACGTGTTACCGGACATACTTGAGGTGCGCGAGCACTACCGCGACAGCAACGAAGCGTCTTAAAGCAAAATTTTTTAAAAAACTGTTCTTAAACCCGGGTTATTCACGAGGCAGGCCTGAAAACAAAAATAGTGGATGGTAATCTCTAATGTAATCAATACGTTCCGGCAAGAACACG
>NZ_JARWAN010000038.1:0-16605 GCF_031451755.1 Vreelandella vilamensis | reverse complement strand
TGGAATCGTGTTCTTGCCGGAACGTATTGATTACATTAGAGATTACCATCCACTATTTTTGTTTTCAGGCCTGCCTCGTGAATAACCCGGGCTCAGCAGCTTGTCTATGCCGCTCCGAGTCATATCCATGGAACGGCACAGGTTGGGCTTGGTGATTAAACGCTGGTCTTGCGGTAGGGCTTCGATGTTCATGTGAACGCTTCCGTTTAATGGATTACGTTTCACATGGTGGCGCTGCTTAAAACAGGATAGTCCTATATCGGATCATGGGCTTCCGACAATGACCCGATATTGAGGTATTTCGGTTTCAATAAGGAACACTATCCCTATCGTCTCGTGATGCCTGAACCTCTTTTATAACTTTGGCGATAGTTTCTTCATCTAAATGAAGCCCATGCTTGTTCAATATCGTCTGCAGCATTCCAGCAGCCTTGTAAGGCTCAGCAGGCATATCGCCACCCATAGCCTCAAGCGCAAGTGCTTCTATCAGCTTTAGATATGTTGTTTTGCTTCGGTGATGGACAGGTTTTTCTTCTTGGCGCTTTGGCGCTTTGATAGAAGTTGGCGGGTGCAGAGCTTCTGGTATCTCGTCATCTTTTACGTCTAAAGCCTTCAGCCAGTTGAAAGCACTTCTTTTGTCTAGCTGGGCGTGAACACAATCATTCTTGGGATCGTAGGCTTCCAGCCCTTGCCCTCCTGAAGGCATATAGTCGCCGTTATCACGCCAGTCTTTAACCGACATGCTTCCAATAACATTTACACGTTCTGCCTGAATTGCGCCCATGATTGTGCTCTGCCACTTCCACACTAAAGCTATTTCATCGTCGTCGATGTTATACCTATGCTCAAAGTTAGTTGGATCTACTTCAGCTAGTAAGCAAGCTAGATCGTCAAACGAAATGAGCGGATTGACCCGCCATGGTGATAAAGCCATACAGCGTTACTCCTAACGCTCGAACTCCAGATAGGTTGGCTGGCTAACATGGTGGAGTTATCCATGCTTTCGGGTGTACGGCCCTAGCCAGCCAATTCGGTTGTTATGCTCGCTTCATCTCTACCACGTTGCCGCGCTGCAAGGTATCCAGGTGATCGGCGTACCATTGCATCATTACGCGGCGCTGTTCGATGTATTGCGCCTTGTTATAGACGCCTGCCACGCCGTCTTTAACGTGCGATAGCTGGGCTTCAATGTGGTTTTCGTCAAAGCCGTGTTCATTCAGGATCGTGCTAGCGATGTGCCGGAAACCGTGCCCGGTCTGGCGTCCTTCATAACCAAGGCGGCGTAACGCCATGATGAATACCGTATTCGACCGTGGCGCGGTCTTGTCGCTTCGACCAGGGAATAATAGGGGTTGGTATCCGGTCAGTTGGTGAAGGTTTTGCAGGGCTTCAATCGCTTGCTTTGGCAGCGGTACGACGTGCTCGCGGCGGCGCTTCATCCGTTCGGCGGGAATCGTCCATAGCGCTCGGTCTAGGTCGAACTCCTCCCAGCGAGCCTCGCGTAGCTCAGAAGGGCGCACCGCCAAGCGAGAAAGCAGGAGCAGCCCGAGACGTACATCGTCGGCATGGGGATAGGAGCCAATAGCGCGAAGCAGGGCGGGTAGTTCGTTTTGGCTGACGTGGGAATAGTTGTTTGCCCGGCGCGTGGTCAGGTGCTTGTGCAGGCTCTCCAATGGGTTGTACTGAATGCGCCCACTCACTAGCGCCAGGTCATACACTTCCCGGCAGATAGCACGTATGCGGCTGGTCTGTTCAATGATGCCGGTCTTTTCCAGGCTACGAAGGAACTCTAGCCACTCCATCGGCGTTATATCGGTGAAAGGGCGCTTACCAAACTTGGGGAATACGTGCTTTTGCAGCGAACCAATAACGCGGGAAGCGGTGCCGTCTGTCCAATTCTGGCGCTTGTTTGTATGCCACTCCCTCGCCAGCGCTTCAAAGGTGCTGTTGGCTGCCTCTAGCGATTCGGCTTCCCTTGTCCGCTTGGAAACGATGGGGTTCTCTCCCTTCGCTGCGTCTGCCCTAAGTTGATCGGCTTTATCACGCGCTAGGCTGCCGCTTGTCTCTGGGTACCCACCAAGGCCAATCCATGACCATTTGCCGTCTGGCTTCTTGTAGCGCAACTCCCAAGACTTAGAGCCGTTGGGCTTCACCCGGAAGTAAAGGCCGTTGCCGTCCAATTCCCTGTATACCTTGGCCTCTGGTTCCAGCGTGGCGAGTACAGTGTCAGCCAGCGGGCGGCGCTTTATCTGGGAGCGTTTCATGCTTGTATGCCTCTGGTTCACAATATCGTGAAGCATACACACAGGCATACACGGTGCGCAATGCTGTATGGGGTGATGTGAAAGCATACAGACACAAAAAAACCCGCACGGGGCGGGCTTTTCTGCTGCATTCAGACCTATTTGGAAGCATCTGAATTAAGGTAAGTGGTGGAGGCGGCGTCCACCTTTCTAACGTATCACGCTATATCACTGAGTGTCTATAACCTATTGAAAGCCGCGTGGTTGCTGGCTTTGGCTATCTTATCGTGTATCGCCTAATATCACCCTATGCTATTCTTTATGGCTAATAGGTTGGCTAATGGGATGGCGTATAGGAGCAAAGGCGATGCCCAAGGTAGCGAAAGAATTAAGCGCGGCTGAAGTGAGGCGTATAGACCGCCCTGGCTTTCACCCCGTTGGGGGAGTTCCCGGCCTGCTGTTACAGGTTAGCCCCGGTGGTGGGCGTTCGTGGGTATTGCGCGTGATGGTAGGTAATCGGCGCCGTGGCTTTGGTCTGGGGAGCTTCCCCACCGTTTCCCTTGGTGATGCCCGTAATAAGGCCCGAGAATTGCGCGAAAAGCTGGCGCAAGGTATCGACCCGGTAGCAGAGCGCCAAGCCGCCCGCGCTGCGCATATTGCCGCCCAAGCCAAGCGCCTGACGTTTCGGGAAGCGGCTGAGCAGTACCACGCCACCAAAGAAAAAGAGTTCAGAAACGCCAAGCACCGCAAAGACTGGATTGGCTCGCTAAAGCGTTACGCCTTCATCCATATAGGTGAAGTGCCGGTTGGCGATGTGGAATTGCCCCACGTTCTGAAAGCGTTAGAGCCGATATGGGAAACCAAAACGGAAACAGCGACCCGCGTTCGCCAGCGTATTGAAAGCGTTTTGGCGTGGGCTGCTGTGCGTGGCTATCGTGGTGGTGATAATCCGGCCCGCTGGCAAGGTAACCTTGATGCCGTTCTGGCCAAGCCCGCCAAAGTGGGGAAGGGCAAGCGACACTTCCCGGCCTTGCCGTGGCAGCGAGTCCCCGAGTTCCTGCAAGACCTGCGCACCCGTGAAGGCATGGGCGCCCGAGCGCTAGAGTTCGCGATTCTGACCGCCGCCCGGTCTGGTGAGATACGCGGCGCCAACTGGGATGAAATCGACCTGAGCGCCAAGGTATGGACTATACCGGCTGACCGAATGAAGGCAGGCAAGCCCCACCGGATACCGCTATCACCCGCCGCCGTTACCCTGCTGGAAGCGTTGCCCCGTATGGAAGGCCAATCATTGGTATTCCCGGCGGTGCGTGGTGGCAAAATCAGCGACGTGACCATATTGGCCACCGTGAAACGGATGAACACCACCAAAGAAAAAGAAGGCGGCGAACAGTACACCGATCCCAGCGATGGCCGCCTTGTAGTGCCTCACGGTTTCCGCAGTGCGTTTAAGGATTGGGCGCGTAACCGTTCAAGCTACCCCGATGAAGTCAGTGAATTGGCGCTTGCCCACGTCAACAGCGATGCCACCCGCGCCGCTTATGCCCGTGATGAATTACTGCCCCAGCGTACCAAGCTGATGAAGGCATGGGCTGACTACTGCGCAGAACCGGCCAAGGCTGGCGCCAGCGTGACCGCTATTCGCAGGGAGGCGTAAGGATGAAAGCGCTAGAGTCTGAAGAATACCAGCGCCAGCGAGCCATGCTTGATGAAGAATGGCGTATAGCCGAAAGGCTTGATGACCTGACGCCCGAGCGCAAAACGCGAAAAGAATACGAATACGCCAAGCTGGAAGCGCGTCATGCTTTGGGCTGGGATGAAGGCGATATTGTAGCGGGCCTGATTTATCGCTGGCTGACGGTGCGCAACCCCTACCATATTGACCTTGCCGTTATGTACTGTCACCAGCATGGCCTTTTGCCGCCGCCGGTGCTATGGCGTTACGTTGGTGAAGTTGCTACCAAACGGTTTAATGGTGATGCGCCAACCGGTACGCCAGAAAAGATAACTAGGGAGCAGATAAAAACCAATGCCCTGTTATTGATGGCCAATTTGATATGTCATGGCGACACTGATGAAAAGGCCGCGAGTAAGGCCGCTGCCCACTATGCTGAACTTTACCCTAGCATGAAACCATACAAGGCCAGCACCCTACTAAAAGAATATCCTAAGCGCTGGCGCAAACCATACGAGCGTTCGCCTTTCCATCCAGATGAACTGAAAAAAGCGGCTGATGCCCTTGGCATGGAGGTAGACCTAAGCAACTTGCCAACGCCGCCTGCTACGATGGAAGAAGCCCATTTCCAAAACTGGCGAGAGCAAGGCTTCATTCCAGATGAATGGCGTGAACAATGGCGCCAACTTCGTAAACAACTGCCTGAAGCAGATCCTGACCTAACAGGGGAAAGACGCTAGGGGAAAAAAAGTATTTCGTTTTTTCCCGTCCAATTCATAACCTTAACCACCAAAATTCACCTTGTACCCACAAGATACGAGGTGAAGCATGACCCCTTACACTTATTTGACCGTCCGCCAAGCTGCCAACCGCCTAGCGGTATCAGTGCCCACCGTATGGCGTTGGGCGCGTGAACGTCCCGACTTTCCAAAACCCCACCGCCTTGGCCCTAATTGCACCCGTTGGCGCCTAGCTGACCTTGAAGCCTGGGAAGCCCAGCGCGGGGAGGTGGCACAATGAGCCGCCGTTTACTTCGCCTTGCCGCCGCCTTGGCTAAAGGCCCCGTGACCCGTGAACAGGCTGACCGTATCGCGCCAGCCAGTAATGGCCCCCACTACGTTGGTGTACTACGTCGCAAACTGGAAATTGACCTTGATTGTGACCGTGTTTCCTTCACGACCAAAGACGGGGAGGCATCATGGTATGGCCGTTATACGCCCACCCGAGAGGAACGCGCCAAGCTGATGGCGTTTGTGATTGAGCAGGGAGGGGAACTTGATGAATAGCGTAGAAAATAGCCCCGCTGTGGCTGCAACCACTAGCGAGGCTCAAGGTATTACTTCACACGAAAATAATAGCACCGTTACCGCAGCCCTGACCATTATCACGTCAACGAAACCGCAGCGCTTAACCAAGCGTTACCGGCTGGCTGATGGTGAACTGGTGAAGGATCCCGGCGGGGATATGGCGCAAGGTAGCGCCGCCGTTAAAAGCGTGGATGGGCTGGCGACTTTTGCCCGCTTATTGAAATCGCTCAAGAATAACCAAGCGTTAGCCTATGGCCGCCCCGAGCGTTTGAATACCGGGCTGGTATCTAAGCGCCGCTGGCTGGAAGCGGGCCGCCCTGATGACCCGATACCCCGGAGCAAAGAGCACTTTTCATGGGCTGCTGGCGCTGGCGTCATGATGGCGGACTATGACCCCGGCGATGATGGGGAACCGCTTTCCCGTGATGAATTGCTGGCTTGCCTTCATGCTGCTGTGCCTGCACTGGCTGACGTTGCCGCGCTGTGGTGGCCTTCATCGTCTAGCCATATTGTGAACACGGAAACCGGCGATGATTTAACCGGGCTGCGTGGTCAACGGCTGTACTGGCTGGCGCTGGATGCCCGCGATATTGAACGGGCCGGTAAGGCGCTGCAAACCTACCTTTGGGCCGCTGGCCATGGTTGGGTAGACGTGGGCGCCGCTGGCCAACGCCTAAAGCGTACCTTGCTGGATGCGAGCGTCTGGCAGGCTAACCGGCTGGACTTTGCCGCCGGTGCTGAGTGCGTCCCACCGCTGGCGCAACAGCGAGGCGAGCCGGTGCCCGTTGGTGGTGTGGTGGCTGTGCTAGATACCCAAGCGGTAATTCCCGACCCGGATCCCGCTACCGTTGCCGCTGCTGAGAAAAACAGGGTAGCGGCGATGCTTGACGCCAAGCCTAAAGCTGATGCGGTGCAAGCGGACTATATCGAAACCCGCGCCAGCGAAATGGCAGGCAGCGAGGCCAACGACGACACCCTAAAGCAGAGCCGGGAAACCGTAGCCCGCGCCCTGAGCCATAGCGTATTGGCCGGGGACTTCCCCATAACGCTGGTGGCTGACAATGGTAGTCAACAGGCGCTAACCGTGGGGGATGTGCTGGATAACCCCGACCGTTATCACAACTGCCTGACGCTTGACCCCATCGAACCCGAATACCAAGGCGGTAAGACGGTGGGCAAGCTGTACTTGATGGGCGCCCGCCCGCGTCTGTATTCGTTTGCGCACGGTGGCAAAACGTACAAGCTGAGTAGGCCACCCGCCCGCGTGGAGTTGGTCAAAGGGCGTACCGTAGAAGCGGTGGAGCAAGTGCTGGCTATCATGCGCCGCGCCCCGGATGTGTACGATTTTGGTGGGCCGCTGGTGACCGCAACTGATGGCCGCGTTTATCCACTGGATGAACACGCCTTGAAGCACTGGCTTGGCGGTGCTACCCAGTTCTGGCGCTGGCATAAGCTGAATAATGGGGATCATGCGGAGGTGCTGGAAGATCCCCCGGTAAGCGTGGCCAAGGCCCTGCTATCGCTTGGTGAGCGCCGCGCCTTGAAGAACCTGAGCGCCATTATCACCGCGCCAACCTTGCGCCTTGATGGCTCGCTGCTGAACCGTCCCGGCTTTGATGAAGCTACCGGCCTACTGCTGGAAATTGACGGTGATGAAATCCACCCGGTGCCCATGCACCCCACCGGGGAGCAAGTCGAAACAGCGCTAGAACGCCTGATGGTGCCGTTTGCTGACTTCCCCCTAGTAGGCCCCGTGGATAGAGGCGTTTTGCTCGCTGCGTTGCTAACCGCCGCCGTGCGTCCCGTTCTGCCCACTGCGCCCGCCGTTGGCTTTGATGCCCCGACCCAAGGCAGCGGTAAGACCCTGCTGGCCAAGTGCGTGGCTGTGCTGGCGCTCGGGGAGGTGCCCACGATATGGCCGCATACCCACGCCCGCGATGATGAAGAAATACGAAAGCGGATCATGACCATATTGATGACCGGCGCCCGTGCCGTGATATGGGATAACGTCATTGGCGTATTCGATAGCGCCGCCTTGGCTGGTGCTTTGACTTCCCAGAATTACAGTGACCGGATACTAGGCAAAACAGGCAGCGCCAACGTACCCAATAAAGCGCTGTGGCTGCTGACCGGGAATAACTTGACCTTAGCCGGTGACTTGCCGCGCCGTGTGCTCAAGTGCCGGATAGACCCCGAAACCGATAGGCCCTTTGCCCGTCAATTCGACGTGGATCCCGAGGCGTATTGCCAACAGCACCGCCAACGCATGATAACCGATGCCCTGACCGTTATTCGTGGCTGGCTGGCGTCTGGTGATGCGCCAGCACCGGGCAACATGGCGAGCTTTGAAGCATGGGACTTGATGGTAAGGCAGGCGGTGGCATGGGTAGCCCGTCACTTTGACATGCTAAGCGAGTATGCAGACCCGATGGAGGCCGTCAACGCTGCCCAAGCGAATGACCCTGAGCAGGAGCAGTTAGACGCGCTGCTGTGCTCGCTGGCTGATGTGTTTGGTGGCGACCCCTTCACCGCCAAGGATGTGAAGAAGATCCACGATAACTACCACGACCCGGAACTAAAAGGCTTTCACTTCCCTGAGGAAAAACAGGCATTGGCGGAAACCATAACGGAGTTCAAAACCGCAAGGCAACTAACCGCCCGCGCCGTGGGTAACGTGCTCAAGTTCCGGGCTGACCGCGTGGTCAATGGTAAGCGCTTGCGCCGCCGCAATGGCCGGGGAGGCGTTGCCGCTTGGGTAATTGAGAACGTCTAACATCCACCGCCTGAAATGGTTGCTTTGGTTGGTCTGGTGAGTCTGTTTTCGGTCGTCATGAAATAGGCACCCCAGATATTAGAAAGTCCCAAACGCAAAACGGGGGAAATCTAACCAACCAGAGCAACCAAACCAACCAGCACGCCGATATGAGGTAATGACTATGACCCGTTTCAATTTACAAGCGCTTGCCAACACTGCCCAACGTGGTGAAGGCTACCAGCATTTAACACCCGGCCAAGCGTGGAATGCCCACGCGCTTGGTATGAAGCCCAAACAGCTAACCAATCCACTTTCACCGCTCTTATCGCTTGTCTTTGGGCTGGCAGAGCAGAAACAGCGCGCCGATTTTGGTGAACCATCGAACGCCCCGTGCGAAATGTTTAACGCCGCCTTTGATAAAGTCCACCCGCCCTACGTTCGCTTATCGGTATTAAATCGCTTACGGGAAGGCGTTAAGGATCACTTGCTTGGCTTGGCGCCCCCTGGTGTGGATTCAGGCTATAGGCGTTTCAGTTTGGCGGAAGTGGCCCGCGTGCTTGATACAACAGAGGGCGAATTGCTGGCGCTAGCAGAGGCCACCGGCACGGCTGACCAACTGCGTGACCGGCTGAACTAATTTCCCGACTATAAAAAGGAACCGATGCCATGAGCCATAACCCGCGCCGTTTCACCCGTCCCATTCGCCTTATCGTTTCCGTAGAGGCTGACACTGTAGCCGCTGTGGATGCCTTGATGCACCGTGGGCGCCAGCATGGCCACCGTAACCGGGCTGAGTTCGTAAGGCGCGCTATTGAGCGAGAACTTGCACGCTGCCAATCTGATGATTTTCACACCCCATAAAAAGGGCTGATGATTTCCCGACGCATTAACGCGCGCGCCTGATAACCACGCCAAAAACAGGCGCCCGTGATGATTTTCGGGACAGTACGCGCCAGCCGTTCTAAATATCTCTACTTTCGAGGATATATAAAAAAGCTGCATCATTTCTTATATGAAAAAAAATGCAGTCAGCCACGCTATTACCGTTCAAGCTTGATTAATTCCCAGCGCCCTGACTCTTTTTTGTAATCTATTTCTATAAAGTAATCGCGCCGAATCATTGCTCCAAAACCATTTTGGGCATCTAAATGGCCAAATATTTTATAGCGGCATTCGCCTTCATCTGTTTTGAGGATTGTGGCTTCACTATGCTTAGGCCATTGGGCTTCAGAAGGTGCAATAAGCCCACGGTTGATTGTGGTTTTCGCAAATTCGTAAGCTTCGGCTTCGCTATTACAGATTCGGTCACTTTTTGGCCCTATCCCCAGAGCAATTACCGCCAACACAGCAATTCCAGCCATTAGCGCAAGAAAACCTTTCATTTTTTTTCCCCATTGTTTTTTGAACAGGCTAGGCGAATTTTAATTCGATGTCATTAATTAGCACTTCCCTTGCCTGAACCCTAAGGTTACCCCAAGGATAACGGCGACCCTGATGGTGCTTTTGGCGTCTATATGGGCGACATTAATTGCAAACTGATACTAAAGATTTAGCCTTCATAGCTAAGAAAATTGAATACACGAGTTGGCAGAGTTTAGGCGATAAGGTAGCTTATTCGAGTCTAGCTATAGCTAGTCTAAAAAAACTGATGAGGGAACAAAATGCTTAAATTAATCCTGCCGATTTTAGCGGTAACATTCATCGCTGGCTGTGCATCCCCAAAAACAATGCAGGCAACTGGTGGCAGTAAATCTGATGGAACTGTCAATATGTCATATGAATTCGGCCCATTCGAGTCACCCCAGGTAGATATGAGAGCTGCACAAAGGGCAGCAACACAGCGCTGTCAAGCTTGGGGCTATGAGAGTGCTAATGCTTTTGGTGGCGGACTATCACAATGCGTTTCCCCTGGAAGCGGAATGTGTAAGTTGACTCGTGTTACGCATACATACCAATGCTTAGATTAATTAATCAGTAAACTGAAGCCGCATGGCAGATGTGGAATGAAATGGTGGTAGCATTTTTACTACTGCCTGCAGAATATGGCTTTAACACAATCCCTTAACCCGCAGCAGCGGGTTTTTTTTGTGGTTGTTAGGGTGGTGTTAATGCGAGGCGGTTATGGTGCGTTTAGGTTGCCAGTTCAATTCCCAAACCGGGCTTTGAACCGGCGTCCCTGAGCAGGAATTGCAAAGCGCCAGCGTGGTAAGAGTTGAACGCGGTTATAGAAGCCACGCAAAAGCCGACCGTGATGTAAGGCAAAAAAAGGCGTTGGGTATGACTTTGGGGGATGGCTAATAGGTTGGCTAATAAACAAAAAAAGCACCCGTAGGTGCTTGATTTGCTTGCTAAGGTGGTGGAGGCGGCGGGAATTGAACCCGCGTCCGCCGGCACTCGCCCATTGGCTCTACATGCTTAGATTTCGTCTTTTGCTTTAACGCGACTGGCTCCGACGATCAGGATCCAGCCACGCGAGCCTTCTAAAGTTTAACGGTTGACGAGAAGACACCGCCAACCGCGGTCCTATTATTTTTAGCTCGTATCCCCTCAATGATGAATAGGCACATCACCTTGGGGCCGGACAAGAAGCTAACAGCTTACGCTGCTAGCGCGCCCTGAGCGTAGTTTTCGTCGTTTGCGACTATTTTTCGTGATGTTGGATTTACGAGATACATCACGCTCTCGGCATGCACCGCAGGGTTTGTCACCGGCGTCGAAACCATGTCGCCCCCTTAGTGAGACGCGCATTCTAACGCGTCTGTAACGAATTGACCAGTTATGCTTTGTTTTGTTCCCGCATAATACGGCCTTTTTGACGCTGCCAATCGCGATCTTTTTCAGTGGCACGTTTGTCGTGGGTTTTCTTGCCGGTGACCAGGGCAAGTTCGCACTTCACCTTGTTGCGCTTCCAGTAAAGCTTGAGGGGGACGCAAGTGTGCCCTTTATCCTGGGTCACCGAGAAAATTTTAGCGATTTCTTTGCGGTGAAGCAGTAATTTTCGCGTCCGTGTGGGGTCGGCTATTTCATGAGTGCTCGCGGTGTTAAGCGGCATGATATGGCTACCCAGCAGCCACGCTTCGCCATTGCGAATTAAAATATACGTGTCTGTTAACTGTCCTTTGCCTGCGCGAAGGCTTTTGACTTCCCATCCAGCTAGCGAGAGACCTGCTTCGAAGGTTTCATCAATATGATACTCAAAGCGGGCCTTCTTATTTTGAGCGATGACGCTGCTGCTGGGACCTTTTTTGGTTTTTCCTTTCTTTGTGGCCATGAAACCTCGTCATTGATCTGTTGGATGCCTCTTCGCGGAGAAGAGAGCCGTGATACTATTTGTGCGTTAAGATTAGCCCCCATGATACGCCTTGGGCACTATGAAGTCAGCGGAGAGGTCAATGCCAACCGTAAATCGTTCCGCATTGGTGCGGCACACTCCTAAGCAAATGTTTGAACTGGTGAACGATTTTGAGTCCTATCCGGAATTTTTACCGGGTTGTCGTCATGCGCGGTTGATTGAGCGCGATGATGTACATCTTATCGGTGAAATGACATTGGGGCGCGCTGGTATCGAGCAAACCATTAAGACGCGCAACGAGTTGTATTCGCCCGAGCGAATTGAAATGTCGCTGGTCAGTGGGCCCTTCAAACGTCTGAAAGGGCGTTGGCGCTTCGCACCGATGGGTGAAGATGCTTGCCAAGTCAGCTTGGAGATGGAGTTTGAGTTTGCTAACCGCCTCTTAAGTATGGCGTTCGGTAAGATATTTCAACAAATTGCGGGCCAACTAGTGGATGCGTTTACCAAGCGTGCCAATGAATTATATGGTCGCTGAAAGCGATATAAATTCGCTGCTTGTTGAGGTGGCGTTCGCATTGCCCCAGAAGCAACGCATCATTGCCCTCAAAGTGCCTGATGGAACCACGGTGCTTGAGGCGATAGAAAAGGCAAATTTGCCTCTGCTATTTCCCGAGGTTTCGCCTGAGATATTTCATCAAGCACCGGTTGGCATTTTTGGCAAAGTCATACGAGAGCCATCCGTGCATCCCTTGCGCCAAGGTGACCGTGTTGAGGTGTATCGTTCTCTAGAAATAGATCCCAAAGTGGCTCGCTTGGCGCGAGCAAAGCGCCAAGCAGAGCGCTAGTCAGGGTCTAGGCGCCGGTGCGCGTTCTGACTCAGGGGGTTGCGTTTGCGTGCTGTCACTTGGAAGCGCGTCCAGTGGGTCGGTGCCTTCTGATGCGGGGCCTAAGCTGGTTTCTGTGTCCAGTGGCAAATCCTTAGATAAATCACCTTCTTTATTAATTTGGGTAAGCTGCCCTTGGCGATCGAACGTTAGCGTTACGCGCCGGGTTTCGATGTCGCTATACGCTTTGTCTAGCCGAAAAACATAGTCCCACTCTCGCGAGTCGAAGGGGGCTTCGAGTAGAGGGCGGCCCATCACATACATGACTTGCTCTTCTGTCATGCCTAGTTGGAGTTGCTCCACCATCTCTTGCGTGATGAGGTTGCCTTGCGGGATGTCGCGTTTATAAACGCCGACATAGCTGCAACCGCTGATTAATGCGAGTGTGGCTGAGAACGTGATAATTCGAGTCAATTTTTGCATTTGCGCCTATTCTTCACTATCGTGGTTTCGGTCGATCATACCCGACCTAACCTGTTACTGCGAAGAGCAACCATGGCCGATCAGAACCATGAACTGCGTAAAGCCGGGCTCAAAGTGACCCTGCCGCGCGTAAAAATCCTGCAGATCCTCGAAAATGCCTCTGGCCAACACCATTTAAGCGCAGAAGAAGTGTATAAAACACTGATTGATGCGGGTGAAGACGTCGGCTTGGCAACAGTCTATCGCGTGTTAACTCAGTTTGAGACAGCAGGCCTTGTGATTCGTCATAATTTTGACGGCGGGCACGCTGTGTTCGAGTTGACCCAAGAAGATCATCACGACCACATGGTCTGCCTTAATAGCGGTGAGATCATTGAATTTGTCGATGAAATGATCGAGCGCCGTCAGCAAGAGATTGCTGAAGAGCATGGCTATGAGTTAGTGGATCATGCGCTGGTGCTTTATGTGCGTCCGAAAGATGGCAGCCCGTCACGCGCTGATAGTCACTTGCCTAGACCCCGACGTTGATACGTAGTCAATGAGTGATTTCGGCAGGCATTAAGCCTGCCGTTTTGCTTTTTAGGGGTGTCGCTCACTAACGGCCTCCCAAAGTGCTTGAATTCTAGGTCGTTTCAGACGCCGGTTGAGCACGCATAAGCCAACATCGTAATAAGGCAGCTCTGGTTTGACGTGAAGTACTTTGACACTGTCAGCCAGCGGACTGTTATCCAGCACAATTTTGGGTACCACGCCCACGCCAAACCCTAAGCCCACCATGCTGACAATCGCCTCGTGTCCTGCCACCTGAGCATAAATGCGCGGTGTAACGCCAAGTGCTTTGAACCATGTATCAGCATATTCGCGCGATAAGCCCGCTTCCGACAAGATCATTGGCACCGCTTCCCATTGTTGCGCGGTTGAGCTTTCGGGGGTGTGGGGTAGCCAGTCAGCTGGGGTGGTGGGGGCGATGAATACAAGTGAAGAGCGTGTGAGAGACTTAAATGCCAGCGCGGGGGGCGGGGTTCGTGGGCGCGGGGTAATAGCCATGTCATCATCACCTGATAACACCCGGTTCATCGCATTGGCGGGGTCGCCGGTATGCAGTTTGAATTCAATGCCGGGGTGCTGCAGACGAAAATCGCTAAGCAGTTCGTACAAAAAACTGTAGCTTGCGGTAACGGAGCAATAAATGCTGATGTCGCCGGTGAGTTGTGCCGCGTCGTTTGCTAGCGTTCGTTTAATGGTCTCCCACTGATCTAGTGTATCCCGTGCGTAACGTTGAAAGTGTACGCCTTGCGGTGTCAGCGAGACATGTCGATTGTCGCGTTCAATAAGCGTCGTGGATAGTTCTCTTTCTAGCTGCTGAAGTGAGCGGCTAAGGGTAGAGGGGCTGGTATGGCACTGTTCGCTGGCGCGGCCAAAGTGCAGGGTGTCAGACAAAGTGATGAAGTGCTTAAGCAGCCGAAAATCCATGAGAGCCCTTATTTCACTATGTGCATTATTGCATTGCAAATATAGCGTTTTACGCAATAGATAGCATCGCGTAAAGTGACTTTATTGCTTGAGGCGAGTGCTGCATGAGATAGCATCCGTTGCTATCAACGCTGGCACGACGTTTTATGTCAAACACTTAATGGAGTTTCTACTATGCACGTTTATTACGATAAAGATTGTGACCTGTCTCTCATCCAGGCGAAGAAAGTCACTATCGTTGGTTATGGCTCTCAAGGGCATGCGCATGCCAATAACTTAAAAGAGTCCGGCGTTGATGTAACGGTGGCGTTGCGCGAAGGTTCTTCTTCTAACGCAAAAGCGGAAGCCGCTGGCCTGAAAGTTGCCACTGTGCCGGAAGCTTGTAAAACTGCTGACGTCGTGATGATTCTGGCCCCAGACGAAAACCAGAAAGCAATCTATGAGCAGGAAGTAGAGCCGAACCTGAAAGAAGGCGCGACGCTTGCTTTCGCCCATGGCTTCAACATCCACTACAACCAAATTGAACCGCGTAAAGATCTCGATGTGATTATGATTGCACCGAAAGCGCCGGGTCACACGGTTCGTTCTGAATTTGTGAAAGGTGGCGGTATTCCTGACCTGATCGCGATTCATCAGGATGCCTCAGGTAATGCCAAAGAGTTGGCGCTTTCTTACGCAGCAGGTGTGGGTGGCGGTCGTAGCGGTATCATTGAAACCACGTTTAAAGATGAAACGGAAACCGATTTATTTGGTGAGCAAGCGGTTCTGTGTGGTGGGGCAGTCGAGTTGGTTAAAGCCGGTTTTGAAACCCTGACGGAAGCAGGCTATGCGCCAGAAATGGCCTACTTCGAGTGTTTGCACGAGCTCAAGCTGATCGTTGACCTGATGTACGAAGGCGGTATCGCCAACATGAACTACTCCATCTCTAACAATGCGGAGTACGGCGAGTATGTTACCGGTACTGAAGTGATCAACGAGCAATCGCGTGCCGCCATGCGTAACGCCTTGAAGCGCATTCAAACCGGCGAATACGCTAAAATGTTCATTAACGAAGGTAACAGCAACTATCCGTCGATGACCGCGCGTCGTCGCCTTAATGCCGAGCATGAAATTGAGCAGGTCGGCGCCAAGCTGCGTGGCATGATGCCTTGGATTGCTGCCAATCAATTGGTGGATAAATCGAAGAACTAATGCCGTCTTGCAAGTCGGGTCGGGGCGCGCTTTGTCGCGCCCCGAGTCATTTGTGGTTATTCACCGCAATGCTGGTTGAGTGCGCCTCACCGTGTAGAATGAACGGAAACCACCATTTATGTGATTTCATTTCAAACGGATGGCACTTATGACTCAGGATGCTCATAACGCAGAGCGCACTAGTTCACCCTCGTCGACAGAGAGCGACCCCTCTAAACAGGTGAGTAGCGAAGACCTGGCGAGTACTTTTTTGCGTGAAACCGAAGTCATAGAAGAGTCAGTTGAAGATGGTAAAAAAATTCGCCGCAAGGGTATCTATTTGCTGCCTAACTTGTTTACCACATCCGCGCTTTTCTCCGGTTTTTTTGCTGTTGTGGCCGGCATTAACGGTGAGTTCACCTCGGCGGCGGTTGCTATTTTTATTGCCATGGTGCTTGACGGCCTAGATGGTCGTGTTGCGCGAATGACCAACACGCAGAGTGAATTCGGTGCTGAGTATGACAGTCTGGCCGATATGATCTCGTTCGGCATGGCTCCAGCCTTAGTGGCCTTTACCTGGATTTTGCAGGATATTGGAAAGACCGGTTGGGTAGTGGCATTTCTGTACGTTGCTTGTGCCGCGCTTCGCTTGGCGCGTTTTAACGTGCAGATCGGGAGCGTCGATAAAAAGTGGTTTATCGGCTTGCCCAGTCCCTCAGCCGCGGCGCTGGTGGCGGCGAGCGTATGGACATTCCATAGCTTCGATGCAGATGCTTTCGGTTTCAAGCTGCTGATGTTGGTCGTTGTGGCAGCAGCAGGGGTGTTGATGGTCAGCAATATTCGTTACTACAGTTTTAAAGATTTCGATTTCAAAAAGCCGGTGCCCTTTGTGGTGTTACTGGCAGTCGTATTGGGATTTGTCATGATCTCTGTGGAACCCTCAGCGATGTTGTTATTGTTATTTGGGGCCTATGTGCTGTCAGGGCCGGTGTTAGCTGTCATGCGTAAGGCAAAGCCCAAGAGCTGAAATTTTTAAAAACCCCTTGCCAACCTGTCGGTGAACCCGTAGAGTACGCATCCGCTGCCGGCGACGCAGGGCGTTACCGGCGGTGATTGAAGGTGAAAACCTTCGGTTTGTCAGAGAGTTAGAGGTATAAGTGAGAGTGGTATATTTCAGTCACTTTTTACTTTCTTTACTCCACTCGCTCAAAACAGTGATTGACAAACACATGGAACGGCGTAGAATACGCCTTCCTCGCTGAGGCAAGCCATTCCGGTTATCGAATCGCTTACCTCAACGAAATGCTCTTTAATAATGTGATCAGGTAATTCATGTGGGCGCTTGCCGATGAGGGTGATAAATCACCTAATATCAAGGCAAGC
>NZ_JARWAN010000037.1:0-16978 GCF_031451755.1 Vreelandella vilamensis | reverse complement strand
GCTCCCGGATAAATTGATGAAGAAGCTCCCTGGCTGCTAGCAGAGGATAACTTCTATGGGCGATTTCATCATCCGGGACCAAACAGCTAGGTAAAGCCAGCCTTCGCCCGTCGCTAAATAAGTGATATCACCGACTCACTTATGATTAGGGGCTGAGGCCGTGAAGTTTTGCTCTAGTAGATTCGGCGCCACTGGCAGCGAATGCCGAGAGTTCGTGGTGGCCTTGAACTTACGGGCTGCTTTAGCGCGCAAGCCTTGACGCTGTAAGCTGGCAGCCACCGGCTTACGGTTGATTGGCATCCCATCATCTTGCAGGTCTAGGGCTAATCTCGGGGCGCCTGAGCGGCCTTTACGCTGGTGATAAACCTCAGCCACACGCTGATCGAGAATGGCTTGTTGGCTGCGTTTTGGGGACGGTACACCTTCACGCTGCCGCCAAACGTAGTAGCCGCTTCGAGCGACCCCAAACATGGCACATACGTTGAACACTGAAAGCCTGACGATGGATAAAGGCGTACTTCACTTCAGGCTTTTCGCAAAGTACACCGCGGCCTTACTTGTGATGGCCAGTTCTTCATTTGCTTCGGCTAATTGGCGCTTCAAGCGGGCGTTTTCTTCTGCTAACGACCGCTCTCGTTCAGATGTGTCTTGCTGAAGCTGGGCTTTAGAGCGCCACTGATAGAGCTGACTGGCGTGTATTCCCAGTTCACGAGCCGCTGCTGCCACGCCAATGCGATCAGCCAGCGCTAGCGCTTCTTGACGGTAGGCATCTGAGTAACGGGTATAGGATTTTTTCTTCATGGATGTCGTCGATCTTGCCATGGTTCAGCTCATCGTAGCGCATTAACATTCTTGAGGTGTCCACTGTTACTGGGCAGGATCATTACCTGGGTCAAGGCTAAAACGCACAGCAGTAGGAGCTGCTGATAGGCCAAATTTAAGTCACAGTGATCCTCTCAGCGCTTCCTGGCATATTCCAGGCAGTACCAATTTGGTCAAAGTAAGTAATTTGAATGGTGACAGTTACATCTGATTATTGGCTATACGCAAGGACCGTTAATATATCCAGCGCTTTTCATGTCTCGTGTCAACTCTTCTTATCCGCCTTCTGATGGCTATCCTGCTTCGACCAATCCTCGACGAAAAAACGGTAATCCTGCGTTGCACACTCGGCGTAGCTCAGGGCCAGCGTCGTGACCATATCGACAAAATGGTCAAGTCGCCCCTCCAGTTGCGAACAGACGCTGCGCGCAAAACAAGCCGGATCATCAGGATTCAATGCACGTGCTCCCCGTAGATGCTCACGAGCAAGAATACGGCCCCACTGCCCCACCAGTTTTCGATAGGGTTTTGCGGTATCGAGCTTGTCGGTGGGAAAATCTTTCTTGTAGGGCGAGCGCTCACGTACGGAAAATACCCGGTCGTCCAGGTGCAGCCAACCCAGATAGATATCTGGGTGCTCTGCAATGGCGCAGAAGGCCGCTGCGTGGCGTATACCCTCGTGAGGAAACGCGCTGCGCCAGGCTTGCTTTTCGTTGCGCGTCATCAGCGCCCATCCTTCGGGTGGGGTCTGCTGCTTGATGTCGAGAATCACGTCATCGTGTTCATGATTACGTCCGCCTTCAATCAGCACGTAGTAGCGCTCCAGCCCCAGCGAGCCTGTGCCAGCATTCAGGCGCCGCGCCATATCCTTGACGCGAAAGTGGCTATCCTCCGCCTCAGCGCGTCTGCTCTGAAGCGTCTGAGGGTACTCTTCCTCAACCGCCTTACGCAGTTGACTGCCGATATGGGCAGATAATCCGGCGAGCTTATCTGGCCGTTCAGCGAACCGGCGCCCTTCAGCGGTCTGCTGCGTCCACTTCTGCAGGCTCTTTGCCCGACTGTGTTTGTCGCCAACGTGCTGCATAAAAGGCTTCAGAGGACCTTTTGCCGTATCGAGCGTGACTGCCCCTGGCGTCTCGCCACGTTGATGGCCTACCAACTCGTCATGATAGCTCTCCACTAGAGCCACGAGTCCCTTGCGTATGCCTTTGCGGGACAGGCCGACGTTTTCACGAGCATCGAGTACCAGGCTAATGGTCAGGCGCCAAAGGTCATACTGGTAGTCACCGATCAACGCGTCGTCAAAATCATCCATGCCGTAACGCACGCTATCGTCATGGTGGCCATACGCGCCGAAGTTATAGGCATGAGCATCCCCCTGCAGCCACGTCTGGGTCTCGGGCAGCCCACCGAACAGGGCGAAGCGCCAATCGTGCCAAACATCGTTCCAGTAAAGATGATTGGTGCCTCGGAAAAAGCGATACGGTGAGACAGCAAGCTTGTCATACTTGATCGCTCTATCAGCATCCGAGAGGTTGGCATTGGCAGCAGCAATAGCATCAAAAACTTGCTGAGGGCGGTTATGGCGGGTCAAGGGCTGTGACATACAACTACCTCCTGGAAATGATGGCTCAAGTATACGCCCTGAGGACAACTGGAAAGATAACAGACCAATGAATCATGATCGCTCGACGCCGTAAGGATGAGTCGGCAATACGTCAGTCTGCGATATGACACAGGAACCGAGAGCGTATCATGCTATACCGTTCGCTCAGGACCGCCTTGGCATTGCCAATTTCAGATCATGGTAATGTAGGTCACCTATGCAAAGGCAAAACGCAGACAATTGATCACGCGCATCATGACGCTAACCTTTATGGGCATGAGTAACATGGCGAGATGCTTGAGGGGTTAACGCTGTTTCAGCAGCGGCTACCAACCTTGCGTATTCCGTCCTATCGTGACCGCCCATTCCGTTTGAACGTGACCCGGATCGCATCCGTCATTCGCTTGCCAGCCAGATCCATACTGTCGTGCTGTGGCGGGCCATTGGCTGGATCGATCTCAGCGATACTGACACGCTTCGGCGTGACCCACTGTTGCTGGATCAGTTCCTCACCTGCCGGCGTGCCATAGCGATCCTGGATCCTGGAGATATTGGTCATGCACACCCTGACCAGCACCGTATTGAATCCGAAGCGTAGGCATAGGGAAAAGACTGAGCTGGCCCGGGCACGGAACATTGTCTCGTCCAGAAGCGCCGTGGTAGTGACATGACTCTCGGGGAGCCTTGCCACGAGCTCCTCCTCGACATGCAATGCCAAACAGGCCAACAGCTCCTTTTCATTCTCTTCCAGCCTGCGGGGCTGGGTCTTGATGATACAGAGGCTGCCGACCTTTTCCCCGTTGCCAGGCAGAGGCGCTGGCCCGCGCAGAAGCGGATATAGAGAGGCCCCTTGACCAGCGGATTGTCGCTGAATCGTTCGTCGCGGCGGCAAACGGCTGACCGCTTTCCAATGCGGTGAACTTGGCTGAATACGTCTCACGTGCAAAGACATCACCACGATCGAGGAACACCACGGCGTCGCTGTCGTAGGCGATTTCGCTTTCCCGCCATAAAAAGCTGTAATGCTCACAGTACGACAATCGCCCTAAACGGTCCCTCGCCGTCGAAGACCAGGGCTCGCCACTGGCAGACTCTACGGCGTGCTCAAGCTGAGGCAGGATCCATCAACTCCTGAACAGCCAGAAAATCGTCGTGTCGTGTCACGTGAGCGACTTGATCCATCGCTTTATCATTATTCAATCAAGGTGCTTAACGTTCCACGACCCAATAATGGCATCGGCGGATAGCGCTGTGGGAAGTAATAATGCCGTGACCGCTGAGGCCCATATCCGTCTCATATGTTACCTATTGAGTGAATGATCAAATGAGTAATAAGCCGCATAACCATGCTAGCGACAAAAGTTTGCGCCACTTCGTAAACGGACCTTCGCTTTCTTTACAGATGATTGCCTATTGGGAGCCATACAAGAATAGGGTGTCGCGCCAGAGACTTATTTATTGTTTTTTTTGCCATTGACGGGGCAATGCGATTGCATTATTTTTATCGCATTACTTTTGCATTGCCATTGAGCGGAGGTCAATCATGAACACGGTCATTGAGGACGACTCCACCCTGACGGATCGCTATCAGACGACCGTTCCGGCATCGGTTCGTCGTGTGCTGAAGCTGAAACGCCGCGATCGGATTCACTACATGATTCGCCCCAATGGGGAAGTGGTGCTCACTCGCGCTCGCGATGAGACAAACCAAGACCCCGTGATGGCAAGCTTCCTGGCCTTTCTGGAGCGCGATCTTCAGGAGCACCCGGAAAACATTCGACCTGTCACTGCCAGCACCTTTGCCGAGGCTGAACACCTGACCGCAGGCATTGAGGTAGATCTCGATGAGGAACTGCCAGAGGACGACGACGACACATGAAGCCTCTAGAGATAAACGGATGGACGATCTACGCACATCCGCTATTCCTGGAGCAGGTCGATGCGCTCACCCGTAAGGTAAAGCAACTTCAGGAAAAGGATCCGCTCGGATATCGCAGCAAACCGGCCACCAAGCGTCTGGCGGCGATTGTGAAGCTGGCTAAGAACGACATTCCACAGGATCCGGCAGGCCCTCAGTATCGCCAAGGAAACACCCTCGGGTCTGAGCACACCCATTGGTGCCGAGCAAAGTTCTACCAGCAGTACCGGCTGTTCTTTCGCTACGACCTTGCAAGCAAGATCCTCATTTACGCTTAGGTCAACGACGAATCCACCAAGCGCTCCTATGACAGCAAGCAGGATGCTTACGCTATTTTTCGCAAGATGCTCAAGAACGGTAACCCACCGCATAGCTGGAATGAATTGTGGAAAACGGCCGGCAGTGATGGCGAACGCATCAAAGCACATCTGGGTGCAGATTGACTTTGAAGAGACGAAGGCCTTTCGGTCTGCTCTTTTTGATGCGATTCCCATGCGCCAATGCAGCCGTTCAGAGTATGACGGGGAGCCACTTACGGAAAAGGAATTGGAACAGCTTCAGGACGCCGGCCATGGCGACGGCGTGTCGGTGCTTCTGATGACTGACGCCGCGCAAAAAGACCTGGTGACAGACTGCGTTGCCAAAGGCAACGAAGCCCAGTTTGCTGACCCTGCCTGGGCTCACGAACTTAAGTCCTGGATTCGGTTTAGCGGTAAAGAGGCGGTGCGTTCAGGAGATGGACTTTACGGGCCTGTCATGGGCAACCCTGATGTGCCTCGTTGGCTCGGATTGTTGGCGATGAAGGGCACTTTTTCTGCCAAAAACCAGAACAAGAAGGATCACCGGCACATCCAAAGCTCTTCCGCCATTGCCGTGATCTACTCAGAGACGGATGACATACCGCACTGGATCGAAGCAGGCCGATGTTACCAGCGCCTTGCCCTTCAGGCTGCTGCTCTGGGTCTGCGGGCGGCATTTATTAACCAACCGGTGGAAGTAGTGAAACTGCGCCCTGAATTTGCGCAGGCAATCGGGATTGGTAATCGTCGCCCCGACCTTATCGTGCGGATTGGCCACGGTCCGGAGATGCCGCGATCTCTCAGACGGTCGGTTGAGGATGTTCTCGGGTAATGGCGATGGCCTTTGTGCTTGGATTGCTTATTCTGTCCGGGTTAGCGCTTTCAGTCTGGCGGCTGCTGGATCACCGGGCTGACCTAAAGGCGATGAGTGAGCTTGTGGTTGGCCAACCTGCTCAACCACCAACCTTCACCGCCGATATGATCGCTCATCTACCTGAACCGGCACGCCGTTATTTTCTGTACACAATTGAACCGGGCACTCCACTCACTTCGGTGGCCACCATCACCATGGTCGAGCGCTTCGGAATGGGCAACAGGGACAAGCCCAACTATCTGGATTTTACCGCAACTCAAGTCTTGGCCATGCCTGCCGGATTCGTTTGGAAAATGCGTGCGCAGCGCGGTTTGATGAGGCTGTCCGGTTCTGACAGTCAACGGTGGACGCGGTTCTGGCTCATGGGCTTGCTGCCAATCGCCCGCCTGGGCGGGGATTTGGACCATACCCGTTCAGCATTTGGCCGCTACGTGGCCGAGGCCGTGTTCTGGACACCAGCCGCGATGCTGCCCTCCCCTGGAATATCCTGAGAGACAAGGAGATGGCTGGCAACGGCGCATCGATCAAGCACTAAAGGCGTATATCCAAGAGCATAGCCACAGCCAGTAAGCCTTAATGGTGGGTACGTTTTTCAAAACGTGCCAACCAGCAGGTCGGAAAAATCCTTTGGGGGATTGCTAGCTTTCGCTGTTGTTTGGTGGGGCATTTGGCGCTGGTTTGGTCTGGGATTCCTGTACAGTCGGTGCGGGCAATCGACGCATTTCCTCGCGCAACTGGCGTACCTCGATTTCTAGCGATTCCAGCCGCGCGGCTTGTCGACGATTTATCTCCAAAAACTCCGCTAATAAGGCAGTACTGTCGGGTGTCTTGTGGTTGGCCAGGCGGCAGGAAACAACGTCGCTTGAGACCGGGATTCACCTGTTACGAAACGCTTCATCAACGCCTCCCATGCTCTGTCATGGATAAAGTATAGCGACAGCTACGTTTTCACACAGCCTCGGCCAAGAGCGGGCTTTTAGTCGACACTGATATAATGCCGAGATTTGCGGCAATTTGGAGCCGCGAAGCGGTGGAAAAATTGCTCGACAACAGCGATTTTTTAGGTTTTGTCTGAAAAGTTGGCTCGCAAGCACCGATTGTTGCAGGCGATGCATCTCATGGCCTCGAAGCTGCTGGCCAGTTTGTCAAAGCGTGTACAAATACGCCGCAGCGCTTTGACCCAACTAAAGTGACGCTCAATGATATTTCGCTGCGGTGGAATGCGACGTTTAAGGCAAACGCGTCGATTTAACGGCGCTTACGTCGAAAACATCCTACAAAACGGCGCTTACGTCGAAAACATCCTACAATCTGTACACTGCAATTAAGTATTCCATCCTACGGAGATGGTTATGGTAACAAAGCAAGACACTGAGTCGGGTAAGATCGGCCTACCTGATAGCCGTGACGACACGGCGACTCCCCGCATTGACTCGCCGGTCGCCGCAACCGGCATTGAAGGTTTCGACTTCATCATGCGCGGCGGCCTTCCCGCTGGCCACCCTACCCTGCTGCGCGGCGGACCCGGCACCGGCAAGACGGTCATCAGCCTGAGTTTTCTCTGTCATGGCCTGGACATCGGCGAACCCGGCGTGCTGGCCACCTTCGATGAATCGCCGCAGGCCCTGATCCAGCACGCCGATGTTCTTGGCCTGAACCTGGGCGCGCATATCGAGGCCGGCCGGGCTCGCATTCTGGACATGCGCCCCGATCGCGAGGAAATGACGAGCGGGGAAACGCTGGAATTAAGCGCCATCCTGGCCCGCATTGAGCATGCCATTGAACAGATCGGCGCCCGAAGACTGGTGATCGACGCCATCGACGGCCTGGAAGGCGCCTTTATCGGCGCCGAGAAAAGCCTGCAGTTCGAATTGCGCCGCGTCTTCGACTGGATCCGCAAGCGGCAAACCACCACGGTGATTAACATTGGTGAACACGGTGACTTCAACCGGCGCTACGGCATCGAGGACTACATTGCCGACTGCGTCATCGCCCTCAAGCAGGAAGTTACCGAACGCGTCATGATCCGCCTGCTGCGGGTGGTCAAGCGCCGCGGTGGCGGCCACGGCACCAATGAGTTCCCCTATCTCATCGACCGGGAAGGCATTTTTGTAATGCCGCTGACCGCCACGCGGGTGCACACCAGTTCCACCAACGAGCGGTTATCCACCGGCATCCGCGGCCTTGACGGCATGCTCGGCGGGGAAGGCATTTACCGGGGCGTGACGGCCATGTATTCCGGCCAGTCCGGCACCGGCAAGACCACATTCGCCGCTTCCTTCGCTTGCGCCGCCTGCCAGCGCGGCGAGGATGTACTCTACCTTTCCTTTGAGGAAGGGGATGAGGAACTCATGCGCAACCAGCGCAGCGTCGGCATCGACCTGAAACCTCATCTCGATACCCCTCAGGGCAGAGGGCGGCTGGTGCTGGAACCCATGCTGGCGGCGGAGACGGGCTGGGAGGAACATTTGTTGCGGATACTACGAGCGGTACGTCAGCACCAGCCCGCCATCGTGATTCTGGACCCGCTCAGCGCCCTGAGCCACAAGCTGGTCGGCGCCAACAGCACGGCCATGGTGCTGCGCCTGCTATCGCTGCTGAGGGTCGAGGGCGTGACGACGGTGGCCACGGAACTGCTTACGGACAGCAGCGGTGGTGAAAGCACGCTCGGTATCTCGTCGGCCATCGACATGTGGATCAAACTGCGTCGCGAGGAACGCGACTACAAGCTGCGCCGGTTGCTGACCGTCGTCAAATCCCGTGGCATGACCACCGCGGATTACGTCAACGAATACACCCTGAGCGACCAGGGCGTGGTCATGCATGGCCGGCCCGGCACGCAGGAAGCGGAACCATCATGACCACCATTGTTCTGCACCTCTACATCGCCGGGGTTACCGTCACGGCTGAACGCGCCATCGACAATTTGCGCAGGTTCGTCTCCAAGCTGGAGGAAAACGGCCATCGCGTGGATGTGGAAGTCATCGACATCCTGGAACGGCCCCAACTGGCCGAAGACGAACGCATTTTGGCCACGCCCGTGGTCATCAAGAAATTGCCGCTACCGTCACGGCGCATTGTCGGCGACCTCTCGGAACAGGACAAGGTGCTCATCGGCCTTGATCTCAAGGAACGCTGATGCACACTGACGAGTCGGCATTTCGGTTTTTGGTCGAACAGTCCAGCGACACGATTCTGCTGCTCGATCCCGCCGGTATTGTCGCCTACGCCAACCCCGCCGCCGAGCAACTTTTCGGACGCCCCGTGGCCAATCTGATTGGAGAGGAATTCGGCGGTATCGCCACGGCCGAGAAACAGTCCGATATCTACATCTCTCATCCCCAGCGTGGAAACGTGGCGACCAATGCTCGCAGCACGACCATACGACTGGATGATATTCCCTATACCGCCGTCTATCTGCGCGATATCAGCGAGCGCGTCCAGGCTGAAGAACGGCTGCGGCAATCTTCCGTCGCCCTGGACGCCATCGATCAGGGCCTGATGATCACTCGGCCGGATACCACCATCGTCGCCGTCAACTCGGCCTTCACCACGATTACCGGCTACACGGAAGAGGAGGCCCTGGGGCAGACGCCGGAACTGCAGCGGACGGGGCGGCCGGAAGATGAAGAGCGCTTTACGGAAATGAGGCGCATCCTGGAGCGCAAGGGGCACTGGACAGGCGTGCTGTGGCGGCGTCGTAAGAACGGCGAGATCTACCAGGAGTGGCTGAGCATCAGCCCCGTCCACCGCGATAGCGGCGATTTGATTAATTATGCCGCCATCTTCTCGGACATGACCGCCATCAACGAGCTGCAGCAGCTTGCTCATCACGACTATCTCACCGGTCTCTTCAATCGTGCCGCCCTGCAGCAGCATCTGGATGAGGAAATGAGCCGCACAGCGCGCTACGGCGATGTATTTTCCCTCATCATGTTCGATCTCGATCACTTCAAGGCGATCAACGATCGTTACGGACATGACACGGGGGACCGGGTTCTGCAGCAGGTGGCCGAACTGGCCCTGGAGGAAGTGCGCGACATCGACATCACGGCGCGCTGGGGCGGCGAGGAGTTCATGATCCTGCTGCCGGGGACGAAGGGTGACCGGGCGCAGGTACTGGCCGAACGTATTCGAAAGCGAATAGCGCGTACCGTGTTTGCGGAGGCGGGATGCATCACCATCAGTCTGGGCATCGCCGAAATATCGGCGGGCGAATCCCTGCAGGATGTGATCCTGCGCGTGGACCATGCCCTCTACAAGGCCAAGGAAACCCGCAACCGCTCTGAAATGGCCCAGAAACCCGGGCCCGGAGAAGTTTCCAGATGAAACCATGCGCCGCAACCTTCCGGCATCTGGTGGAAGATGCCAGCGATACCGTGCTCGTGCTCGACGCCGACGGCCTCATCGTCTATACCAACCCGGCGGGCGAAACGCTGTTCGGCCGGCCGGCGGCCAAATTGCTGGGACAGCCCTTCGGACACGTTATCACGGCCGACAATCCCGCCGAGATCCAGATCACCCATCCGCAACGGGGCACGGTTACCGCCGATGTTCGCAGTTCCCGAATCACACTGTCGAAACAACCCTACGCAATTATTTATCTGCGCGACGTCACCGAACGCAAGCGTAATGAACTGGCTCTGCTGGAAACGTCGCAACAATTGCGAGAACGGATCAAGGAACAGGCCTGCATTCGTCATGTTGCCGACATACTGCTTAATGACGAAGATCCGCTGGAGAAAATGCTGCAGGCCGTGGCCGATGTTCTTCCTCCCGGCTGGCAGTATCCGGAAACCGCGGCGGCAAGAATCACCTTTGATGACCGCGCGTATACCAGCAAAGGTTTTCGCCCATCCGCCTGGCAACAGCGGGAAGCTATCATCGTGAGTGACCGTAACGCGGGCACGGTCGAAATCTGCTATCTCGATGAACGTCCCGAATCGGATGAAGGCCCGTTTCTCAAGGAAGAACGGGCGCTCCTGAAGCAGATCGCCCTTAAGGTCGGCGAGGCGATTGAACGGAGACGGGCAAAAGCGGCATTGCTCAGGTTCAACCGTGCGTTGCGGTTGCAAAGTGCCGGGAATTCGGAGCTCATCCATGCAAAAGAGGAATCCGCCCTGCTCGATGCCATCTGCCGGCTATGCGTGGGCCTGGGCGGCTACAGCCTAGCCTGGGTCGGGTTCAAACAGGAAGACGAGGTAAAGCGCGTGCAGCCGGTGGCGCAGGCCGGGTTTGAAGCCGGCTATCTGGAAAGTGTCCGCATCAGCTGGTCGGAAGAAGAAGGGCGCGGCCTCGGTCCCGTCGGCCGGGCGATCCGTGCCGGTGAGCCTCAGATCAGCCAGAACATTTCCACTGATCCGAGTATGACACCGTGGCGCGACGAGGCGTGCCGGCGCGCCTACCAGTCTGCCATCGCGCTGCCGCTTAAGGACTCGGCAGGCATTACCTTCGGGGCGCTGATGATTTATGCCAACGAGCTGGACGCCTTCGATAACGAAGAACTTCGTTTATTGACGGAACTGGCCGGCGATCTTGCCTTCGGCATTGTCACCCTGCGCGCCCAGGCACAACACAGACTCGCCGAGGAACGCATCGAGTATCTCGCCTATTTCGATGAACTGACCGATCTGCCCAACAGTAACCGGCTGATGGAAACACTGAAGCGAACCCTCGACGCATTGCCTGCCGGGCAACAGTGCGCCCTCCTGATCCTGAACGTAACCCGCTTCGGCGAAATCCAGGCCGTCATTGGGGTGCGGCAGGCGAATGAACTGCTGAGGCAGGTCGCGAGTCGCCTCCGTGACGCCTTGCGTGAAGGCGAGATGCCGGCGCGGATCGGCGGCGACGAATTCGCGGTTTTACTGAGCGAAGGTGGCCTCGAAAATGCGCGGGATTGTGTACGGCGTATCGAGCGGTTATTGGGCGACCCCTTCCGGCAGGCGGGTATCCCCATCAGCATTCAGATGCGCGCCGGTGTGGCGCAGGCGCCCGATCACGGACTGAACCCCGAGGCCCTGATGCTGCGCAGCGCTATGGCGATGCGGCACGCAAAACGGAACGGAACAGTGTTTGAACTGTATAGCGGGCCGGCGGAATCGGAAAGTCCGCGTTACCTGACGCTTATCTCGGAACTGCACACGGCCATCGTGGAAAACCAGTTCGTGCTGCATTACCAACCCCGGGTGGATATCGGTACGGGCAGGATCTCCGGTGTCGAAGCCCTGGTCCGCTGGCGGTATCCCGAACAGGGCTTGATGCCTCCGGCCGAATTCATCGCCATCGCGGAACAAACCGGGCTCATCGACCCACTGACCCACCTGGTTCTGGAGGCCGCTGTGCAGCAGTGCCGCGCGTGGAGTGATCAGGGCTTCGACATGCCGGTGGCGGTCAATATTTCCGTGAACAGTTTCCACGATCCCGATTTCCTGACCCGGATCGACACATTACTGGCTACCTGGAAGCTTAACCCGGCGTTATTACAGCTGGAGATCACCGAAACCACCCTGATGAAGGAGCCCGCCGTGGTCCGGAATCTGATCAACCGGCTCAAAGAACGGGGCATCGTGGTCGCCATCGATGACTTCGGCACCGGCTATTCGTCCCTGAGTTACGTGGCGAGCCTGCCCATCCATACACTGAAGATCGACCGTTCCTTCGTCATCCGGATGCTGGAATCCCCACGCACGCGCAGCGTGGTGGCGGCGACCATCTTCCTGGCGCACTCCCTCGGCATCAAAACCGTGGCCGAAGGCGTCGACGTCGGTGAACAGGTCGAAGCGCTGCATGAGATGGGCTGCACGGAAATCCAGGGCTACTATTTCTCCCGGCCGGTTGAAGCGGAGCAACTGCGCCGCTGGGCGGAAACCTTCTCGCTGGAGCATTATGCGTTAACGCTTCCCGCCGAGAGAGCCAACGCATAGCGGATCAGTCAGAAAGCAGGCGTTCAATTGCTCTCAGTCGTCGACACTTATCACAACGAAAGCCTCTCCGGCTCGTCGTGCTACCTTGAGCGGCTCATGCCTGCTAACCACTTGCTCTACAACGCTCTTCAGCGTTGTCTCTGAATTTGTTTACACTGATCGTGTCCATAACGTCACGAGTCGCAAAGGCGATTGCTGGGACACTCAGTCTACTATTCTTGTGAACATCGCACTGGCCTGACCCGTGCTGGGATTGGCGTAATTGCCTTTGCGTTGACCTGTCGTCCAGTGTTGATGTTCCCCGAAACTTCCCGGGCTCAGCGTTTGTGACCTAATAGGAGCTTTGTTCTGCACCGTGAGTGTCCTGTCCTGCGATTGAGATTGGGAATATGCCGTAGCTGAAGAGGTGTCCCATGAGAGTTAAATCGCAGCAAGCAGTTATTCTCGGTGTAGACACACATTTAGACGTCCATGTCGGTGTGGTTATTAACGAGCTAGGTCAATTACTTGGCACTCGCTCTGTGTCTGCTAATGCAGCAGGTTATGCTGAACTATTAAGCTGGTCGTCGTTATTTGGCACCCTGACTCGTGCAGGTGTTGAAGGAACAGGAACTTACGGCGCGGGTCTTTGCCGTTTTTTGATTGACCATGAAATCACTGTCTTTGAAGTTAATCGTCCTGATAGATCGAAGCGGCGGCAAAAAGGTAAGTCTGACCCAAGCGGTGCAGAAAATGCCGCCAGGTCAGTGTTGTCAGGTATCGCGATGGCTCGACACATTTAATAAAACGAGCGGCTGACCGAATTGAGTTTACTATCGTCGCTAGCATATAAACCCAAGCCCTTAGGTTTATGCTACCCCAACGACCATCGACCGGCGCATGTGCATGTCATCGGCAAGGGCGGTGAGGCCTTATTCATCCTACACAGTCCAAGTGGTCCGCCCGAGTTGCGCGAGAGCTACCGCTTCAATTCGCCAGACCTCAACCTTATCGCATCGGCACTATCAAGAGAGCTGTTGGCGTTATGTGATAAATGGAGGGAAATTCATGGCCATTACTGATGATGTCATCCAACAGGCAGAGGCCCGCATGGCAGCTGAACGCGACCATGTTCATGCTATTGATGCGCGCTATGATCGCCGCACCAATCGAGTGATCGTTAGCCTTCATTCGGGACTCGAACTTGCGATTCCTCCGCACCTTATCGAGGGTCTTGCTGAAGCCACACCAAGTGCATTAACCGAGATGGAGGTATCCCCCTCTGGACTTGGCCTGCATTGGCCTGCATTGGCCTCAACTTGACGCCGACCTTTACGTACCCGCCTTATTGGAAGGGCAATTTGGTTCCAAGCAGTGGAGTCGGGTAGACCGGGCGATCGCTCAACCCGGCCCCCCTCAGATCCGGATGTGCGCGATTGACGCATCCGGCTCCTCAATCATCAGCTTCGCTGAAGGATTAACATGAATGTACAATTTTCGGCATCGGAAGAGGAAGACGCTGCAGTATCTGTCGTGCTTGATCCCAAGCAATATGCGCTTTCTGGGATCGTCAACTCAACCACTTGATCCAGAGACGCTCCACGCGGTAACGAAACCCTTGCAGACATTTCATGTTGCCGCGGATTCCATAGTAAGCGACGTGCCCCTGGATCTTGCGTCTTAACATCCGATACTGCTCAAAGATCGACAAATGCCGATACCGGCGACACCACCACGCAATGCGTTTCAGGCCTCGCTGGAAGCGCCCCTTCGCCGTCTTCCGCTTGATGATCAAGCGGTTTCGACGGGATTTTCCCCAATAATGGGTAAATCCCAGAAAGTCGAAGGTCTCGGCTCGTTGCTCGCGTTGCGGTCGGAACCGCACCAGCCGCGTCTTTTTGGAGTGTAGGGTAAGACCAAAACGCGCGAAGCGCTTGGGCAGCACCTCCAACACCTTGCGGGCATCGGCTTCATTGCTGAATGCCAAGATGGCGTCATCAGCAAACCGCACCTCAAACGCGCGCCCACGAAGCCGAGGTTTGACCTCTGCTTCAAACCACGCGTCCAGCACGTAGTGGAGATAGAAATTTGATAACAACGGGGAGATCACACCCCATTGTGGACTGCCTATCTCGCCTTTTTGCCATTGCCCTGCTTCCATGACACCGGCGTTGAGCCACTTGCCGATCAGGCGGAGAATCACACCGTCCTTCACTCGTTGTTGCAGAAATTCGCGCAGGCGTTGATGGTCGATCGTGTCGAAGAAGGCCTGGATGTCCAAGTCAATGACCCAGCCACCGCCCATCGACGACAAACCCTCCCATACCGACTTGATCGCATGATGCGGTGACCGTCCCGGTCGGAAACCGAACGAGCACGGTAGAAAATCATGCTCGTAGAGTGGCTCTAACAGTGAGACCACCGCACGCTGCAAGACCTTGTCTTCGAAGGTAGGGATGCCGATCGGCCGTGTAGTGCGCCCATCTCCTTTCGGGATATGAACGCGCCGTACCGGCGGTGCTCGATAGTGACCGCTCTTGGCCTCTTCCTGCAGACGCTGGATATTGGCGTTGACGTCACTGGCGAAGTCATCCGCTGTTTGGCCGTCAATCCCAACGGCGCCATCGCGGCGTGTCATCAGGTAGGCCGACATCAACCACTGGGCATCCATGTGATGCGCCAGTGAAGTAAACGCACGCTGCGGGAAGCGTTCTGCTAACGCCGCTATCCGCCATTGTTTCGTGAACATGGGAACAGATTCCTGTGCATCTGCCATGTGTCCCTCCGGCGATTCTAATGATTGGCCGCCCCTTCCCTCCCACGGGTCCCGTCGAGTCGGTTCCCCGCTTTCATCGGTACTATGGACGACTCCGACTCCCGTCTTTCCCTCCGGCTGGCTCGTTGTGCTCGCCTGGCCGTACCTCCTGAGTGCCTGATGTTCGCTTCCGACACCGTCAGGCACGACAGCGTCGGACCGGGCGCTTTCGCCGCAGGCAGCCCCCAAGCCTGTACCTTTATTATTCAGAGGAGAAAGACGGGCCTCCCAGGTTCCTGGGAAACCCCTGTGCGAACATGCCCTGCTCTCTGACACCGGTGGCCCCTCGCCGCCAAGCCTTTCAGGCGGGTCGGTATTGCCTTCCACAGCAGGAAAAGTGTCGGCAACCACAGTTCAATAATTTCGGTGCTCTATCACACGGCCTATTCACTCGCGGTCTACGCTTCGCAGTGACAGTTACCTGGCACCACGCAAGACTTGCTTCCGGCTGGTGGCTAGCCTTGGCCGGATGGGACTTTCACCCACTGGGTTTCATTTCGCTCTTTCCGCCGCGCATCTCACGCAGCTTTCCAAGCGACCAGGCTTTGCCTGGCGCACTCCCGCCTCATTCATCGCGGCGGTGGTAGTGCCATCATTTAGCGCTTTACGTCTGCATGGTGGATGCGTTGAGGCTATCTAACGTTTTATCGACGCGATAATTATGCGAGATAGGCTTTTAGTGTCTCGTTTTTATCGCGTTTTTGCCTAGATCGCCGTCATTTGCCCACGGTGTGCTCTCGGCCCTTGGCCGATGATGATGCTTGCGCCGTTGAAGCTGCCAATGTCAGTCAGGAAGCGGCTGCAGTCGGCGGATACCCGGGAGTAAACGAGGCCACCACTTGTCGGCTGCAACACTCAAGCGCATGCGGATTTGGCGGGCTTTTACCGTGAACGTGGCCGCCACTTTTTGCGGGCCATGACGTCCTGGGTGGTCAGGTGGCCGCGATCTGTCGAGGACAGGTGTAAATTGAGCGCTGATTTGAGTTCGCCCATGTGGCCTTCGGCCTTGCCCCGTTTGCGATAGAGCGCCAGGACCTTCTCGGCTGGGGTGTGATAGCGACTGAGGTTAGTGACCAGGAAAAACGCATGCGGCAGCAGGTCGTCAGGCTTTTCCTGCACAACGAGCACCACACGCCGCGGTGATTCCCAACTGCCGGCCCGATATTCCAGGTCATGGCACCACTCCCGTGGTGTTTCCGGGGAGCGCCCGGGCGGCCGTTTGAAATAGGGGGCTGCCAGTGTCTGTAGGGCGTTGTTGCTCTTTAACCGCCCCAGATAAGCGATATCCCTTGAATCGAGTGCTCTCAGTGTTTCCTCATCGGTAAAGCCAGCATCCAGGCGCACGCGGAACTGATCCACCTCGCGATTCGTGCCTTCCATCAGACGCTGAACAAGGTGGGGGATCCAGGTATCCGCGTTTTCCGCCGGGCCGGCATTGCCTTCGCGCAGCAGGCCACCGACCATGTCGCCAGTCTCGGCGATCGACGCCACCAAAGGAGAATAAATCCGTGAGCCCGCGTAGCCATTGTAGGCACTGCCGCCCTGATGGCCGAAGACCTCGATGGGCAACCCGTCGATATCAATCGTTGTTGACGTATCGGTCGTGTGCGGCGTGACATCGGGCAAGCTGTTCAAGCGCCAGATGGCCAATCGCAATAGGCCTTCGTGCACCGTGTCGAGGTTATCTGGATCACTCAGGCAGGAGATCAAGCGAGAGAGCGTGGCTTGTGACGGACGTGCGT
>NZ_JARWAN010000036.1:0-17804 GCF_031451755.1 Vreelandella vilamensis | reverse complement strand
TAGTGCTTAGCGCATTCTGCGCCGCATTCAGCCCGCTCAAGCCGGTCGAAAACATGCTCATTGCTCAATATCCCTATCATGTTGCTAAGCGCATTAGATTTTTCCAAAATATACTTTATTTGAGGAGGTCAATAAAGAGAAAAGCAATGTCGTGTCTTTTGACTTGTGCCGCGTCATTGTTTTAACTCAATAACGCTGACGTATCTTTCGGAAACGCGGCCCTATGGCCGCTGTGAGCTGCTAGAATCCTTTTATGACTGCTTATCCTGATTCCCAAGGCCCTGATACGGCTCCCATCCCTCCGGCTACTCGCACGGCCTTACTGGCCGAGCTGGAAGGCTATGAGCACCTGCTGTTTGAACCCATGACCCAGACCGACCTGGATCGCCTCTACGCGCTTTACGATCAGTGGGTCGAGCGGTTGGGCGATTCCCCCGAAGCTATCGCGCTGTGCGACGGCCTGGATGACTTTATCGGCGCCTGCATTGAAGACGATGGGGCAGGGGGTGATAGCGTCGAGCGAGCCTATTTCGATCTGGTGGCCACAGTGCAAGAAGGTGGACGTTAAAGAAGTATACGTTTAACTTTCCCAATTTGCGTTAGGATTGAGTGATTTTGTCAAAGCATAAAACATATTGAAGAGAGGTGCTTGGTGTCTAAAAGCGGTAACAATACATTTTCTGATGAAATGCGTCAGGCTCGTGGTGAACCGTCACCTGTTATGCAAGCGATGATAGAAGTCGGCAGCGTACTGGATGAGCAAGCGTGTCAAGTGATTCATCGGGTATCTGAAATATCTCCTGAGATTGCTGAAAACGTTCAAAAGAAAGCGCTTAGTACGGTCGTGAATACATTAACGGCGAGTCATGAGGCCGAGGCAGGTGAAGGTGAGCCCATTAAGCTTCAGCAAGGCAAGACGGCTATTGTCCAACAACGTGAACACCACGCAGATTCGGCGATGAGCCAGGCACTCCTTGTCAGGCGAGATTACCACGACACGTTTTTACACAAGCAAAATGCCGATTGCGCAGCACTGGATAATGACTTGTATGCCAGCTTTCAGCGTATGCAGCGCGCCTTACTGGAAGCACAGCGACATCTAGCAGCACTGGATATTCTGAGTGACCTGGAGAACAATTTATTTAGCGAGCGTGCACGTAAAGGGGGGCATGCTCAGGTAAGGCCTGCTGCTCAAAAAGAGCAGGAGAGGCTGTTGGATGCTGTTGTCAAAAACATGATGTATAACATTTACCATGATGGTAATTACAAGAAGAGTGCAAGCAAGAAGGAAGTCACTGATTACTTGACGGCAATGATTTTTTGGCTTAACCAACAAGCTCGTTTTCTGAAGATTGAAACTGTAGATGATCTTCATAGCGATATCCAGACGTCACTAAATAAACGTAAAGCACCAGGTGAGGATTCTCATTTTGTTAAAGGCTCGATGCGCAGGCCCATACAAATGCATGAGACGTTGATGCGTATGCAAGACAAGTTGATGTATGAACATGGTGTCCTTAAAGGCGGCCAGGACGTGTTGGTTTGCCTGATGAAAAAACGATTTGTCGCACTGCCCGAGGAGGCGAGAGAAGCGATCGACTCAGTGCCTCACTTTGAAGACTTGCAACCGTATGTGGATCGACTACTTGACGCTCAGTCTTGGCGGGACGTGCTGGGAAAAAGTGATTCATGGCGCGAGAAATAAAAAACTTGCCGCCTCGAAGGACGGCAAGCCATGAGCCAAATAGGTCGATTAGAACCCGTTCATCATGGGAGGTGGCCCTAACCAGGGCATTAGGTCAACAACACGTGTCTTACGGTCTGTGAAGACCACAACGCGTTGTCGAGTGATCAGTATATCTAACGCCTCCTTGAGATCGTTTTTATTGCGCAAGGCACGAGGCGCCTTCTGCCGCACTTCATTGTAACGTATGAAGCGCCAGTTAAATTGCCGCAATTCTTCGAACCATGTATCCAAACACGCAGCATGCTGATCCTCCTTGGGGGGCGGCATGAACACTTGCTGAAAATGACCCGAGTAGTAAAGGCAAATCTCGGTGGCCATGCGCACTGTCTCGGGTTCGATCCCCCCTTCATAAGACTCAAACAGATGCAGAAGTCCCGCGACTCGGGCGATATTTTCCGCTAATTTTGAACCATGATCCGGGCAGTCCTGAAAATATCCGCCAGGCGCCATCTGCATCTCGATCTCATTGGCCACCTGCGACCAATAGTGGCTACCTTCCGCCGTAAATGTCACTTCCTCGCGTGGCTCTTCGGGTGCATGGGCGAGTATCAGGTTTTCCCGCACCAGGGCTTCCAAGCGCGCTTCAGCCTGCTCCCAATCACCCGATGAGGGGTGGGCATCCAGTGAATGAGTGCGGTTGCCGCGCACGGATAGCGGATTGCAGACAATAAAGCGGGCTAGCAACCCCGATTCTCGCGCCTGTTGGCCTTGCGTTTCCATGTAACGTGCGACCACACCGGGTTGCACCATGAGCAGCAGCATCAAGCGAGGGTCGTCCAGGATGATATCGTCTTTCGTCGCGCGGGTGATGATGGTATCGCCACCACTCCACAGCGAGTTAAGGTGGCCACGCGCACGGTTCATAGAGCCTGTGAAGAATATTTCCGCTTCATCAGTGACTAACGCCGCGCTGGGCGTAGCATTTTGTAGCCCCATGAAGAGGGCTTCCGGGGTGGTGTCTTCGTAGAGCAGTCGGAACTCGCGCGGCGGTTCAGGACGGCGGTGATGTATCTCGCGCAGTTCCTGTCGTTCTGCCTGGGCGGTACCCCCTTTGGTTTTTTTGCGATAAATCGCCTGGGTCAACACTTTGTTCTCCGTGTTCCACTCTTCAAGCTCTCCTTGATACGTGTACAGCCGGTTGCGATAGGCTTTTCGTTGCTCTCGCTGCAGTTTCCTGATGATCTTCAATATCTTATCCAGGAGGGGCGTTTTGCCCTCACCAGATCCCGCCACGGCCATGATAAAGGCAGCCAAAGGTTTGCGTGACCCATAAGGCATTTTGATGTCGTAGCGGCCTTGAGCCGCCAAGCTAATGGCGCCCAGTAGCGTGATCACGGCGAGATCAGACGACACCTGGCATTCCTGTGCTAGCTCGACGCTCGCTCGAAATAGCAAGGTGGTGTTGAGAGGCTCGGTATTGGATTGACCGGGGGCCGGTAACTTCGGTTGAAAGGGGTAGCTCATTTTGACTCTCTCCTGGTTAAAAAAGGTGATGCCATCGGACGATGCCCGACGACAGGAGAAAGCTTAGAGGGAGCTAAAGGGCGTGTAATTCGGCCTGCTTGAACTATATTTTTTACAAGCAGGGCTGTTGATATTCAAATTTACCTGTGATCCAAATTTAAGCGGTGATTTTTTTGGCGTACCCGAACTGGCTATTTTGGCTACTAATAGCCGAAATAGCGGGTTGTGAGTTCAAGGCACTTTTTTTTTCACCAGAAAAACGGCTTTTGCCGTCAGAGTTGGCCGTGGCTTGAGTTAGAATAAATTATCATATCGATATTCATTACTTGATTATTGGTTCTGTATATTTGCCAGGTTCGTCGGTGGGTTAGGTATCACAACCCGGTGCGTAAGCGCTCAACCAGCGCCTTAGGATCGCCTGGCCTGGCCCTTTCGGATAACGCCTACCCTGAAGCCACTCAGCCAAGGTGCGAGGTGATACCTCCATCTCGGTAGCCATTTGCGCCTGGGTGATGCCACGCTCGCGTTTGACAGCGGCGACGTCTCTGAGCAATCGGCGTAGTGGCTCCTGCTGTTCGAGCTTGGCCAGCCGGGCATCCTCGGCAGCGGTATCGCGTTGCGGTGTTTCGCTAGGCGTCTGCATGGGGAAGGGGGATTGTTGGAAAGTGAGAGGCGGATACATAGGTCGCTCCTGAATCAAATGGAAATAAGCAGAAAACGGAATTGATCGGCGGAAAATCCTTGGCGGGGTGTGCGGGCAAGAATACGCCCTGCTTGGATTTCCCCCGGCGTTTGTCGTTGGAAGACCCATTTACCGGGGTATTTCACGCGGCTGACGGTGTTTTGCCTATATAATAGAGCAAGGAAAGCGATAACAACTGGGGGGGGGCTGGAGCGCGGTAATATGAGGGGCTTTAAAGCACCGGCATCGGTATTATGCGTCCGGCATCGGCATGGGATCTCCCATAAACTGACGCGGGCGGCCAGGCCCCGGCCCCTCGGGTAATACCGGTTTTTTGCTGGTCTGCGTGGTTCGGCCTGTGACCAATAAGGCGGCATATTCGTCGATCTTGCTGAGATATTTGGCGGTATCAGCAAGTCCTTGCTGTTTTTCTATGTCGTGATAATTGATGATCCCCATCGCGTTGTTTTTGTATCTGTTTTCTGCATCAAGGTTACAGTTGTAGTAAAGCCCTTGCGCCCCCGTAATTGACTGCTTCCAAAATTCCCCGATCTGTTGGGCATGGAGTATATCGCGCTGGCAGCGATGGCCGTCGAAGAAGAACAGCATGTGATAATGAAAGCCCTTCTCAGGCCGCCATTCCAGCTTCCAGGCATAGCCCACCATGTCAGTGAAGAGGGGATGAGTGGTGAAGGCATGGCTAAGCTGCTCGCGATGAAAACGCGCCGTTGCGTAGTCGATATACGGCGTGTCCTGTTGGGTGTAGCTCAGGTCGACGCGCAGCACCATCAAGCGGCTGTAGCAAGCAAATAAGGCCTGGATCAAGTCGGTAAAACGCCGGTAGTTCTTCAGGCTATTGCGCCGATGGCGGTAACATTCATCCGTAAAGGTGGGCTGCTTCAGGGATTGCTGCCAAGCACTCAAGCGTTGGTTAAGTGCCATCACGGTTTGCTCGGCCATCTTAAGGTTCATCGTGGGCGGCTGAAAAAAGCCCGCTTCACGCAGGTAGGGGCAGCTGGAAAACGCCCACAAAAAACGCTCAATGTAGGGGCTGCGCTTATATTGTTGGCCAATTTCAGTCTCTTGAAATACCGTGACCAGCACCGTGTAGAGCGTTGTGAGCGTGTCGAGCAGGCCACCGTGTGCCAAAGTGACGACTGGGCTATCGTGTCCGTCAGGCACGATGAGGCGCTGGCTGTCGAGGAAGCGGGGGGTGTTGGCCATAGCCTGTAATTGGTTTTCCGCCCAGATAACATCCTATCGCCATAAGTGGTCTGTATCGGTCAGCATGTCCGTCGGCTCCCAGGCGAAGCCCCCGAGTGACTGGCGGATGGCCACCATATCGGTTTCGTTTAAGGTGTCGTAGTCGGCATTATGGAGGGGATCGTGTTGAAGGTGGCTGTCGTGCATGGAGAAGTCCTCGTGGTTAACAGTGAAAGCGCGGTCAGCTTGTACTATCCCCACGGGCTATAAAGAAATACGTCACTGCCGCTATAACATACGTCAAAAAGAGTGCATCGCGTAATAGGAAAGTCGCGCTGGTCTCCGCACGGTACTCCCTGGCGTCCCATAATGACGGCTGACAGCCTCCTAAGCGCGCTACACGGCTTGATAGCGCTGTGACCTTGGCATTCCCACCTTAGGCGTATTCACCGCCTTAGACCCGCATTCTCGGCGTCTGGAGAAGCGCTCAATGACGCTCAGCTCCCGACCTGTCCTCCCATAAAAAAGTTAAACAACTCAAAATAGGATTTACATAAGTGTTTTGACTCAAGCTCGCTTACACTCTTACGTTTTATCATTGGCGATCCTCGACGAATCGCCTCTACGCTCAATCGCTTTATCTTGCCTTTCCAATAATCAGTTTATGACCTCATCTTCCTATTGACCGTTCAATAGCGACAATAGCGCGCTAACTCTGCGATAGCGCTGATGGTTTACTCACGTTTATTTCCACTCACGTAAATGCAGGTGGATCTCTCAAGGATTGCCTTGTATCGATTACATTCAACGCAAACAACCCTATTACCCCGTATCGTTAAGAAAGCGCTTTGTCTTCAACAGCGCATTCGATGAAGGCGTTATATTTCAAAGCCAGCGTTTGATCTTGAGGATCACGCTGCCTGAAGGAGTCTTCCCTCTAAAGAAGAAAAGATGATTAGCATTGGTATGTAGGGTTATGGGTTAATAACTGAGGTTGCGATATAGCAATGGTTGTACGTAATGCAAAGTGGCTTTAGCAGGTAAGAATAATATAGGTGGTAATGATAGTGGTATAGTGGATGCTTAAAGCCATAATGGGTAATGAAGATGATAATGGTAAATTAAATAAATGGATAATAAGTTAAGTGTGATAATAGAGTGATCTAATAGTGATTCTAACAAAGCAATTAAAGTCGTTTAATTAAAGTAACTAAAGTAATAAGTAATTTAATTAAAGTAACTAAAGTAATAAGTAATAACATAGGAACCCAAATTCCGTCTGTGTCTTATATTCCTAAAAGGCTAAGGTTTCTTGACGTCTAGCGTTTAAAGGCCTTAAAAGACTAAAGGTCTTGACCTTATCCCAATCGAAAAAGTTAGTGTCGGCATGCCGTCTTCAATCCTCCCTGATTTGATTTAAAAAAATGTCAGCCCTGTAGTATCTCCTTGAAGCCGGATTCCCGGTTTTATCTCGCATGACTACAGGAGGTTCTATGACCACACGCTGTCCACGCTGTCAGGCGGTTAGGCTGGCTCCTCGCCAGCTAGGCCGTCAGATCGGCACCACCACGGGGGTACTCTCCGGCGGCACTACCGGCGCATTAAGTGCGTTGGGTGGGGCCAAGACCGGCGCGACGATGGGCTTGGTTGCCGGGCCTGTCGGCGCGTCTGTGGGCACGCTGGCTGGAGCGCTGTTCGGTGCTCTCGCGGGTGCCACCGCAGGCGGTATTGCCGGTACCCGTTTAGGTCACACGCTCGATGACAAGGTGCTCGATAATGTCGAGTGCCTGGCGTGCGGCCACACCTTCCGCATGCCGGTGCCGGATTATCCCGCCTTGCCAGCACCGTAATCTCCACATCTCACCCCCACGTTTTACCCCTTAACCGATAGTGCTTTCACGGTAAGCCCGCGCCTTTTTGGCAGCGGGCCGTTATGCCGTGTCTTAACGAAAATCCTCACCCAGGAGACTCACCATGAGCCACAACCCCCAACCCCGCATTACCGAGCTTCACCCCGCCACGACGCAGGATCGCCAGGAAGGTGACAGCCGGATTCCGTTTGAGCAAGCCGGGCCGGTACCGATAGCGAACGAAGTGCCCACCGAGAGGAAACCCAGGCTATCCGAGAGGGCCAAGCCCGGTAGCATCACCGCCTCCGTGCTGGAGGCCATCGAGCAAAGCAACATGCCCGCCCCGGTCAGCCGGGATGCGCGGGTCAAGCATCCTCCGGCACCCCAGCGCCGTTATCGTGAGCAAGCACGGCGATTAGTCGATACCCGTGCGCTGGATCGCAACGCTTGGCTGGCGATTCGCCAAAGTGGCATTGGCAGTAGTGATGCCGCTGCGTCCGTGGGCCTCAATCCTTACAAATCCCAGCTGGAACTCTGGATGGAAAAAACGGGTCGGCAGTCGGGTAGCATCGAGCCTCACCATGACGACAAGCTCACAAGCCCGCTGCATTGGGGCCAAGTGTTAGAGCCTTTGGTGGCGGAGCACTACGCCCGCCACACCGGCCATCGGGTGCAGCGGGTCAATGCGATTCTGCAGCATGTGGAGCATCCCTGGATGCTCGCCAACCTGGATCGGGAGATCGTCGGCAACGAGGGCGTGCAAATCCTGGAGTGTAAAACCGCTGGGCTCTATGGAGCGAAGCTGTGGAAAGACGGCGTGCCCGAGTACGTGCAGCTGCAGGTGATGCACCAACTCGCGGTGACCGGACAACAGGCCGCCGATGTGGCCGTGCTGTTAGGCGGCCATGAGCTGCAAATTCATCGTATCGAGCGGGATGAGGCGATGATCGACCAACTCATCAGCCTGGAACGCCAGTTCTGGGACTTTGTGGAGAATGACACCCCACCGCCTGCCGATGGCTCGGATTCAGCGGATCGGGCACTTAGGACGCTGTTTCCGCAAGATAACGGCGAAACTATCGACCTCAGCCACGACATCGACCTTAGCCAGGCCTTTGTCGACCTGCAACGGGTCCGGCAAACCTTGGACGATGCCAAGAAGCAGGAAGCCAAGCTCAAGCATAAACTGCAGCAAGGCATGGGTACGGCAACGCTGGCCAGTTTTCCGTCGGGCAGTCTCAGCTGGAAGCAAACCGCCCCGGTGAAGCGGCTCGACACCAAAGCGCTGCAAAAGGACCACCCCGGTCTGTGTGCCGATTACCTCAAAGCCTACCCCGGCTCACGGCGATTGACGGTGCGCCAGTAGCTCGACCATTCAACTCTCAATCTCAACCCACGCAACGCCTCAGCGCGGCTTTCCGGCCGTTCTGGGGCGTTTTTGATGCGTGATCCCTTCCGAAATACCCACACTTAGAATAAGGAGGCTTTTATGCTTAAAGGCTTAGCGATAACCCCGCCCATTCTGGGGCGGATTGCGATTGGCAAAGTCGTGGAACATAACGGCAAACGCCTACCGCAAAAAGACGATCAATTCACCTTAACCTCGCAACTCCAGACTAAGGAAGGCTGGATACGCCACCCGCTAGACGAACAACTCAGAGCCGAGCAGGAGGGCAAACTGCGGCAAATCCCCATTCGGCTGCTGTTCAATGATCCCGAGCTAAATCTTAGAGCCGAGTACGCGCTGTTCGACCGGCAAACCGCACGGCCTTTGTGCGTGGGCGATGGCGAGCAGTGTAAACGCCGCACCCGCGAGGGCATGGAGACGCTGCCGTGTCCGGCCCCGGATGCCTGCCCCTTGGCTCAGGGCGGGGCCTGCAAGCCTTACGGGCGATTGAACGTGCTGATTGGCGATGATGACCCGCTGGGGAGTTTTATCTTTCGTACCACCGGCTTCAACTCGATCCGCACCCTGGCCGCACGCTTGGCGTATTTCAAAGCCATTTCGGGTAACCGCTTGGCGTGTATGCCGCTGGAATTGCGCTTGCGAGGCAAATCCACCCGCCAGAGCCGGGGCACACCGATCTTCTACGTCGATATCACCCTGCGCGAAGGCTGGACGCTGGAAGAAACCTTGGCGGAAGCGCAACGCCTGGATGACTGGCATCAACAAGCAGGCTTTGATCAAAAAGCCCTCGATAGAGCGGCTAAAGCAGGTTTTGCCAATGGGGCGTTTGAAGACAGCGCCGAAGAATCCATCGACGTGGTCGAAGAGTTTTACCCTGATGCGCCCGACCACCCACCGGGCGGGCAAGAGCCCAATGCCCCGGTGACCCTGGCCAACAAGCTGCAGGCCAAAAGCCAGCCGCAAGACCCGGCTAACCCCGAGGCATCCACCGAAGACGAAACACCCCCATCTTCCAATACTCAGCCAGCCCCGCAACGCCAGGCCAAACGCGCCTGATGCTCATGCCCGTGCAATGCGGGCTTTTGGCAACACAGCAAATGCAACACACCACACCGCTAACTCCACTCATCCACTTCACGGCACTACCAACCCAATTCATTCAACTCAACCTAACCCCCACCTAGCAACACCTCATGCCCGCTATCCCCAAGGGAGCGGGCCGCTATGCCGTCCTTTTACGGTTAGCAATGGCTTACTTACCTACGAAAAGAAGGAGTTTCACCCATGCGTATTCTCACCCACGACCAACTGCACCGCACCGCGCCCGCCATCTTCGCCAATGAGCCTGACCAGGCTGTGTCCGACCGCTACGGCTTTGTGCCCACCATCAATGTAGTCGATGCCTTGCAGGCCGAGGGCTGGTACCCGGTGCGTGCTCAACAAACCAATGTGCGCCAAGCCGAAAGGCAAAGCGTCGCCCGGCACTTGATCCGCTTTCGGCAAGACCCTGATCGGCAAATCAATGTCGGCGATAGCGTGACCGAACTGGTACTCACCAACAGCCACGACCGTAGCGCCGCCTTTCAGCTGGATCTGGGGCTGTTTCGGCTGATCTGTCTCAACGGCATGGTGACGCCGGTCGGCGATGTCGGCGGTATTCGCGTGCGTCACGGCAAGCAAATTGTCGATGAAATCCTGGAAGGCTCGATTCAGCTTAGCCACCAAGTCCCCCGCATTGCCGAAGGCGTGGAGGCATTTCAATCGACGTTAATTCGCCACGAAGAAGCGCAACTGTTCGCCGAATCCGCTTTGTCGCTGCGCTACGGCGACGATTGGCAGCAAACCAGCCCCGTGCAGCCGGGGGATATTCTCGAAGCCCGAAGATCCGAGGATGCCAACGGCTCGCTGTGGAGTGTGTTCAACCGTACCCAAGAAAACCTGTTCAAAGGCGGCTTACGGGGCAAATCCGCCAATGGGCGGCGTACCCGCACACGGCCCATTAATAGCGTGACCGAAGACGTGCGCCTTAACCGGGCGCTGTGGAAGCTCACCGAGCGCTTTGCCGAACTTAAGGGCGCGACCCTCGTCGCCTAAGCCACTCACCGATAAGGAGATCCCGCATGACCTGCCAACCATTATCACCGCAACTCATCGCCGGGGAAGAACCCGGCACCTATCGCTTAACCAGTGACGTGACCAGTGCTCAGCTATTGCACCTGGCCAAAATGATTGCCCGGCGTAAGCTGCGCAAAGGCAATAAACTCACCCAACCCGAGCAGGTCCACCGCTGCCTGCAAACGCTGATGCTGGATTACCCCTACGAGGTATTCGGCACCTTGCTGCTGGATACCCAGCATCGCCTGATTGCGTTTGATGAGCTATTTCGGGGGACGATTGACTGTGCCAGTGTCTATCCCCGTGAAGTAATCAAGCATGCCATCGAGCACAATGCCGCCGCTGTCATTTTGGTGCATAACCACCCAAGCGGTGACCCCGAACCGAGCGACGCCGACCGGCGCATTACCCAGCGGCTTAAAGAAGCGCTAGGCCTGGTGGATATTCGGGTGTTGGATCACATCGTGGTGGGCCATGAAGGCTACACCTCGTTTGCCCAACGCGGGTGGCTATAAGGCCACCATCCTTCTTAACACTCAAATCTCGATGCTCAGCCCTCCCTGCCTCACGCCTGCTCTGAGCGGCAGCGTGGGGCGGGGCTTTTCTGGTGGGCGTCTTTTTTTACGCGCATGGGCTATTGGATGAGAGAAAACAGCTAAGCGCTGGTATGGGCTTGGGGTAGGGCGTGTTGTGGTAAAATAAAACGCATTAGGCGAGGAGAAGGCATGGCGGATACTACCCACAAGCCGCATGATACGGGCTATAAAGAGTTATTCAGTTACCCCGAGTTCGTGCAGCAGCTGATTGAAGGCTTTGCGCCGACTGAAATCGCTGAGCTAATGGACTTCTCGACGCTTAATAATCACAGCGGCAACTATATCACGCCACTGTTCGAGGAAAAGTTCGAAGACGTCGTGTGGTCAGTGGAGGTGACCTGGCAGGGGGTGCAGCAGCGAGTGTTCCTTTACATTTTGCTGGAGTTTCAATCCTCGGTGGATCGCACCATGCCGATTCGATTGATGCACTACGTGGCTTGTTTTTACGATCACTTGCTCAAAAATGGAAAGACGACACCGCACAAGGGCTTACCGCCAATTCTGCCTATCGTGCTCTATAATGGGTCTGAGAACTGGACAGCCCGTCAAGATATTTACGACATGGTGTACCCGGAACCGCCCGCGTTCTTGCAGGTCTACCAGCCACATCTACGCTATTACCTGATTGATGAAGGGCGCTACACTGACGAACAACTAGGCTTGGTACAGACACCGCTAAGCGGGGTTTTCAGCATTGAGAAGGCGTCGGCGGATAGAAAAGGGTTGCAGGAAGCCGTGAATCGGATTGTGGCGATTATTCAGGCCGATCCGAACAAGGAGCGTATCGACAAGATCATTACCCGCTGGTTGAAGCGTCACCTACAGCGGCTCGGGGCTGAGGTCAACCTGGATCAGCTCAACAGTTTGGTGGAGGATAAAGATATGTTGGCAGAGAATTTAGAGAATTGGGCGCAGCAAGAGCGCCGTGAAGAGCGTCAGAAGGTTTTGCAGGAAACTGAGCAGCGCGTGAGAGAAGCCGAAAAGCTTGCGTTGGAAAGCAAGCGCAACGCGGCGCGCAAACTGATAGCACTGACTGAAATGAACGATCAGTTAATAGCAGAGATTGAAGAGTTGCCGGTTGAGGAAGTCGAAAAGCTGCGTGCCGAGACTCAGCACTAATTCCACCTTTCAACAGTTTGGTGGAGGATAAAGATATGTTGGCAGAAAACTTAGAGAGTTGGGCAAAGAAAGAACAAATGGAAGGTGAGCAGCGCGGTCGCCTTATGGAAGCACGCTATAATCTTCGTGCTCAGCTCAGCTTCAAATTTGGTGAAGTTCCAGGCTGGGTGGAGAGTCGGGTCGAACAAGCTGACCACGAACAGCTAAAAGTCTGGTCGCGCGATATACTGTTTGCTTCCAGCCTAGACGAAATGTTCAAGCAGTAACCTGCTGAGCAATTTCCCTTCTTTACGCATAAAAAAGGGCAGCCCCGGTGGCTGCCCTTAGCGTCTCTATCGGATGTTATTTTTTTGTCTCTCCGTCCGGTAGCTCCCCGCTGTGAGGCGGTGACAGTTTTTGGTTGGGCGCATCACGCGGTAAGGCACTTTGGCGAGCCGGGCGGTCGCGCTTGCTCCCCGGCAATGCTTGCGTGTTCTCACCTTCCGCTTCACGCGCTTCACGATCCCACGGTACCGACGCCGTCGCCGAATCTGCCGCCGACAGCAGGGATTCATGGCTTAGGTGGGCGTAGCGCTGCGTGGTCTTCACCTGGGTATGCCCCAGCAACTTCTGCACCTCGTACAGCGAATGGCCTTGGTTGATCACGTAGCTGGCAAAGCTATGGCGTAGATCGTGGATGCGCACATCTTTTAAGCCTGCCTTTTGCCGGGCCGTGTTCCACGAGCGAAAAAGAGCCGTGAACGGCTTACCGGTTTTGGGGTTGGGAAACAGATAATCGTTGTCGTCCTGGCGCGGTAATTTGGCCAATAACGAAAGGGCGCCCGTTGACAGCGGCACATGCCGTGTCTTGCCCGTCTTATTGAACTCGATACGCCAGAGTCGGCTATCCAGATCAACATCCTCCCATCGTGCATTCAGCACTTCTCGGCGCCTGGCTCCGGTGAGCAGCAGCATGGCGACGATGAAGGGCAGCAGCGGATTCGGCGAAGCTTCCAGTGCCTCGAATAGCCGTAGTGCCTCGTCGTCTTTTAAGTAGCGTTCCCGCTGGTTGTTCACCGGGTAGACGTCGATACCAGCCGTTGGGTTGCGTGTCATGCCTTCTACCTCCCACTTTAGCGCTAGATTAAAGATATAGCGGGTCATCACGATCATCCGGTTGGTGGAAGCGGGCTTATGTGTCGCACGATGCTCGCTGAACACCTCAATCAGGTGCTGCCGCTTGATCTCGTCCAGGTAAAGGTTGCCAATCTTCGGCAGGACATGATTACGCAACAAGGTTTCATCTGTCTCCCAGCTGCGTTTATAGCCCTTGATAAACGGCATGTAGTGCCCTGCCACAAACTCTCCGAAGGTCGGTATGTCTTTGAGCGTGCGGCGCACCTCGAAGGGATCTTCGCCCATCGCCAGCTTGGCCTGGATGGCCAGCACCTGCTCGCGGGCATCGCTCAACTTCAGTACCTGCGCACTTCCCAGCTTACGCTCCATCTGCTTGCCGCGTAGATCCCGGTAACGGCACGAAAAGGTTTTGGTGCCCGATGCCAGGACCTTTAACACCAATCCTGGGGTTTCTGTATCAAAATAATCAATCTTGCCCTTTTTGGGTGGCATGATACGCTCTACGGCATGTTGCGTTATTTTTTGCTTAGGCATGATATAATTCCTCTTTAAAATCCGTAAACGCCACTGAAAATAGCGTTAAAGCTTATTTTGTACAATTTATTGGGAGAGTCAAGCATGACAGAAGAAAAAGTCAGGTTTGCGTTGGCGATGCGGATTGCCCGCGTGGCAATGGGCATGAGCCAGCAAGAGTTCGCGGATGAGCTAGGCGTGGCCAAATCCACGGTCGCGCGTAATGAAACGCTGGAGATGGCGATGCGGGCCGATACGCTCACGGCCATGTTGCGGGCCATGCGAGAACACGGTGTTGAGATGGACGTGCTGGGATCGCCTGACAGTTTAAGCGTCAAGCTCAATGAAGACGCCTTAACCAAAGCGGCCAATCGTCTGACGAAGAAAAAATAGAGGAGAGCAGATACCCCAAGGCGAATAAAGCCATGTCATGCGCGTTTAATCAGGTAGGCGGTTGCGGCTCGTCGTCACGGTGTGGTGAGCGCACTTGGCATCGTCGGTTGATGGATGAGCAATGGCACAATCTGTCGGGAGAATAAATATATGGTAGAAAAAGCCGAAGGCTTGAAACCCGCGTGGTACGGGGCTTTCAGTATCGGAAAAGGGTAAGAATGAGAGGTAAATTCTGTCGCGAAAATAGAAATATGGTAGAAAACAGCGAAATGGCGTCTTAGGAGAGGAGAAAAGCCAACGTAAATCAGTGGGTTGGCGAAAAGCGCAACTGGCATGCTCACTGCAAGTACCGACCGTCTGGAAGGCACTGCGGACAACGACAAGTATGAAGCTTACCTGAGCCAGAACCCGATGGCCGGTGGTGTTTCTAACACCCTGTCTTCTGCTGACCGCATCGACGGTGGCGACGGTAATGATAGCCTCTACGCCGAAGTTATCCCTGAGTTCTTCGGTGTTAATGGCGGCAACCAGATCGACATTCAGCCGACGATTTCCGACGTTGAGAACATTGAGTTTGAAGCGCGTGATCTGAATGCTCAAGCTGGTGGTACCGTTACCGTTGATGCCAAGAACATCACCGGCGTTAATAACATTGGTTCTACCCAGTCCGACGCTGATCTGGTTATCGAAAACCTGACCACGCTGGACGACAATGGCAGCGCGCGTAACACCGAAGATCTGACTATCAGCATGAATCACACCGATAACTTCAACAGCGATGGCGACGCGTCTGATCTGACCGTCTACTTCGACGAAGATTATCTGCTGTCTGGCCAGAGCACGTCTGTTTCTCAAGCCAACTACTGGCTGCTCGACGAAGATAGCGAAGACTACCTGAACGCGCCGCTGCTCAACGTTGAGCGTAACGGTGTATCGCTGACTATCGACGGCACGCCGGTTGTTATCGAAATGGACGCTGACGTTGCGGCTGCAGCTGACACTTGGGTGTCCTACGCTGCTGCCCTACAGGCGCGTATTGACGAGATGGTCGCTAACGGCGAAACCATCCTCGAAGACATCACTGTTGAAGTTGACGAGAACAATCTCGACTCTACCTTCAACGACGCCGGTATCGAAGTCGATATCCCGGCTATCACGTTGATCGACGCGCAAGGCCGTGACCTGGTGCCGACGGGCTTCGTGACGCCGGAAGATGCCACCGGCCGTTTCGACATCTACGGTGACTTCGACAACGTCGTGTCTGAGAATACTCAAGATCCGATCACTGTTAATGCTGACCTGCATAAGGTTGGTCGTGAAGGTGAAGGTGGCAACCTGCTCATCGGCGGTAAGTCTCAGAGCGAAACTGAAGGCAAAGGCATCGAAGTCTTCAACATCGACGTGCTGGGTGATGAGAGCAAGCTGAGCAACCTGGGTCAGATTGCTTCTACTAACGGCGCGCTGCGTACCGTTAACATCGCAACAGCCGCTGAGTTTGTTGCCGGTGAGACGCACGCCAGCCTGACCGTTCGTGGTGAAGGCAATACCCAAGGTTCAGCTGCTACGCCGTTCGGTGGCACGGTTGATATGATCAACGCCACTGAGTTCTTGGGCGACTTAACCATCGGTAACGAAACAGCGGCAAGCAACGTTAACACCCTGAACGCCACTGGCGGCGGCGATGTTAACTTCACTGCTGACATCACTGCTGAAGGTGTGTACAACTACACCACCGGTGCAGGAACTGACACGGTCTCAGTGTCTCTGGACACAGATGCTATCGACACCATCGGCACCAGCCTTACCATCAATACAGGTAACGGTGATGATGCGGTTATCCTGAACGGCACAGGGCTTGGTTCACAGGCCACTATGGCCGAGCTGGAAAACGTGACCATCAACACGGGTGCAGGTGCTGATAAGGTAGACGTTGTTGAAGAAGTCCGCACTTACATCAATGCCGGTTCAGAAAGCGACTTCGTCGAGTTTGCTGGTGGCGATAGCGGTGTTTGGACCTTCGGTCAGTCCACAGGCGCTCAAGTCTTTGGCGAGCGTGTTTTGTACGAAGCTGAACTGACGGTGACCTTCGCTGGTTTCGAAAGCACCGTAACGGTTGAAACCGATGCGGCTGGCAACTACGTGGCAGATCAGCTGACCATCAATGCGGCCATTAAAGAAGCGATTGCCCAGAACCCTGAGCTCAACCGTCTTCTGGAAGTCACTGACCTCGATGGCACCCAGCAGATCATGGTTGAATCCACTGTGGGTGGTGAAAACGACCTAGCCGTCGATATCTTCCAGCCGACCTTGGTGGAAAACAACGCTGACAGCGGCGAAGTGAACGTGCCGAATGACACCCTGAGCGCCTTCGTTCAAGGGTTGATCGACACCACGAACCTGAACTCCGATGCGCTGGAAAACGCGGCCGAAGTGGTTGCCGAATTCCAAAACGCAGCGTTGAACGGCCACCTGGACAACACCGGTGCAGGCGGCAATGCTGAGAATGATTACAGCGGCTTCAGTGCAGGTACCTCCACCGATGGTGGTGCAGCAAACGCCTCTGTGGTCAACATGGGCACAGGCAGCAACGACCTGTTGGTGATGGACTCCAACGACGCCAGCGCCAATGTTCTTGAAGTCACCAGCAGCTTTGGCAAGGTTAGCGTGGTCAACTTCCACGATGACTCCCCGAACGACGTGACCGATATCAATCAGGTAGGCAACCACGCCCTTGACTTCACCACGTTCCTGAATAACCAGGTAGACCCGTCTACCAATCAGCAGAACAACCAGCAGTCCGCACAGGCTATCAACGTAACGTTGAACACCAACGCCCAGCTGGCGAACTCGCCTGCTAGCACCGGTGTTGCCCTGGCGAACTCTGTCAATATGCTCAACTTTGACGGTACCGTGGCGAACAATGACGTTTCTTGGTCCGACCTTAATGCAGCTAACTTAGTTGCTGCCCTGAACGGCGACACAACTGACGTCGTCGGTGGCTTGGTCGATGGCAGCCTGGATGCCGCCAGCAACACTACCAACCTGATCGGAAACACCCAGCAGCACATCGTCATGGTTGAAAACGACCAGAACGTCGGTGAGTACAAGGTGTTCTCCTTGACCTCAACGGTTGATGCCGACACCGACACGACCGATGGTGAGTTCGACGCAGGTTCAGCTCAGCTGCTAGGTACCATGGACTTTGGTCAGAGCATTAACTTCAACTTGGTAGGCAGCGAAGCTTGGGAAGCCAACTACGCGGACCTGCTGGCAGGTATTGAAGGGTCGACTGAAGCGCCGACCGGGCCGACTCAGCCGACCAATGAGGTCCCGACCATTACGGCCGAGACGTTCGAGGTTGCCGAAGACGCTGCTGATGGCGACGTGGTTGGCACCATTACCGCGAGCGATGCAGACGGTAGCATTACGAACTTCGCTATCGATTCCGGCAATGTCGATGTGGATGGTGACGGAACGGCTGCCTTCAGCATCGCCAGCAATGGTGAAATCACGGTTGCGGATGCTGACGATCTGGTGGCAGACGGCGCCAATGACCCGTTCAACCTGAGCGTAACAGTGACCGACAATGAAGGTGCTA
>NZ_JARWAN010000035.1:0-18376 GCF_031451755.1 Vreelandella vilamensis | reverse complement strand
GAACGTGTTCCCATTGGAGCCCAAACAAGTCACCAGGGCGAAATCCGGTGTAGAACATCGTCAGAATCCACGGTTTGACGTGATCCACGTAAGCGACGTGATCTAGATCGGGAAGATAGACTTTCCCGTGGACACGGCTGCTGCGTCGTTGCACTCTCTTCTCTTCTTGATACGCCTCCAAGCCGGCAAATAGTGCCTTCACCTCTTCCGGTTCGAGGAATCGCCGTTCCGCTCCTTGCTCTGCTAGCTCCTCCCCGGTCAATGCCGGTTTTTGGAGCTTAACGCCTTTAAGGGGGTGGACAGGAATAATATTACGCTCAGCCGCATGGGTTAGCAGAGCTTGAAGTGCATCATAGGAACGCTTGAGCGTCTGGAAAGCCCGCGGCTTCTCGGCAGCTTCCTCCTTGGCCTGCCACCGTTCCACGTCGGAACGGCTCAAGCTACCCATAGGCTTATCCAACCAGTCGGAGAAGTCTTTCTCGATGCGCCGAAGAGTCCCTTTTCCGTCCTTACGCCGATTCTGGAAAGCAGTATAGGGGCCCTCAAGGTAAGCCCGAAGGGATTGCTGCTGGCGCTGGGCTTCAGCGCGGGCCTCCTCAAGAACGGCTCTTGGATCACCCCCTTGAGCGACAATGGCCAGGGCCTCAACGGCATTCGTTCGCGCCTGATGTGCTGTGAGGATTCCATACTGCCCAAGGGTCAGGACTCGCTGTTTTCCGGTCTTCGTTCGGTAATAAAGGCGGAAGGCGAGGCCGCGCTTACCAGCAAGGACGTGATAACCAGCCAAGTCGGAATCCCACACCTTGGTGCCAGGCGATAGGTCAACGGCAAGCTGCTTGAGTACAGCAGCGGTCAACTTCTGTTTATCAGTCATCCTGACGCCCCGTTTTTTGGTAGCAATTTGGTAGCAAGATCAGGATAAAGCAGGGACAAAAGACCGACAATCAGCAACATCGATAAATCCTTTATGATATTGTTTTTATTTAATTTTTCTTTTATTCTTGTTGATGCTTGCTTCTACTAGTATATAGCGTTAATGGAACGGGGTTGCAAAGGTCGCAGGTTCGAATCCTGTCGCTCCGACCAGAATACACAATAAAAACCGCCGCTTACGGATCATGCCGAGCGGCGGTTTTTTCATTATAGCTTCCATGGGTTCCATACGAGAGCAACAACCAGCAACGTCCAGCAATCTACCCTACCATTACTTAGCCTAGTCACTACCGAGCCTTCGGCTGGCCCAGCCAATCCCACCACCTCACCAATACCTAATACAACCCGGCCCTCCCCCCCCTGGTAGACTTAGGGTGCTAAGATCCGATGCTAGGCACAGTCAGTCACACAAAGTCGGCGGTCAGTCGCAGCAACACGCTCACAAGTAGGGAGACAAAGGAACTTAACGAATTCGGTGAATACCGCACCCAGCGCCGGGTGCTGGAGGCGTTTGATGCCTTAACCAGCCAATTCGCAAACGACAAGGATGCCTTAGCATGAGCCGTTATCACTTCGACCGCGATATCACCGCACTGCTGGAAGCCGCAGAGCAGTGGCGCGATGCTTGCCTGATCCACGACGACAGCCTGTTTAGCGGGCGAACTCTACGGTTGGTCCGTACTGGCAACGCTTACGATGAGGTGTTTAACGTTCAAGCATTCGGGGCTTCGACTGACAGTAAGCGCTCGCGCAATTTACGATTACGCGGCACTAACCCCGTTTGCAAACCTAGCGGGCGAAATACCTGGTTGAGCAACGCTTGGGTAGGGCTTGCCTTATCGGCTTCTAAATCGGACAAGGAGCGACGACTGATGCCCACCAGCTCGGCATACTGCGTCTGTGACATCCCCAGCACGTCGCGTCGTAGTTGGCGCAACACCTTCCCTGGGGTAATTTCCTCGCGCAATAGCTGGATCAGTAACTTAACAAGCAGTGCCTCGCGCTCAACGCTAGAAAGTTCTTTACGCTTCATATCAGTCCCCAGCGCTGCAACTTATCGTCCAAATAATCAAACCCCACCGCTTTCGACGCTAACACCGTTTCCGGCACCCCTCGTTCAGCAAGCCGCTCTTTTAATCCGACTAACCGATTACCCAGCGCTTTTAGCTCTGCCATCAGCTGCTCGGGTGGCATATAGGCATTTAAGTTTTCAGCAATGGCTGCCCAGTTAAACTCGCGCCCCTCTTCAAACGGTGCCCCCCAGGTGGTGGTACGAATGATGCCTTCTGGGTCAGCTTTCATGGGCGCAAAATCATACACCAGCGCCAGCCAGATTCCCTGGGGTGTTTTCAGCAGCGCCGTATTGCGACCATGGTTATCGCTGTTGGCAAACGCAACATTTAACAAATCACGTTTAACCCGCTCGCTCACAAAACCTGCCACGTCAAAATGACCTCCCGCTTCGCGAACGCGATATTGCTGTCGCAACTGGGCGACCAGGGCCTCTAGGGTGGCAAAATGGTTTAGGAAACTTCCCGGCTCTCGATCCATCACCGAATAAACCGATTCCAGTCCGAACAACGTACGCTCACCCGCGTGGAAATCAACATCAAAGCGAGGCAGCCAAAGCGATGGATAACGCTCGCCTTCGAATAACCGCATCGCCTGGGTATCGATGGTCGTTATGCCCAGCGACGCTAGCTCATGATAGAAGTGGTACTCAGCGCGCAGAATGTCGTTATCAAGCTCATTACGCTGGCCACGCGGAAATTTCACCAGATAATGATGGTCTTGATTGCGCGGATCATCCTGATAGGTATCGATCCAGACCTGGTCATCTGGTGTACAGCGCAGAAATAGCTTGGGTGCTTCACCGCCAGCGCCGGTCGCACCACCCCCGGCGGCTCCCATCTGCTGCGCGTAGGCAAGAAAATCACTGTCGCGATCCACAACATCATGTAAGTCAAAGCGCTGCTGCTCCAGCGTACTCCCTTCTGGGCGCTCGGGAAAAGCCTGTTTAATACGTAAATTGCCAACCGGCGCAATCGTTCCTTTGGCCAACAGGGCGTAATCTTGTTCCGCTTCGCTTAGCGTTGAGATTCCCAACTGAGTTATCCAATAATGCCGGCTCGATCCTGAAGGCATGATATCGTCTAAAAACGCGAACCAATGTGGCGATCGATCGGTATTCATTAACTCAATCGGCAAACGCAGGCTACAAGCATGTTCATCATCGCGATCCAGCCATTCAAGGGCATAATCGGTGATATAACCCAAACGAGCAGGTCCCTTGCGACCCTTTTCAGGGGACTTAATCTCTAACTCGGCGGCATCGTGCCACTGGCCATGATGAAAGACTTGCACTGTCAGCGACATGGGTCACCTTTATTGAGCAATTTAATGTTCAAGAGTGTAGCTCAATACCCATTAATGCGCACTTTAATGCTCAATAAAATATAGAAACTCAATTTATGAGCAGTTGAATACTCATTTTACTGAGAGGCGATCATGACAATAGATGATGCATCTTTTAAAACGATTGAGCAGGGCATGGCGGCACTCGCTGAGGCCGACCCGAATATCGCCCGTGCTTATCCTCTGGTGGGTGCGCCTGAACCACGCCAGCGCGATCAGGGTTTCGCGACGTTTTTCAGTACCATCGTCAGCCAGCAACTTTCCACCGAGGCCGCCCGCGCCATCATGGGACGTTTGCACACGCTGCTGCCCGAACTGCACGCCAAAGCGGTGATCGAGGCGCTGCGCGATGCTGGGCTCTCCTAGCGCAAGATCGAGTACGCCAAGGGGCTCGCTTAAGCGCCCGGATATCTTTCCCGCTGATGATCTTGCCCTGCGGGTGACGCTTGGCCGCCTTAAAGGTATGGTCGACAACCCCACACCCAAGCAGGCGCGTCAGTGGGTAGAGCACTAGTCGCCATGGCGCATGGTGGGGTCGCTATTCTTGTGGCACTGCTATCGCGTTGAACCCTTGTAACAAATGCCTCATCGGGGCACGTCATCGACTCAATACCGCTTTTTAAGGAGTAATCCACCATGGCCAATCTCGCCCCTGCCTACCGCGCCAAACCCGGTTCGCCGCTTTTCGTCGATCGTACTTTCTACAACCGGATTGCCGACGCCACAGGCCAGCGCAGACGTGTAGAAACAATAGAAGTACCGATTCGCGACGCACGCGCCTGGAAGGTACCCGCCGGCCACGTGATGCGCATCTGTACTCGCCAAGGCCCCCAGGTGGGCGATTTCAATCTGTGGTCCCTGCACAACCCGAGGGAGCGTTTCTGGGCTTCGCGCACCCGCCAACTGCAGCGCGCCCACGTCAGCGTTCACGATCGTCTATGGTCGACTCTGCCCTACCTCCGTCCGATGGCGACCATCACTGCCGACACTTTGGAAGATTACGGTGTCGACGAAGACGGGGGTCGGGTTCACGATTTATTAGGCACGCGCTGCGATCCCTACGTGAACCATCTGCTGACCGGTGACGATTTTGACTTCCACTGTCACTCCAACCTGACCCGTGCCATAGCACCTTTCGGACTCAGCGAATTTGATGTTCACGATGTGCTCAACGTCTTTCAATGCACCGGCCTCAATGAACAGGACCAGTACTTCATGAAGGCGTGCCCAGCACGCGAAGGTGACTATCTGGAGCTGTTTGCCGAGATTGACTTGCTCTGCGCGCTCTCCTGCTGCCCAGGCGGGGATCTATCGGTTGATTTGTGGGGCAGCGATGCCACCGATGACGATCTACTGGCCACCTGCCACCCCATCGGCATCGAGATCTATGCCCTCGACGACGACATTTTGGAGGGCTGGTCACCACCGACACCCTCCAACTATCGCGGCAACCACGGTCTGCGTCCGCCGGCAGAAGATTGGAGCGCCAAGCGCAGACAGTGCTGCTGACGACATCAGCTGGCATTGAGGCCGCCAAATCGTTCGTTCTGATAATCCTCGATCGCCTGGACAATCTCTTCGCGGGTGTTCTTTGAAGCCGCGGCGCTGTTCACCGATGATACGGACACACTAAGCCGCGAACAGGCGACCCAGCGGGAGCGGCTGACATTGCTCCCCAAGCGGGTTCACCGTCAGCCCCAAGAGCCCATTGATGATGACTTCTAGTCGACGCGCCTACGCTTGGATCTGGCTTCCCGGATAAGCAACAAGCTCCTCTCGAACACAGCGCAGTGCCTCAATATCCTGCTGCTCAACGGTATTGAGAGTGACAAATCGCATATTGGGAAGGCTCATCGCCTCACAAATTGCTTCAGCATCAATATGGTCACTCTTGTTACTTTTGTCATGGGGGATGCTAGGGTAAGGAATAGCTAGGCGAGTGTGCACACGATCGCGAATCCAGCGGCTATCGCGATTGACCTGCTCTTGGGACTCAAATTCACTCATAATCGGATCTAGAGGTGTACTCATAGCGCGCTCTTTTGTCCGTTATGGACTGTCTATCGTTATCCCTACTGCCACGGCGAAAAGATGGTTTGAGTACTTCCACAATCACTCCAAAAGGGCTTCAAAAAACTCACAATATGGCGGACAATCTTCTCCATATCATTTTAAAATATATTTTTATTTACAAAAGCTTAGACATTTAAATTGGTCTGTGATAAGGCGCGCCATAGTCAACCAAACCCACTGGGAAGCGATATATCGAGAGAAAGCGGCCGACGACGTCAGTTGCTACCGTCCACCTCTTGAAACCTCGATACAGCTTATCCAAACGTCCGCCCCAACTAGCAGTGCAGCGATTATCAAGAGCATCACACTCCCAGAGGAAAGGCTCAACAGTTTCTATACGCACATTTTAAGTTGACTCGTTAACGCCTATCACGCCATCAAGATTTTCAAAACTCACGATATGCCTCACCTAGTTTTAAGTTTTATCAATTAACGCAAGAAATTAGCTCCTGGAGCCTCTCGTGATGGACCTATCAGGCAGGAAAAAACAGCTATGGCTGAGCGCTCTTGTGGGCACATGGGCACTGGGAATCGTGTATGTTTTTTGGTTTTTCATGTTCAAGGATTTAAGGGTGTTCGCAGAGGAGCCGGATAGCTTTGCGAGATTTTCGCAGGCGGTTGCTGAACAGGTATCAGAGCAAATTCCGTTGCAGGGGAAATCCACGCAGCTGGTAATTATGTGGGACACCGCCTGCTCGTGCAGTCGCTTCAGTGAAGATCATGTCAACGACATCATCGACACCTACGGCCCGTCGGGCGTCGAGTTCGTTGTTGCCGCCCCCAATAAAGACACGTTAGCGCCTGTGACGTCCACATTTCCCAACGTCACCGATGCCATCACCGTTGAAGGCATTAGCGGGATTAGCAGCCCCTCCGCTGTTATCATTGATGACTCAGGCAACGTCCTGTATTCAGGGCCTTTTAGTGATGGTGCCCTATGCAATGCCGATGGTGATACCCCAGTGGAAATCATGCTGGACGAAATAAATGAGAAGGACTCAGTATCGCCCTGGCTGAATATTTCGAGCTTTGGGTGTTACTGCGACTGGCCACAGTAAGACCTGACACAACAGACTCAAACACCCAAGGTGGACAACGTGTTAAAGACCCTGAATCCTGATGTATTTAACGACGAGTGGCGAAATTCGAGCAAGAAAATACTTGGCGTTGTCGTCATGCTAACGGCCGTTAGTTTTGTATTGGCCTATTTCAATAACACCTGGCTTGAGGCTGCACTAGTCAGTATCCCGACCGCCCTGCTGGCCGTTTATCTGGTCACTTCGCATGGTGAACAGCTTATAACACGCCTGTATCTCGGCATTGCTTTCATGGTGTTGACGGGGCTTCATATCCATCAAATGAACGGCATGATCGAGTTTCATTTTGGGTTATTTGCTCTGCTTGCGTTTCTCTCTGTCTTTCGGGATTGGCGTGTCATTGTCGCCGGGACCGTTACTGCCGTCCTGCACCACCTCGCGTTTTGGTACTTGCAGGCGCAGGGACTTGGCGTTTGGGTGCTTCCCGAGGCGCAGTTAGGCATCATTTTCCTACACGCAACGTATCTTTTGATCGAGGCCAGCATTTTGATCTTGATTGCCAATTCCATGGCGATTCAGTTTGCTGATGCTCGGACAGCGCTGAATGAAAGCGAAGCCATGAAGGGGCAATTGCACAACCAAAAACAAGACATTCTCGACGAGGTGTCAGGCGTTACAGGTCAAGTCGCCCATTTGAGTCAAGAAGTTTCATCCGCGTCTGATAACTTGTCGTCATCAACCACGCAGCAGGCGTCCATCATCGAACAGACATCCTCTTCGCTGGAAGAGTTAGCGGCAGCCGTTGCGCAAAATGCAGACAACGCCGAAAAGACGAGTTCAACTGCTCAAAACTTGTTGAGCGAGGCCACTGAAAGCAGCGAAGACGTTCAAAAAACCAGCCAAGCCATGCAAAAGGTCGCTGAAATGGTCGGCACTATTAACAATATTGCGTTTCAAACCAATCTCTTGGCACTTAACGCTTCAATTGAGGCGGCAAGAGCCGGCGAAAGTGGCCGAGGATTTGCCGTAGTCGCGCAAGAGGTTCGAAAATTGGCCCAGGAAAGCCGCCAAGCCGCCGAGTCTATTTCCGACACCTCCAATGAATCGGTTGATATCGCCAACAGGGCCAGCCAGCGGATACAGGCACTCGTCCCAGAAATCGAAAGTATGTCAAAACTGATTCAGGACATATCGGTGAGCACGAAGGAGCAATCTGACGGCATTGAGCAAATTAATAGGTCGAATAACGAGCTTCAGGAAGTCGCGCAGAATTCCTCTAACTTGGCAGAACAACTGTCCGGTATGTCAGGCAATCTGGAGAACTTATCCAGCACGTTGAATAAGCAAACCAGTGGAGAAAATCAGGCGCTAGCAGAACCACCTGCTGACGCACCACGCCTGGCTCGTCAAGACGAGGAGGATTCGCATTTTTGATCATTGGGTGATTACGCCTAACATATAAAACCTGACGCGAAGCCCACTGCGGTGGGCTTCTATCGTTGAGGAAAATCAGTGATACCTTCCATGATGTTCCGATAGGATCAGAAGGAAGGTAGCAAACAGCCACCAACGTTTTTAGCTTCGCCTGCTAGCCTGCTATTTAGCGAATACGAAGCGATTGCGCCCCCCTTCTTTCGCTTTATAAAGGGCGTCATCCGCTTGTTTAAGCAGTTCGGATAACATCGTCTCATCGCCATCTGTGTCCAGAGTTGCCACCCCAAGGCTGAGCGTCACCACCCTGGCAGCACTGGAATATTCATTAATCACAGCCAAGCTTTCCACGGCGCTGCGTAAATCTTCCGCCATCTTGCCAGCGCCTTCTGAATTTGTGTTGGGCAACAGCGCCACAAACTCTTCACCACCATAGCGAGCAATGATGTCAGCAGGCCTTAACAGTGTATTGGCTAATGCTCGGGCAACCTTTTGTAGGCAGTTATCACCCGCGCCATGACCATAGTTATCGTTAAAGCCTTTGAAGTGATCAATATCCATCATGATGACAGAAAAAGGCAGTTTATCGCGTAGGGCTCGGCGACCTTCCTTCTGGAACCGTTCATCAAAATAGCGACGATTGGGAATGCCCGTGAGACCATCGAGCATGGCGATCTGCTCAAGTAGGTCGGTTTTGAGCTTGAGGCTCATATGGGTACCCACACGTGCGCGCACGATCGTGGGGTAAAAAGGCTTGGAGATGTAATCCACCGCGCCTAGCTTAAACCCTTTTTCCTCATCACTGACCGTATTCTGACCTGTCACAAAAATAACCGGGATGGTGTTGGTCAGGGGGACTTCCTTAAGCTGCCTGCAGACTTCATAGCCATCCATCCCTTCCATTTGGATATCAAGCAGAATCAGGTCGGGTTGTTTGCTGCCTCGGGCAATGGCTAAGGCTTTTTCGCCATTGTTGGCCACCTGGATGCGATAGTCATTTTTGAGCAACTTTGCCAGCGCCTGAACATTGGTCGGCTCATCGTCCACGATCAAAATCGTCGACTCTTTTTCATTTGCTTTCATCGTTGAATATTTCCTCTTTTGACCAACTCATCCAACGCTTCTACGGCCGCGTCAAATTCCATCTCGGTCACCAACGCTTCCAGTTCGACAGGGTCAAGATCCTGAGATCGTAAATACGCAATGGCCCCTTCCAGAATTTCATCTTCCACCAACTCACTTTGAATTAAGCAGCGGTGTAATTTTGAAATATCTTCTACGCTTCCTTCACTTTTTGATGAAGCAGCCTGCAGTTCGCCCAACACCGTTTCAGCATGACAGAGTGCCTGAGACATCTCCGTCACCAGGGCTGGAACAACCGGCTCGCCTTCCCTGATATGCTCGTCAATCTCTGTGGCCAACCGCGCAATCTCTTCGGCGCCTAAGGTGCCTGCAGACCCTTTCAGGGTATGAGCCATTCGCCCTGCCGCCTCCCAGTCCTCGGCTTGCAGTAGCGCTACCAACGGCCAGTAATCAGTGGGGATTTTTTCTTTAAAGCGGATGAGCATTTTCAGATAGAAGCTTTCGTCCTTGTCAAAAAGCGTCAAGCCTTGAGTCAAATCAAAACCCTGTAGACTGGCGGGCAGACGTGTCGGCTCGGCAGCGTCTTGGGTGGTAGCGTTCCTCTGTGGGGCCTTTTCTGCCAGGTAATCAGTGAGCGTTTTGTAAAGCAGCTCGCTATTAATCGGTTTGCCAAGGTGAGCATCCATGCCGGCCCTGGCAGCACGATCTTTATCATCCTGCATCACGGCGGCCGACAAGGCGATGACCGGCCCCCTGAAGCCCTGTTCACGAATCCTGGACGTCGCTTCAAAACCGTCCATGTTCGGCATTTGCAAATCCATTAAAATCAAATCAGGTGTTAGCTTCGTTAACGCCTCGATTGCCTCGATACCGTCTTCGGCCACCGTAATAGCCGCACCGGTTTTTTCCAGCATGTGGGTGGCAACCGTTTGGTTGATTTCATTGTCCTCCACAAGCAGGATCTTATAGCCCTGCAGTGACGGGGTATCCACCTGTTGGCGATGACGAACCACCCCTTTACCCCGCTCAACGGCTACCAGGGCATCATAGAGGGATGAAGCCGTCACCGGTTTGGAAAGAAACGTTTGGGCGAGATTCTCTGGCAGGGTTATCTCATCCTGCTTATAGGAACTGATCATTAAAACCGGCAGGTGAGTCTTTTGAATCTCCCCTGACGCTCGCATCTGGACAAGCTTTTCGCAGGTCTGCACACCATCCATGCCGCCGGGCATGCTCCAGTCCATTAGAATAAAATCAAACGGTTCGTTGCGCTTTTCAGCTGCCAGAATAGCCTCAATCGCCGCCTCACCACTGGCGGCTTCCCAGGTCTCATAACGGCAGTGATTCAGCATCTCGCGCAAAATGACCCGAGCGCTTTCGTGATCATCCACGATCAAAATACGGTTGCCCTGAGTCTCTGGGCAGTTGATACGGGTTGGCAACGCGAGGCTCAGTGGCAGTGTTAAATTAAAGTAAAAGTGGCTGCCCTGGCCCGGCGTAGAGTCAAGGCTTAGCTCACCCCCCATCGTTTCAATCAAGCGACGGGAAATAATAAGCCCCAGCCCGGTACCCCCATATTTACGTGTTGTCGACGTATCTGCTTGACCAAAGGCACGAAAGAGTTTTTTCTGCCCTTCGGGAGAGATCCCGATACCGCTATCACTCACGCTAAACGCCAGCGTTGCCTGGCCTTCTTCTTGTTTGATCGCCCTGATTTTTAGCTCGACACTGCCACCCTTAGGCGTGAACTTGATGGCATTGCTCAGCAGATTGGTTAATATCTGTGACAGCCTTAGCGAATCTCCGGTCAGGGCTTGCGGTGCGTCAGGATCAATATGAAAGAGAAGCTCCAGGCCTTTCTCCGCCGCTTCACCGGCAAAAAGCGTGGACACCTGATCAAGAATCTCACTGAGGGCAAACCCCCGCGCCTCCAACTCCAGCTTCCCCGACTCTATTCTGGAGAAGTCTAGAATGTCGTTAATAATCCCCAGAAGCATCCGTGAGGACGTGTGGATCTTATTCAGGTAGTCCTGCTGGCGTTCATCCAGCGGGGATTGCAGGAGCAGCTGGCTCAGGCCAATCACCGCATTCATGGGGGTGCGGATTTCGTGGCTCATATTGGCCAGAAATTCGGATTTCGCCCGGTTGGCGCGCTCTGCCGCTTCCTGCGCCTGCTTGATTTCCGAAATATCCTGGACAATTGACCAGATAACCTCTCGCCCTTCAGGCGTTGTGGTTTTAAAACCGTGGAGCAGGACCGGATAGCGGGTGCCATCCTTGCGGATATACTCTTTCTCGAAGGGGCCATAGCGTCCAGTTGTCTCCATGGAAACCAGCTGTTGCTTTTCAGCGTCCATGTATTCAACAGGGGTGACATCAAAATAGCTCAGCTTGCGGAATTCTTCCGGGGTGTAGCCTGACGGTTCGTTAATCGCCGCGTTAAACTCCAAAAACTCGCCAGTTGCATAATCATTCATCGCCATACCCACCGGCGAAAGTTCAAACAGGCCGCGGAACTTCTCCTCCTGAGCCGCCAATTCTTTTTGCGCCTGAACCTGGTCGGTAATGTCTTCATTGACCCCCACCACCCGAAGAGGTTGACCTGACGCATCCTGGGTAGCCTGCGCAACCGCTCGAATATGCCGGATGGCACCATCGCCGCGAACTATCTGAAATTCTGATTCGTAACGCCCACCTTTACGAGCCCCTTCGGTAATAGCCGCTTTGGCTGCTTCAGCCCCGTCAGGCAGTAGCGCCTTCTCCCAATCAGTCACCCGATGGCCAAAATCGTCCGACTGCACACCATAGATGGCCAACATCCCTTCATCCCAATCCAGGCGTCCAGTGGCCAAATCCAGATCCCAGATGCCCAGATTGGCGGCGGAGGTGGCCAGTTTGAGCCGGCTGGTGAGTTGATCCTGCTTGTCTTGAGCCTCTTTTTCAGCCGTGATATCCCGACCTGTGCCGCGAAAACCGGTCAGATTACCTTCATCATCCAGAATCGGCAGGCCACTGACGCGCTGTGTGACCTGAGTTCCATCCGGCTGGAGGGAGGTATGCTCTAACCCACGCCAGGACTCAGCATTGGCAGCCCATTGCGCCAAAAGGGCCTTGACTCGTTGTGCTTCTTTAGGGTGCATGAATTCAGACGGTGAATGCCCCAAAATTTTATTTACCGGACGGCCGAGAAGAGGCTCTACGGCAGGCGTGACGAAGGAGTAGACCCCCTCAGGGCTGATTTCCCAGATATATTCCCCTGAGGCTTCCGCCACATCGCGAAAACGCTTTTCACCATACTCAAGAGCGCGCTGAGCTTCCTTCTGATCCGTGATATCCCGAAAAACGGCCATCAGGTAAGTTCCGGCGTTTAACTCCATGAGTGTTACCGATACTTTTACATCGACCAGACTGCCATCCTTGCATCGATGCCGAGTATCAAAGTCCTCCCGGCCCGACGCCATGACAGCCTCGATACGCTGCTGGATTTCTTCTGGCCCCATTTGCGCTTCAAAGTCCTGAATACGAAGCCGGGCAAACTCCTTGGAGGTATAGCCCAACTGCTCGTGAGCCAGGCGATTAAATTGCACGAGTTGCGCTGTATTGGGATCGATGATCAGTGCAGCATCTGGGTAGAGTTCAAAAAAGGCGCGAGCCTCTTCGCCGAGAAGCTGGTTCAGCCCGTTAGGGCCCTTGGACTCAGACGCTGAAGAACACATGCTCACCCCTTGATTGTGATGTAATGATGCAAACAGCCTAACAGGTCATGGGCCTGCCGAAGGCTCATGACGCTTCGGGTACCAACACCATAATGCGCGGGAGGAAGGCGTCGATGTATCCGCAGGCTCCTTAACCAAGAACCACACGCACGCTTGGTTATGGTACCGATACTGCACTTGTGACAAAGGCACTTGCTTGTAGGATTTACCTGGCGTGGCGATATAACGGCCATCCGATCCGCGAAGCGGATGATGCGTGGGCAGTTGAAGAATTGCCAGTGAACTACCACTCTTTGCCATTTAATGGCCTTTGCGCACTCCCCTGCCTCACTCTGGTTGGTCAAGGTCGGACAAAAACGTTTGAAGACGCTCCTCGGCGGACAAATCGCCATAAAGCACGGAGACTTCGCCGGTTGTATCAAACTTCAACAGTGACGGCGTGGCAAAAATCGCATGTTCAATACCTTGCTCGGGTTGTTCCAGAAGATCCACCTCGAAAGGTTTCACCTCACTGAGATTCAACTGATCGAGCATTTTGGCAAGATTCGCACGTGCGCGTTGTGAGCGAGGTGCGGTGCCTGTCACAAATAGCATGAGCATTGGCATGGGTGTCTCTGCAGGTTGCTGATTGCTCATTGTCACTCTCCCTTGTCGTGAATCGCATCCAAACGACTGTGCTCTTCAGAATTTTCCTGCTCCGGATCACGTCGCTGTCGAATGTCCTCACGTTGAACGTCTTCCAACCGATCCGTTTCTGCGGTTTCAATTTTCTCCAGTTCCAGCTTGGCCTTCAGAAGGTCACGCTCCTGTTCAGTCTGTGCGATACGTTTTTCAAGATCCAGGCGACGCTGCTCCCGTTCCAGTTGCCGGCGTCGTTCGGCCACGGCATCGTCACGAACTTTGGTGGCTCGTGCCGTGCCCATCAACACCTCGGAGCCGCTTTCATAGACATCGGCAAGATCAACGCCGGCAACTGACAGCAATAACTCTCGTTCCTGGTTGGAGTGGGCGGAACCGCGGGATTTAACGATCGACAGCGAGCGATTTCGCTCGCCACCCCGCACGTTATAGTCGAGGACAATCCAGCTATCCGCCAACGTTGACACCTGGCCCTGGGTCACCTCACCTTCGGGGTCGCTCACACCGCTTAACGAGGTGAGCACGGTGGTGATACCCCGACGGCGTACCAGATCGATCAAATGTTCGGTTGCCAAGTTCGCACCCTCCGTGCCGCTTGCTTTGAGCAGCGCGGAAACCGGGTCGATGACCAGACAATGGGGGTCGAAGGTATCGATCAGACGGCGCAATGTCAGGAAGTGTTCCGCCACCCGCAAGGCAAACGCCGAAAGGTCGACAAATTGCACCAGGCCGTTATCGATAGGGTCGCGAAGATTGATCCCAACCGAGGTTAAGTTGCGCACGTAGGGGCTTTCGATTTCATCGAAACTGACGTACAACGTGCGCTCGCCTCGCCGGGCGGCTGCTTCGGCAAAACTCCCGGCAAGCGTGCTTTTAGCCGTTCCCGGGCGACCCGAAATCAGCAAGCTGGAGCCTCGGTAAATGCCGCCACCCAGTAATTTGTCCAGCCGGCCAACGCCAGTGCTGATGCGTTCGTTGCTTGCGACCACCTCGGCGGTGGGCAGATGTTCGTGGTAGGGAAGCTGAATGCCGTCGTCGTCCATCACCACGGGCAGTTCATCGGCAATATGCCGGGAGCCCCGAAACTTGGCGATACGAAGCGAACGGTTTAATTGCTGCCCGACAACTCGCGCCGATAACACGAGTGTCGCGGATAGCAGGAATTCAATACCTTCCAGGTGCGCCGGCGCCATGCTCTCGCCCATGGCCTTGCCGGTTAGCAGAAGCGTCCAGCCATTGTCCTCGCAGTAGTCATTGATACGGCGCACCTGATCAATCGCGATTTTGGGGTCCGGTTGATACTGCAGAAGCTGATCGATACCGTCGAAGACCACCCAATTCGCCTGGTTTTTTGCGATTGTGGCTCCGACAATACTCAGCAGGCCTTCAATATCAAACTCACCCGCGGCTTCAGCACCAAAGCGAGGACGGGCGTCAATCAACTGCCAGCGCTCAGATGTCAACAACTTCTCGCCCCAACTAAACGAGGCCGCATCCCGTTTTACCTGTGCCGGCGACTCCTCAAACGTCACAAACACACCGCCTTCACCGCGCTCAATGGCTCGGGCCAGTATTTGCAGGCTCAGCACCGTTTTGCCGGCCGCGGCCTGCCCGAGCACAAGCGTTGCCTGCCCTGACGGCAAGCCACCTTCGGACACATTATCCAGACCGACGATGCCCGTTTTTCGCTTTTGCATTTTCATTTCATCTGTCTGCATCGAGACCATCCTGTTGATCGCGTTAAACGGCCGTGAGTGGCAATTTACTGCGCTGCTCCAACAACCAACGAAAATCCTCCGCTTCAAGCGGCATACTATAGAAAAAACCTTGACCAAAACGACAACCCATCGCTATCAACTTATCCGCAATGGCGGCGGACTCTATTCCCTCTGCGATAATCTCCGCATCCAGCGCTTTGGCCAGCACCACTACCGTCTCGACGATGTGTTGACTGAAGGAATCGCTTAGCAAGCTGAATATGAATCCCTGATCAATTTTGATCTCATTAAAGGGGTAACGATTCAGGTATAACAATGAGGAGTAACCGGTACCGAAATCATCCAGCGACAGCCAAACGCCCATGTCCCGCAATGCGTCCATTTGGTTGCGCAGAGTGTCTGATTCTCCCTCAAAGACGCTTTCGGTTACCTCCAGCGCGAGTTCTTCCGGTGCAACATCGGATTGTTCCAGAACGGTCCGCACTCGGCTGGCAAAATCACTCGCCTGGAACTGAATCACCGACACGTTGACCGCTACCCGAACGGGTTCAAGGCCGGCATCTCGCCACTCCCGCAGGTGCTGACACGCACGACGCAGCACCCAATCACCAATCGGCGCGATTAACTGACTTTGCTCGGCAATGGGAATGAATTCTCCCGGCGATACCAGCCCTCTCTTGGGGTGATTCCAGCGCAAGAGCGCCTCGCAGGCAATCAGGGTGCCGGTGGCCAGGTCCACTTTCGGCTGAAAATGGAGCTCCAGCTGATCCTCGGCGAGCGCCTGTTGCAATTCGCGCGTCATCGCCAAGCGTTTATCGGTATTCTTCTGGATGCGGTCGCTGTAGGCAACCCAGGGCAGCAAGGGCTCCTCACGATGAAGGGCCAACGCTCTTTCCGCCTCGCGTAATAAGGGCTCTACGGAGCGTTTGTTCTCACCAAGGCGCGTGCAGCCAACGCGAAACTTTACGCCGATATCGAAACCGCTCAAGTCAAACGCAGGGGAAAGCGTCTTAAGGACCCTGTCCAGGCAATCGTCCAGTGAGTCACCAGACCCCGGAACAATCAGCGCCATAAATTCGTCGCCGCCGATACGCCCGGCTAACACTGTATTTTCAGAGATATCTGATAAACGTTGCCCAAATTGAGTCAACAACCGGTCACCAATGTCATAACCGTACACGTCGTTGATGTCTCGAAGGCCGGCAATATCCATCGCCACCACGGCGCCCTCAGGATTCCATGCGTGTTCCTCGAGGTGTCTTTCGAGCTGACGGCTAAAGCCATTGCGATTGTGCAGACCAGTCAAAGGGTCCGTGTAAGCCAGGAGGCTGAGTTCCTGCTGAGCTTGTTTGATCGCCGTGATGTCTTGTTTGATCGCGACAAAATGCGTCATTTCCCCAAGGTCATCGGTGAGCGGCGAAATCAACTCGCGCTCCCAATAAGGAGTGCCGTCTTGACGACGGTTTTGTATTTCGCCTGACCAAACATTTCCTGCTTTAATGGTATCCCAAAGATCGCGGTAAGTAGCCTTCGGGGTTTGGCCACTTTGAATCATTGTTGGCGTATTGCCGATCAGTGCATCGCGTGAATAGCCCGATACTGTCTCAAACGCGCGGTTCACATACTCAATGTGGCCCGAAAGATCCGTCACCGTAATAGGGGCTGGGCTTTGCTCCGTGATGTAGGCCAGCTTACGGAGTTCCTGTTCCCGTTCACGACGCTGCGTCACGTCCTGAAAAGCACCGCGTACACCCACAATACGCTCGCTTCCATCACGTATCGGCTCCCCGAGCGTGCGCACCCAAACGCGTTTTCCATCGGCTGCTCTGATCTGTAATTCTTCGTCGTAAGGTATTCCCCGCTCAACACAGGCGGTGAACCGCTCACGAATCTCCTCGCGGTGCTCAGGAATATAATACGCAATCGCTTGACTGAGCGTGGGCGAGAACCCGTGCGGCATACCGTGAATTTCCGCGACGATATTCGACCATTCCACGCGATTCGTTTTAAGGTCGATGAACCAACCGCCGAATCGCATGGTTTTCTCGGCCATTTTGAGTAGTTCAGCTTGGCGTGTGAACTCATCGCGAGTGACGCTGATATCCGTGATATCGCTTTGCAGTGATATGTAATGGGTGATCCGTTGCTGATCGTCTCGTATGGGGCGGATGCTCCAACGTACGCGATAGGGCGTGCCATTTTTACGGTAATTGATTATCTGCCCATCGAAAGCGCCTGATTGCGCTAAGGCGGTGCGCAAACGATTCAGAACGGCACGGTCCGTCTCGGGTCCCTGGAGGATCCGGGGTGTCTGGCCAATCAGCTCTTCTTGCGTATAGCCAGACTGTTCGCAAAACGCAGCGTTGGCATACACAATCGTGGGGCCTGGTAGGTCCAACTCGGCCGTTGTGATGAGTACAGATCCGTATGCCTGATCAATGGCCTGACGGAATAATCTATCTTGAAGTGCTGACATCTAAGCTCCGTCTGTAGCCTTCTCTAGCAAACACATGAACACGCTACCAGATCACTAGAAATCGCGACGTATGCAAAATATGAAATGGAACTGAATTATATATCATATAGCTCATTCTGGAGAGCTTAGGCACAATACAACCACTTCTAAAGAATCGCGCCGGAAGGCCCAAAAAGTGTCACTACGGAGCTATTGCGTCATGAAACTGTCCGCACCCTTGCTTTTAAGGAGTCGATAAGATGTCACGAGATCGTAATGTGTTGGGTGAGCCGTTAACCCCTTGCTGCCATGACCCTGTCACCGGATTTTACCGCGATGGTTTTTGCCGGGTAGGCCCTAATGATCATGGGGTCCATGCCGTATGCGCTATGGTGACCGAGGAGTTTCTGGCGTTCTCCCTTGCTCAAGGCAATGACTTGGTGACCCCTCACCCGGAATTCGGGTTTCCAGGCCTTAAACCTGGCGACCGATGGTGCCTGCGTGCCAGCCGTTGGAAAGAGGCTGCCGTTGTCGGGCTGGCACCGCCGGTCATTCTATCCGCAACTCACGAAAAGGCATTGGATGCTATTCCCTTGAGTCAACTCCAACAACATGCCCTGGATGGAATTAAATAGTGACCTGTCTATAAACATCGAAAAACCACACGAATTCTATGTCACTGGGCTGCAAGCTCTTCGAGTTCTGTGAACGACAAATAACGCCCTTAGGATGTCACCAAGTTGGATTGAGCCAACTCGCCTATTCCTCGGATTTTTCTTGATTAAGTGTTTGGTCCCGGATGATGAAATCGCCCATAGAAGTTATCCTCTGCTAGCAGCCAGGGAGCTTCTTCATCAATTTATCCGGGAGCAGGTT
>NZ_JARWAN010000034.1:0-20216 GCF_031451755.1 Vreelandella vilamensis | reverse complement strand
CAGAATAACGTGGCACATGAATTCCATACCGCTCCCCCTGGATTGAATTTAGGCGATATCGCCAACCGGACAACAAGGCTGACAGAGGGGGCATTGCCCAACCCACCACTTTACGAGAGTAAAGATCAATGAGCACGGCCAGGTAAAGCCAGCCTTCGCTCGTCGCCAAGTAGGTAATGTCACCCACCCACTTTTGATTAGGGGCTGAGGCCGTGAAGTTTTGCTCTAGTAGATTCGGCGCCACTGGTAGCGAATGCCGAGAGTTCGTGGTGGCCTTGAACTTACGAGCTGCTTTAGCGCGCAAGCCTTGACGCTGTAAGCTGGCAGCCACCGTCTTACGGTTGATCGGCATCCCATCATCTTGCAGGTCTAGGGCTAATCTCGGGGCGCCTGAGCGGCCTTTACGCTGGTGAAAAGCCTCAGCCACACGCTGATCGAGAATGGCCTGCTGGCTGCGTTTTGGGGATGGTACTCCTTCGCGCTGACGCCAAGCGTAGTAGCCGCTTCGAGCGACCCCAACAACATGGCACATACGTTGAACACTGAAAGCCTGACGATGATGATGGATAAAGGCGTACTTCACTTCAGGCTCTTCGCAGCAAAGTACACCGCGGCCTTTTTTGTGATGGCCAGCTCTTCATTTGCTTCGGCTAATTGGCGCTTCAAGCGGGCGTTTTCTTCTGCTAACGCCCGCTCTCGTTCAGATTTGTCTAGCTGCAGCTGTGCTTTAGAGCGCCACTGATAAAGCTGACTTGCGTGTACTCCCAGCTCACGAGCCGCTGCTGCCACGCCAATGCGGTCAGCCAGCGCTAACGCTTCTTGACGGTAGGCATCGGAGTGACGGGTATAAGATTTTTTCTTCATTGATGTTGTCGATCTGGCCATGGTTCACCTCATCGTAGCGTATTACATTCTTGAGGTGTCCACTGTTACTGGGCAGGATCAGATCTCATCCGGCATCTGTGGGAAGGTCCGGCATCCCGGCAGCGTACCCGCCGCAGCGGTGACGCCCAGCGCTTGAAGAAAACGACGACGGGTGAGGTGCTTTTTAACCATGATAATTCCTTTTAAAATCAGACTATTAGTCCATTTGTAGACAAAAAAATCTTAAGCAAAAAGACTTGCATATGAGGTGCTTGATAATGCTTTGCTTATTTATTTTTGTACTTCCATATAAAGAATTTATTGATCTAGGACAATAAAATCATAGGGCTGTGCACTTACCATCCACAAATCGAAGAAAAGATAATTTTTTCCATATGCTATGATTCGTCTCTGACTGACTTGATTTGGCAAACAATATCGGCGTTTATAAGCTATCGAAAAAAAATGCAACACATGCTTAGCTGGCAATGAATTATTTGATGTGTTGCATCTTTCAGCACCACCATAAAGTGCTATGTACTATCACAAAACCATGAAGGGAACCCATGGAAAATACAGTCACTTCTCAACCCAATACCACGGAAGGCATGTGTAAAGCTGTCTACTTGCTATACCTAGTAGGGTTATTTACTGGCATCACAGCATTGATTGGACTCATAATAGCCTACATCAACCGCAATGATGCACCAGACTGGCTTCAGACTCATTATCAATTTCAAATCCGAACTTTCTGGATTGGGTTTCTATTTTTAATTTTAGGCACTTTGCTCTCCTATATCCTTATTGGAATTTTCATTTTATTATTTTGGATTATCTGGCTTATTGTTCGTGTCATTAAGGGCTGGAAGTATCTCTCACAGCAAAAACCTCACCCTAACCCTTCTGGATGGATGCTATAGAATCCTTCTTATCTACAATTAAATTTTTTAATTGTAGATAAGCCGGCTAAAAAAAATAACCTGACCTTAAAAAGCTATCATTTACTAGAAAATATTTAAAAAATCTACTAGCTCAAGTCAGGTTTAAAAATGCAACGGATGGCATAGCAAGTGCAAGGACCTCACCAGAAGAGTCTGACGCATCAAGTTTGCGCTCTTTCTATGACATCTGGAAAATTACTCTTCTGTGCCAGCAGTACAGGGAGCCATGTCAAGGAGAGAAGCGCTCATGCCTGCAATTTTGCTGCATAGCGGAAGAACCGAGCACTTTCGCGAGCTAGGGGAGACGGGGCAGCCGGTCTATCACTCTGCGCTTCAACTGCGCAAGGTGATTTCACGCCGATTACCCGGCAAGGAGCGGCACCTCGCCATTCCACAACGAGATCAGCAAGGTGAAGGCATCGATTGGTATAGCGACATATCAGGCGATGTAGTTCCTTGGCGCAGTGCCACTGAAGGGGAACGCGAGGATGCATTAATACAGCTAGAGGCCTTTAAGCAGGATATCAACGATCTTGCGTCTCAAGAGAATGAGAGCGGCGATCACAAAGTATTCACAAAACTGGTCAAATGGGTTGGTCATTTCCCAAATGAGAATTACGTCTATCTCGTTGACGGCACTCCTGTTATCACCTTCTGGGGGTTTATTCATCCGGAAGCTGATCGTCATGCCAATCCTCTACTATGCCTGTACCCATCAGCACCATTAAAGCCTGTACAGCCCATTCCGACTGCGCCGGCTAGTGCTGATATTGCTCCTGCTTCACAGACATTGCCTGAACCGCAGCCGCAGCCTCAACCTGTAGCAACATTGGCTCAGCCATGGTGGCGACGCTGGTGGTGGCTATTGCCCTTATTGCTGCTAGCCCTTGTTTTACTTTTGTTTGGGCTTCGAGCCTGCACGCCCTCCAACGACTTAAGTCTATCAACTCCCTCGTCGCAGTCTCTGTGGAACGGCCAAGATATCTGGCCTTTTAACCTTTGGGGAGCGAGTTCAAGTAGCTCACCCTCGATTCCAGACGCTCCCTCCTTGGCATTAAACGGAGGAGTAGAGATGCCAAGCCTAGGTAATGGCGGGCTGCCGGAAATTAGCATGCCGAACATATCGGGTTCTAACCCTGAGCCAGCATTGAACGCAACACCAACTGCACCTGGATTGCCGTCAGGTATGGCGCCACCCGAGATTCCATCCAACGGCCCACCGGCTACACCATCTCCCGGCGTCCCCCCCATAGAAACCAGCACGAACCCGCCTGCTCTTGAGCCACTCAGCCTGCCTGCCGATGCCAAGAACGGTGAGGCTGAGTTCCTCAACGGCAACTGGCGTGGCGCCGGCGTGATGGACAGCCAGACAGGCCGCCCCCTGCAGGTCGCCTATGCATTTGATGGAGGCAAGGGCCATATGTACATCAAACGCGGAGGCCAGAACGGCATGACTTGTGCAGGCCCCGTGACCGCCGCCATGCAGGATGGCCAACTTCAGGTAAAAGCCCTGGAGCAGGCCCGCTGTGAGGACGGCAGCCACTACGAGATGCCAAAAGTAGAGTGCCGCCAGGCAAATGGCGAAGTAGCCAGCTGCGCCGCCAGCTACAACGATGAGTCATTTCCCATGCAGTTGCGTAAATCAAGTTAACAGGACGGTCAACCGATCATGTTGCCAGATATCATCAAGTTCGAAGAGGTAGCCACCCTGGTCAGTCACTCAGGCGTTCAGTTCATGGATTTCGGCCTAAAACTCGACCCGCGCCGAGAGTCCGCAGGCGAGTTCAAGTATCTGGCCAACACTGACAAGATGCTGACCCGTCTACTGGTCAACCAGGAAAACGGGGATCTATTTCACGTCATAGAGAGAGAAGGTGCCAAGGACAGAATCGAGACGGTCCGGGAGTCGGACTTCGATGTTCCCATGGCCGCCAGCCTCGAACAGCTGAACGGTGCCTGGCTGCCTGCTCCTTTCCTGCGTTTTCGCCCTCCGGGAAAATTCGACCAAGGTCCAGCCAACTGGGCACGCATGCGCCTGGTAGCGCTTGATGAGCCAGATCTCGATGGCCACACTCACCGCCTGACCCTGGTCTTCGACACTAGCACCCTGCCGCACCGCGAGAATACGGCCTACCTTTGCCCAAGCGATAGCGACATCAGCGCCGGCGCCAACTTCCGACTAGCCACCATGACCATCGACATGCGTTGGTTCATGGATCAACCCTGGGTCAAGGAGTGGCTCGAGGAACTGTTCCGCGAGGCTAATCCAGGACTGGACAGCCAGGAGATGCACGAGGCTCTGGAAGAGCGTATGCCCCTTGCCCACTACCTCAATGTGCTGAGCCTGCTGCACCGCCCCATCAACGCGGAACATCGCGACCCCACTCCTCGGGTCGAGATTCCCGATCTCAAGGTGATTGCTCAAAACGAAAATGCCATTCCTGTTGACCTAGTGCTGGACGTGGGCAACTCTCGCACCTGCGGCATACTGATCGAAGATCATGGTCAGTCGGGCACGGGTCTCAAGAACAACTATGTGCTTGAGCTGCGCGACCTAGTCGAACCCGAGCGAGTCTATCGCGAGCCCTTCGAGAGCCGCATCGAGTTCTCCCAGACCTTCTTTGGAAAAGATCACCTATCGGTCAAGAGCGGTCGCCCCGACGCTTTCCTGTGGCCGACCATCGCACGGGTCGGCGTCGAGGCGGGATGCCTGGCCGGGCGTCGCCGCGGCACCGAGGGCTCAACCGGGCTCTCCAGCCCAAAACGCTACCTGTGGGATGAGGCAAGCTACGGACACGGGTGGCGCTTCAATAGCGCCTATGTGCGCACCGAAACAGAGCCCCTCGCCACTGCCGCTCCTTTCTCGCACCTGATCAACGAACTCGGCAATGCCCTCTACGCCGTGCCTGAAGAGGAGCAGATGCCGGTCTTCAAGCCACACTACTCAAGAAGCTCTCTAATGACCTTCATGCTAGCCGAGGTGTTGGCTCAAGCACTAATGCAGACCAACAGCCCCGCCCAGCGAGTGCGTCAGGGCCACACCAACCGCCCACGGAGGGTGCGCTCGATCACCCTCACTGTACCACCGGCCATGCCCCAGGCAGAACGCAGCCTGCTGGTCTCGAGACTGGAACAGACGGTTGCCCTAGTGTGGAAGAGCTTGGGCTGGCACGACGACATGGAAGAAAGTAATCCCCATGAAGCCGAAAAAGACGGCACATTGCGTGTACCAATGCCAAAATTGCGTGTGGATTGGGACGAGGCCTCCTGTGGGCAACTGGTCTACCTCTATACTGAAATCAAGGAGAACTACGCCGGCCACCCAGAGGAGTTCTTTGATGCCTTGGCGCGCCCCGGCAAGCCAAACAGAGAGCGCATCACGCTTGGTACTATCGATATCGGCGGAGGCACTACCGACCTCGTAATCACCGATTACTACCTAGATCGCAACGGAACGGGTAGCAGCGGCAGTAACGTCTTCGTAGTACCCGAACAACGCTTCCGCGATGGTTTCCGGGTCGCCGGTGACGACATTTTGCTCGACATTATCCAGCTGTTCGTGCTGCCCAGCTTCGAGGCGGCGCTCAAGCAAGCCGGCGTAGCCTCGCCAGACGCTATGATGTCTAAGCTATGCGGCCAGGAAGGTGCCAATGCCCAGGAGCAGGTGCTACGTCAGCAGCTCAACCTGCAGGTATTCACCCCCCTTGGCCTCGCCCTGCTTGAAGCCTACGAAGCCTTCGACCCTGAACAACCCAGCGGTCCCGAAACGTTAACCTACGGCGAGCGCCTAGGCGCTCAGGCGGTGAGCGATTCCGTGCGCCGCTATGTAGAAAGTGCCCTACGCCGCGAACTGGGCACTGAACTTGAATTTGACCTACTCGACATCCCGCTCACCGTCAATCTGCTTGAGGTACATCGAGCTTTCCTTAAGGATCGCTTCAACCTATGTAAGACACTGGCTTCGCTGTGCGAAGTGGCTTTTCAGTACCAGTGCGACACACTGCTAATCACCGGAAGACCCTCACGCTTGCCCGGCATCCAGGCTTACCTGCGTAAGATGCTACCGCTGCCACCGGGTCGTATCTTGCCGCTTCAGGGCTACCGCACCGGCAGCTGGTATCCCTTCCATCGCAACGGTCGCATCAACGATCCGAAAAGCACCGCCTCGGTTGGTGCCATGCTCTGCCTGCTATGCGCGCAGCACAACCTCTCCAACTTCTTTTTCCGTGCAGCCGCCCTGCGTCCCTACTCGACGATTCGTCATATTGGCCTGATTGATAACAACAACACTATTCCCGATGCCGACGTGACCTATCGCGACATTGCGTCCAGCGATGACAGCACCTCCATCGTGTTACCAGAAAATGAGTGCGGCGACACGCCCACCATCGAAATGCGTGGTCCTCTACGCATCGGCTTTCGCCAATTAGGGGTAGAGCGCTGGACGGCATCACCACTTTACACGCTCACTTTCACCCCGGAAGGCAAAAAGGAACTTGCCAAAATTGAGCAAAGGGAAGGTCGAGCACCTGTGCTTAAGGTTCGGCTGGCAGTAGATGAGCGAGCCGGAAAGGGCAGTCTGATCAGCGACCGTCTGAGGGTCGCCGGCGTGGAGACCAACGGTGGTGCCAGCTTCAATGCCAAATTTCTAAAGCTGCAACTCAACACCCTTATCGACGCAGGCCTTGGTGATACCAATTACTGGCTGGACAGCGGGAGCGTGAAAAGAACATGAATCAGTTAACACATGAACAGCAGCGACTCAGCACGGGCTGGCAAGCCTTTCATCAGGGCGCCGGTGCAGCACTTGAATGGATTGAGACGGTGCGCGACAGCGCTCCTAGCCTGGACAGTGAAGCCGACCAGTTGAGCCTTGAGTTTTACCGCGCCCGCAATCTGGCTCAGAGTCTGTCCCTTGCTGCCACCACGCCAATGACGGTGGGCTTCTTCGGCCTCTCTCAAGCGGGTAAGTCCTATCTCATCTCAGCGCTAGCCGCTGGCGATAACGGCAAGCTGGAGACCTGTTACGGCCCGGCACGACTGGATTTCATCGAGCACGTCAATCCAGTCGGCGGGGGCAAGGAGGCCACTGGCCTGGTTACCCGCTTCAGCCGCAGTGCCAGCTCCGGCCCTGCGGAATTTCCCGTTGAGCTCAAGCTTTTCAGAGAAATCGAGATCGCTAAGGTACTGGCCAACACATGGTTCAACGACTTTGATCATGAACGTGAAGATGTCTACGAGATTGACGAGAACAAGGTGGCAGCTGTATTGAGCCCTTATGAGACAGTTTTGGACGACCCTCTGCAGCCAGGGGTCACTCCCGAAGGGGTCGTGGAACTCTGGGACTATCTGCATGCAAGCTTTCCCAAGTCAGTCAGCAAGCTCAATGCCCGCTACTGGCCGCGGGTGATCAAGCTGGCCCCGAAGCTCAACAGTCACCAGCGCGCCGAGCTTTTCTCCCTGCTGTGGGGCGAGCAACCCGAACTTACCAATCTCTATCGTCAGCTGGCTCAGGCGCTGGGCACCCTGGGCCATGCCTCTCGCGTGTTCGCCCCGCTACGCTGCCTAGTTGTACGCAACGGCGACGGCTTCAGCCAACGTGACAGCATTATGAACGTGGACATCCTTGAGCGTCTGGGCACCGCCCAGGACCTACCCTTGGACGTTTGTCCCGCCGAAGGAAGCGACCTCGGCGCGCCGGTAAGCCTGCCGGTGGCCCAACTTGCTGCTCTAACTGCAGAGCTGACCTTCCCTCTGGTGGAACCCACCCGCGATCCGCGAGTCGAGAAAGTTGACCTACTCGACTTCCCCGGGTACCGCGGTCGCCTAAGCCTGCGCAAGATCGGCGAACCCGGTAGCCAGGAAGGTCTCTCTCAACTACTGCTGCGCGGCAAGGTCGCCTACCTGTTCGAACGCTACACCGACAGCCAGGAGATGAATGGCCTAGTGGTGTGTACCAGTTCCAGCAAGCAGAGCGACGTCACCAGCGTAGGTCCTGTACTGAGCCGCTGGATTGAGAAGACCCAAGGTGAAACGGCCCAGGAGCGAGCCAGCCGCGACCCAGGGCTGATCTGGGCACTGACCATGTTCGACATGCGCATTAACGGCGCCTTGCAGCAGCCTGATGGTCAGCTGCGTGACGGCTGGGATGGCCTGATCAAGATGACCATGCTTGAGCGCTTTGGCAGCTACGACTGGATGCAGGAGTGGGCTCCCAACCAGGCCTTTGACAATACTTTCCTGGTCCGCAAGCCACGTCTGCCGGTGCCCTTTCTGGTCAACGAGGGTGGGCGCGAAACTGCCATCCACACCGATGCCGCGGACGCTCTAACACGCATGCAGGCCACCTTCATCGAAAGCCCCTCGGTGCTCAAGCACGTCGCCCAGCCAGCCGAGGCCTGGCAAGCCATGCTGGCGCTCGATGATGGCGGCATGGCGCGTATCGGCGACTACCTAGCTCGTATCGCCGGTCTTGAGTACAAACTCGGGCGCATCAGCAGCCAGCTCGAGGACACTCAGCGCACACTAATCAAGGAGCGCCTGGCCAAGTGGCACTTCAGCGACTCCGACGGCGAAGTCGCCGAGAAGCGTGACACTGCATCCCGCTTCTGGAAAGAGCTGCAAACGCGCCTACACTCCCTTGGGGAGCTGCAGTACCAGCTTGAGCTGTCGGATGAGACAGTCCGCGATCTCTACCTTAGCGACAGCGAAGACAGTCTGGCCAGCGAGGTACAGCGCGACGAGGAAAGCTCCTCCCTTGATGATGGTGGCCTCTACGGCAGTAGCGACTTCGGGCTTGAGAGCAGCTTCGGCGACCTGCCCTTCGGCAACGAGCCAAACGAGGACTTAACTCCCACCACAGCTGCGCCTGCAGCCCCGGTGCTGCAAAGCGCTGACCATCGCTTTGCCCGTGCTGTTTACAACGCCTGGGTAGGGCATGTTCGCGAACTGCCCCAGCGTCAGGGCTTAATGCGTATGCTCGGTCTTGATCGCGAGCTGGTGAAACTTTTGGCCGACGAATTGATAACCGGCTCTAGCCGTCTCAAGGTGCAGGAGCGGCTGCATGAAGCGCTGGTCAAGCGTGTGCAAAGCGGTGCACGCCGTGATCGCCTAGTGGCACGCCAGGTGCTGGCCGCCCAACTGGTACTTCGCGATTTCATCGCCTGGCTTGGCTTTCATTATCAGCCAGTCGAACTGCGTCCGACAGGCTTCGTTGGTGCCAAGACCCACTTATTCGGCTATGAGCAGAGACAGATACCCAGCAACGAATTGCCCCAACTAAGCGACCAGCCGGTCAACCAGGCTCTGGTCTATCTCGGGGACTGGCTGTCTGGTCTATGCATAATGACCCAGGAAAATGCCGGCCACAGCGGTGGACGTGAAATCACCATCGAACAGAATGAACGACTCGGCAAAGTGCTGGAGAAGTTCACCATCGGGGAGACGAACCATGCTTAAGGTTGAGCTGCGGCCACTGGATACCAATCAGCCCGGTTACGGCCAACTGGTGATTATCGGATGGCAGGGAACCACCGAAGGTTTGTCGATAGACATTCAGCGCAACCAGGATGAACACTTCCTGCAGAAAGACGGGGCGTGGGGCAATAATGCCTTCAAGTTTCATCTACCAGCGCTGCAACCCACTACCGAAGGCTATCTCGCAGCAGAAGTGGACTGCACGATCGTCGACCCCCTACTGGAAAATTCACACGCAACCAACATGGTTCGGCTCTACGGACCAGACGACAAGAAGGTTGGTCAGGCACGCCTGCGTATCGGCCAGGGCCTGATGCCTTCTGGGGCCAGTGGCAGCGCAACTGAGCCGGATGCCAGCGCAGACCTGAATACGCCACAGCCACCCCCTGTGAACTCAAAGCCAGAGCCAACTGCGGAACCTCCACCCGCGTCAGTGTCCGTTGCCGAGGAACCCGCTTCACTCGAACCTGTAGCTGATGAACCCGAAGCCACTGAACCTGAATCCAGATCAGAGCCTAACTCAGAACCACCCAAACAGCCGCCAAACGACAAAAGCAAGCGCTGGCTGTGGATACTGCTGGCCGTGGTCATTCTTACTGTCATTCTTGGTGCCGCTGCCTGGTTCGGCATGTCTATGCGCGATGGGAAAGACACTGCCAGCGAAAGCGAAGCTATTACCGAAGAAAACTCGGCAGAAGAAATCGAGGAATCCGAACCGGTAGAAGCCGCTCCCGACGAGGCGAGCGAACCGCTGGATACCAATCAGAGTGCCACTTCCGCAGCCGCCGCCCCTTGCTCGTTGCAGCGCATGAGCGAAATGGGCGAGCTGGAGTTCGTTCAGGCCTGCACCGGTGCTGGAAACGACGACGGTGGCATGCTTGATGTGGTCAATGAAGCCTTGACCAATGACCACTGCGGGATTGCACGGCGACTCTATGCCCACCAAGCACTCAACGGTGATGCCGACGCCGCTCTAGCCTATGCACAAGAGTTCGATCCGGCACAGCATTCACCCAGCACCTGCTTCCCTGAACCCGACACGGAAACTGCCATCTTCTGGTACGAGACCGCTCTGGGCCTCGATCCCAATAATGCCGAAGCCAGCCAGCGGCTGGAGGAGCTTCAAGGATGATGCTGCGCAAAAATATTTTAAGCCTCGCGATGGCACTTCCGTTGGCGGCCACTGCTTTCCCCGCCCATTCTGATGTACGCCCACTGCTGCAGGAAGGTAAGCAGGCCCTCTACCAGCGTGTATTGACCACGCCAGGCTGCCAGCTTAGTGAGCAGGCAGCCGGCACTGATGGAGAACTGCAACCTGCCTTTAGCCGCTTCTATGTCTATCAGCGTAGTGAAAAGAATGGAGAGAAGTGGCTCGAAGTTGGCCCTGATAGCTATGGCAGTACCAGCGGTTGGTTACCGGAATCCTGCACAGTGGAGTGGAACATGCAGCTCACACTGTCATTTACCAATCCAGCTAACCGCGACCGCCTGATGTTCTTTGGCGAACGCGATGGTTTGATGACGATCTTTGATGACTTCGAACCTTCCGGCCAGGTCGCCCCGCTACGTGCCCAATTGCGTCGTGACGGCGATGCCCCTGGCATCGTCGCCCAAGAGCCAGAATACTTTGTCGACCTCCACGAGCAGTTCTACCTCCTTCCAATTCTGGAAGGCGAGGAAATAATGACCGAAGCAGGCTTTATGACTCGTCTGCTAAAAGTGGCCTCGGTAAGCGAAGCCGAGAAAGATGAAACGCAGAATGACCCCAACAATGTCTCCGCGCAGCTGCGTGAGTTCAACGCCGGCGTGGTTTTCGTTATCGACTCCACCATCTCCATGGGACCCTATATAGAGCGCACGCGTGAGGCAGTTGAACGTATCTATCAGCGTATCGAGGAGCAGGATCTCACCGAACAAGTACGATTTGGCCTAGTCTCCTTCCGCGATAGCATCGAAGCTGCTCCCGGCATCGACTATGTAACGCGCATGTATGCTGACCCAAATGATGTCAAGGATGGCAATGATTTCATGAGCCGCGTGGCTGGCCTTCGTGAAGCCCAGGCATCCACCGTGGGTTGGGAAGAAGACGCCTATGGCGGCGTGATGCAGGCTATTGATGAAGTCGAGTGGAGTAACTTCGGCGCACGTTATATCGTACTGATCACCGATGCCAGTGCCATTGAAGGTGACGGTGAACGCTCCTCTACCGGACTTAATGCGGATCAGGTTCGGCTGGAGGCAGCACGTCACGGTATTGCCGTCTACACCCTGCATCTCAAGACACCCGGTGGCGAGAAACGTGGCGATCATGCCGCTGCCGAAGCTCAGTACAGTAATCTCTCTACTTTCACTAGCACTGGCACCTCGCTCTACTACCCGGTCGATACCGGCGAAGTTGCCATCTTTGGCCAGCGGGTTGATGCTCTTGCCACGGCCATCACTGATCAAGTATATGCCGCCTACCTGGGTGAAGAAGCCATCGGTAGCGCACTCCATGCCGAAGAGGAGGCAGACGACCCCAGTCAACAACGGTTGAAGGATGACCTAGAGTTGATAGGACACGCTATGCGTTTAGCCTACCTTGGCCAAGTCACAGGCAGTCAAGCTCCCCCCGTATTTGAAGCCTGGATCAGCGACCGCGACTTGATTGCACAGCACCTTCCCACTACCGAAGTCAGAGTACTGCTCACCAAAGGTCAATTGAGTGATCTCAACGATGTCGTCAGCGAGATTCTCAATGCAGCTAATGCCGGCCTTATTTCTCCCACCGATATGTTTGACCGTTTACGTTCGGTGGCCGCTGCCATGGGGGCTGATCCGAATCAGTTGCAGCAGAGCGAAGGGCAACGCCTTGGAGAACTAGGCCTGATGGGTGAGTACCTAGAAGATCTTCCTTACCAGAGTGAAGTACTCAACCTCGATGAGGAGACTTGGTTGAGCTGGGATGGACTACAGCAGGAGCGCTTTATTCGCCATCTGGCCACTAAACTGCGCCATTACCAGCGTTATAACGCTGATGTGGATCGCTGGGTATCCCTGGCCGAAGGAGCCGACCCACGTGATGACGTCTATCCTATACCCCTCGAAATGATGCCCTGAAACGCCATGCTAAATCTGAGCGAACTGCGTGTCACACGCGGGCGAGGTACGGGACGACATGAAGTCCACCTACCAGGGCTGACGCTTACTTCTGGCGACATGCTTGCCATCGTGGGTCCCAGTGGCTGCGGTAAGAGCACCTTGCTGGAAGCCCTTGGCCTTCTGTTAAAGCCAAGCGCGCTCGACAGCTACACTTTGGGACCAAGTGAAACGGATTTAGCGGCCCTTCTTTGGACCGAAAATGAACATGCTCTGGCTGAGATCCGCTCACGTGACTTGGGGTTTTTGCTACAGAACGGAGGATTACTGCCATTCCTCAATGTACGCGACAACATCAGCTTGCCTCGCCGTCTGCTTGGCTTACCAACGAACAGCGAGCGAGTGCGCCATGCTTGTGCAATTTTGGGTCTGGAGCCACTAATGGACAAACGTCCTGCTGCGCTCTCCATTGGTGAGCGCCAACGCACCGCCTTCGTGCGTGCTATGGCTCATGAGCCTCGCCTACTGCTAGCTGACGAGCCCACCGCTGCACTTGATCCTCAGGCCGGTGAACTACTATTCGGTCTAATTCTCTCGTTGGTGCAGGAACTCGAGATGGCTGCTTTGGTGGTCTCCCACGATCGCACTCTCGTGGCACAATTTTCGCTGCCAAGGCTGGCAGCTACTCTGACGTCAGGAGGATGTCGCTTTGAGCCTGAAACCTAGCCAAACCGGTTTAAGTAGACTCAAACTTATCCTGAACCTAGCCATTCAGGATCTATGGCATGATCGCCAAGTTTCTCTATGCATTGCCGCTGCCCTAGTAGCGGTAATCGCCCCGCTGCTGCTGCTATTCGGCCTCAAATACGGCGTGGTCAGTCAGCTACAGCGAGAACTCCTCGATGATCCACGTAATCTTGAAATCCGTATGCTGACCAGCGGGAGCTTCGACGAGGCCTGGATCGATCAGGTTCGAGATCTTCCCGGGGTCAGCTTTGCCATTGGACAGACCCGTTCGCTTAACACTCAGGCCGACCTATTAAAAGATCGTCAACACTTCTTGGAGGGTGCCGAATTAATCCCTTCCGCCGAAGGCGATCCGCTGCTGGCTAGCCAGGCCCACTACCCCAAAGGAACCGAAGTGGTGCTCAGTGAGTCGGCCGCACGACGCCTCAATGTCGCCGTGGGCGAGCGTCTAACTCTTGCCGTCAGCCGCCGACTGGAAAACCAACAGGAGCGCGGCCGCGTAGAGGTAGAGGTTTCCGGCGTTCTGGATGCTGCTCGCTTTCCACGCCCAGCTGCCTTCGTAAACCTATCGCTATTAATTGAGTTGGAACGCTTTCGGGACGGCCTTGCCAGCCCGCTATTAGGGGTTGGGAGTGGCGTCCAGCACGCAGACTATCCCCTGCGTTATGCCCGTGCACGTATCTTCGCCGATAAAGGGGATGCCGTAGCTGGCGTAGTAAAGCAGCTAGAGGCCCAGCGAATAGAGACAGCTAGCCGCCTAGCCGAAATCGAGAATGTGCAAACTATCAACCGAGTGCTCGGATTAATCTTCAGCGTTATAGCCATTACCGCTCTGGTAGGTTGCCTGGCTTCCATGGCCGGTGCCTTTATGGCCAACATCGATCGCAAGCGTCGAGAATATGCCGTGCTTCGTCTGCTCGGTTTCCAGCGTCCGGCTATAGCAACTTACGTAGGCCTGCAGGTTGGACTTCTGACTCTTATCGCTTTTGTAGTCGGCCTGGGGTTATTCGTTATCGCCTCGATCGCCTTCAACCATCTATTGGCTACCAGCCACCTTGCTGCTGGTGTCGTCAGTCATATCACCATCACTCACGCCCTCGCTGCCCTAGTGCTGACCCTTGGGGTTGCCTTGCTAGTTGCGGTTATCGGCGTAGTGCGTGCCTTCGGTATACAGCCAGCGGAGAGCCTTCGTGAAGCCTAAAAACCACTTTGTTGCTTTATTTGCCACCTTGACAGCCAGCCTAGGAATCACCTTCTCGGTGCAGGCACAGCCTGAATGGGATGAGCGTCTCTACAATCCATCCCCCCTGGAGGATGACGTCATCTTGCCGATGCCCTGCGGCGGCGCAATGGCTTTTCGACAGATTCATGTGCCTGTCAGCAAACCACTGGAAGATTTCCCCGTTCAGATCGGCCAAGATGGGACCGGTTGGGGTTATGTAGAGCATAGTAGGCCTGCTTTCATCTCTGGAAGCTTCACTAGCGAAGATGGCGAAGCCTCACGTTATTATTTGTTAGCTAAATACGAACTCACCGAGTTGCAGTACGAGGCCTTGGTCGGTAAAGAGTGTCCGCCCCTATCCAACCGCAAACGATTCCCCCAGGTTGCACTGAGCTGGTTCGATGCTATGCAGCTCAGCGATGCCTATAATCTTTGGCTACGCGAACATGCCTCCAAGATGCTGCCCCGCGAGGATGGTTCTTTGGGATTCCTGCGCCTGCCCACCGAAGTGGAGTGGGAATTCGCCGCTCGAGGTGGCCTGGAAGTCAGCACGGCTGAATATCGGGACTCCCGTTATCCCATGCCGGAAGGTCTCAATGCCTATGAGTGGTTCTCTGGGGCTCAGTCTTCCAACGGTCGGCTGCAACTCGCAGGACTACTGGCGCCCAACCCACTTGGCCTGCATGACGTCCTGGGCAATGCCACCGAGATGATATTTGAACCCTTTAGGCTTAATAAGCTGGATCGCCAGCACGGCCAGGCCGGCGGCTTTGTGGTCCGTGGCGGTAGCTACTTGACGCCACGTGAGGATCTACGTGGTGCTCTGCGTGGCGAGGAACCCTACTACGGCAGCGACGAACACAATCGTGGTCGCGCCACCGGGCTGCGGCTGGCGCTTGTTGCTCCGACCCTGACTTCTCGGGAACGTATTGCCGCGATCGAGGAGAGCTGGGCTTCTTTAGGTCTCGACGAGGAGGAAATAGACGGCTCACCTGGCACCGTAGTCCAGTTGGCCGAGCTTGCCTCCGATGTAGAAGACAGGGCATTACAGGAACAACTTCAGACACTGGAGCGCCAACTGCGCGCCAGCAACCAACGCCAGCAGGAAGCACGCAACCAAGCCATTCGTGCCAGCCTCAACCTAGGCGCGTTCCTATGCACCAAGCTCGAGGATGACGGAGTCTTCTTCGACTTCCTGGCCGATAACTATCGGCTTAATTGCGAAGGCGACGAGCCGGACGCTAGCTGCGACATGCGTCAGGCGCGTCTTGCCGAGCAAAAAAAGCGGCTTGAAGGGCTTAGCCGTTACTACGCTAGTAGTCTGGTGGAGTCGGCCACGCTATATGGCCGCGAACCCATCACTCAGCAGGTAGAGGTATTCAGCGAGATACTCTCACGAAACCCTAAAGTGAGTGAGCTCCGCCCCTACCTGCAGACCTACTGGCAGCATCAGCGCCAGTACCTGAATGACCAGCACATCACCGCCGAGGCCTGGCTGGAGAGTTGCAAGGCTATGGCAACCCAATAACCATCAACCTCAATATTTAAGGAAACTACCATGACAATGACTGTCCCTACCCTCTTCAAGAAACTGCTAATCGGCTCTGCTGTAGCTGGCACACTTTTCCTTACCGGCTGCGCAAGCACGGGCAGTAACACGCTAAGCGCTAACCGGTCTGCTGACTCACGACTAACGCAAGGCAATGACGCACAGTTCTTCAGCAAGTCTGGCGTTCAAGCTTGTGCGGCAGGCGCCGCCGTTGGCATAGCAGGCTGCATGATTAGCGGTACCAGCGACCGCAATACCTGCATGATTGCTGCAGGCATTACTGCTTGTGGGGTGGCAATGGGTGCCAACTATTACCTCGATCAGCGTCGCAGCGAATACGCCTCCACCACGGAGCGCCTGGCGGTGATGAGCCAAGATATTCAAAATGATACTCAAAAGGTGATCGCACGTACTGAAACTGCTCGTCAGGTCATGGCCGATGACCGCGCACGCATTGAGCGCCTGCAACAAGAGATTTCCGAGCAGCAGCTTGACCGTGTCGCTGCTGAACGTGAACTTGCGGCCATTGACAGCAACATTAGCATTCTGCGTCGTGACCTAAACAACATGCAGAGCACCGTAATGGAGTACGAGGAAGTCGCCGAAGCGGAGCGTCAGGAGGCCAACCCCGAAGAAATCAAAGAAATTGAGCAAGAAATCGACGTGATGAAATATCAGGTTCTGGCGCTGCAGCAGGAAGTGGACGACCTCTACAACATGCGCTCTGCCATCACCCTGGGCTAAGGAAACCGCCATGAAACTTCGTTTTCTTATCGTGCTCGGCACGCTAACCCTGCTCGCTGGCTGCGCCACTACTCCTGAGGCTTGCGACCCCTACAACCGAGACGCCAGCCTGGTGACCAAGTTCTCCTGTGATACGGGTGGGGGTTATCGTGCCCGTATTGACGCCGGTGAACAGCAGGTGCAGCTCGACCAGGAAGATAACGCTCTGTTTCGCAAGATCGAGCGCCAGATCATGGAGCAGCAGCGCGCCACTCGCAACGAACTGCGTGTCACCAATGCCCAGCATTACGCGCTAGAGCAATCAGTCCGTGCGCTGGTCGCTCGCCTTCAGAACCACACTCAGGAACAGCTTGGGCTACAACATCAGCTGAATGAGCTGGAAAGGCAGATGAACGCGACTCCCAAGAGCAGTGATAACGCGGAAACACTGGCAGAGCGACAGGCCCGCCTGGAAGTCTTGCAGCAGCAAGTCAGCCGCTTACAACAAAGTCTGGGCTATACGCCGTGAGAGTCAAAGTAACGTCTGTTGCCAAGGAGGGCTATTATGCAACGTATACTGCGTGATGAGGGTTATGTGCTTGTCGACCCTCGGCAACCTGAGCGCCTGCAAGGATTAATACATCGCTACTGCCCTCCTAGCATCGGCAACCTCTTCGCCATCCCGCGAGAGGGGCGCACCGGCGATCTAGAATGGTGGACGGAATTGCCAGGCCAGCCTCGCCGCCTGGATGAGCTACCTGCCGCCGAGCAGGCAGCTCTTCAGGAACGACTTTCACAACGCCTTTCGGCACTGAAAAGCCTGATCGACGAGCTGGAACGGCGTGGCGATCCAGCCGCAGCCGAGTTGCAGGCACTGCCCACGGCACCGGCACTGGATACCCTCTACTCCGTAGGGGGGGAGCCGCTCCTTATTCGCTGGGCACCCATTGCTCCAGCACCTGCTGCAAGTCCAACACCCACTGTGGCGCCGACAGCCACGCCCAAGGTACCGACACCGATCCCGCCTCCAATACCAAAGCAGGTTTCTACTCGACGTCGAGTAGGCTGGGTATTACCCCTACTGCTTAGTGGGTTGGCGTTACTTGGCCTGTGGATGGGGATCACTCACTGGGAACGTTTCCCCTGGCCGCCTACCGAAGAGGTCATCGAGGAGCCGTTCGCCTGTAGAAGTGCCGACACCCCACCACCGGAGTTCATCACTATCTTCGATACATCCGGCTCCATGAATCTGCATATCAGCACCACTGAAGAAGATGAGCAATGGTACGCCACCATGCCAGAACCCTTGCGCACTATGCGTGCCCACTCCCCTCGCATGCAGAGAATTACCGCCAGTCCATCGCGTATGGAAGTCGCCAAGGAGGCCTTCAGCGAACTAGCGCGAGCCATCGACCCTGCCGTCGATATTGGGCTTGTGACCTACCGCGGATGTGAAGCACCAATAGTCCAAGGGCGTTTCAGCGCAGAGCAGCGACCAATGCTGGTGCAGGGTGTGCGCAACCTGGTGGCCGACGACGGCACCCCGCTTGCGGCTAGCCTGCAAAAAGCCGCCAGTATGGTCGACGGCAGAGAGCGAGATGCCGTGATTCTAGCTTTTGTGGATGGTGCCGATGGCTGTGGCAACGACCACTGTGCGGTCGCCCGCGAAATCGCCATGCAACAGCCACGCCTGCGAATCAATGTCGTGGATATCTCAAACAGAGGTCTTTCCAACTGCATTGCCGAGCAGACCGGCGGTCGCGTGTTCGGCTCTCAGGATGCAGCCGCCATCAGTGTCATGCTCAAGGATGCCGGACGGGAAGCGCTCAGCGCTGCCCAATGTTCCGGCTGAACTCACCTCAACCTATATAATGAATTCACTTTACTCAAGGAAGAAACTAATGTCTCAACTGAAAAACGATGTCATTCCCGCTCTACTACCTGCCGTCATCAGTGCGCTATTTGTTTGTGTGGTTCGCTTTTTCACTATTCCATGGAGCATTTGGAAAGGTGCCGCTCTACGCCTCGCCGACATGCGACAACGCGATGATACTGAAAAAGTCGTCAGTAGCCGCTCCGAATTCCCGGTATTCGACTGGTTGCGCGCCGCTTGGGATGGCCTGATTTTCCTCTCGTGGTTTATTGGTGCTCTGATTAGTTTGGTAAGCATGGTGGGAATGGTATTTGCTTTCGGCCTTTTTGAAGGAATAGCCGCCCTTATTTTAGGCCTGGTTTACACCTATTTCTCTGTCATCGCCATGTCGATAGCAAAAGAAAGTTTGATCATCATTTTGTCGATCGCCCTTAACGTCGAGCGCATTTCGAAGGAAAAGCGCACCTGACATCTTGCTTCAATAATGTTGATTGAGGAACGAGGTAAAAATGACACAAGACATCCAAAATCCTGCGCAGGGTTTCATCTCCCCAGTTTCCACTGAGCATGAAAAAAGCACCGAAGACAAGATCGCTATCGTTTGCTACGCACTTATGATGACTGGCCCACTGCTGTGGTTCACCCCGCTAATTGCGGTAGTAATTGCTTACGTGCAGCAAGGTGATGCTCCGACTTTCACCCGCACCCATTACAGAAATATCATCAGCACCTTCTGGGTCAGTGTGCTGTTCTTCATGATAGCGATCATTGCCTACCTAGGCTTCGTAGTTCTGATGATTTCCGGATCTGGTTTCGGTGCAACGCTTTTGGTCAGCCTGGCGAGCTTGGCGTTTACGATTTGGATCTATGTTCGATTGGTAAAAGGCCTACTCTACCTTATAAAGGGCAAGGCTTGGATTTGATCACGATTTCGCTTGTCTCAACTAAGTCTAGCGTCTCCCCCGCTTTTCTTCAGCTGGTCTTGTGGCCGCTTGATTAGATTTAATAGTATTTGCTCAATCAACTATATCGGGGTTTTCCTGTCCACATCATGCTGTTACCTCTAACATCATGAACAAAAGGAAAAACCCGATTTTTAAAAATGCCAAAGACCAAACCAAATGGAAAGCACGTTTGATCAGCTAGTGTGTAGACCTGACCGAACCACTGTCTCGGCCGGAAGTAGAGCGGGCTGAAGGTGAACACCGACTTTGGCATTTTGCCAGTGAAAGCATTCGTCAATTCGATTAGCTGCAGGTTAGCGACATTCTTTGCGATTGCTGACAGTGTCTTCCTGTTCAACTACTTGTTGCATCGCAAACGCTTCAACGGCATCTTGAGCATGATCAGGACACAGATGAGCATAGTATTTAATCGTAGTCTGAATATCGGAATGCGCCATCAACTTAGACACTGTTAAAAGATCAACCCCAGACATCACAAGCTGAGAAGCAAAGTTGTGTCTCAAACTATACATTTGCAAATCTCTTGGCAGTCCGGCTAATTGGCGAATGTTAGCCCATGGTTTTTGCATCGCCGTCGGGTCCATGCGCTTGCCATTTCGCGGCGAGGGGAATACTAATCCAGTTTTCGGCTTACCCTGTTGGTGGCACCAAGTATCAAGCACATTCAAAACTACGGTAAGTGCCTACTTGTCGGGTCCCGTGTGATTAACCACCTTCTTGGTAAATAACTCAGGACGCTTGGTTTGCCATTCCTTCATTATCGCAATCGGTGATTGAT
>NZ_JARWAN010000033.1:0-22086 GCF_031451755.1 Vreelandella vilamensis | reverse complement strand
TCGCTCAACCCGGTAAAAATGCACGAAATCGAGCGTAATAAACGGGCTGCTTAAGCGCAGCCATTTGGACAACTGGGTTGAAAATCACCGATAATATTTTCATTATTAATTCTCCTTAGCTAAAAAACGAGCTACAGTTTTTGTATGGCGCCGGATGCCGATACATTGATTATTTTTTTAAGGAGTTTTTTGTCGCTCGTTATTGCAACACGTAAGGGTTCTTCGTCGCTTCGTGTGGAATCGACATCGGCTGCCTGAAAAATTTGCACCTATTAAACAACAATTGCCTTACACAGGACGTTTCTGCATGCGCAGCAATGGACCGCTCAGTCAAACAGAACAGCCTCTCGCACCCGAAGACCTGCCGGTTTCGGAAACCGCTCTGCACCCTCACACCCCCGATGACAACCAGCGCTTGATGGACATCAGTGTCGTCGACTACGCAGAGCTCAAGCAAACGCTGGCTATGCGCGAGGCGCTTATCAATTCCCTGCCGGCAGGCGTCGCCCTTCTCGACATCGAGGGCAACATCATCGACGTCAACAGCCAGTGGCGGTCTTATGGCGTCGAAGGTGGTAACACGGACCCGTACTTCGGTGTTGGACAGAACTACCTCGCGATCTGCGAGCGCGCGATCTGCGACGTCGCCGGAGAAGGCACTGCCGAGGTCGCCGCCGGCCTGCGCGCCGTGCTGGCCGGCGAGCGCGATCACTTCACCATGGACTACCCCTGCCACACCCCGACCCAGTACCGTTGGTTCCGCCTGATCGCCAACCGCATAAACCAGGCTAACCACCCGGTCAAGGATGCCCAGGCAGTCGTCATGCACGTGGACATCACGGCACATCGGCAAGAAGAGAATCAGCTCCGTATCGCCGCCCGCGTGTTCGCGGACGCCGGCGAGGCCATTGCCCTGACGGACCCCGCCGGCCGCATCCAGACCATCAACAAGGCCTTTACCCGCATCACCGGCTATACCGAGCGTGACGCCCAGGGCGTGATCGTGGGCGACCTGCTCCGGTCCGGGCGCCACAGTCATGCTTTCTACGCAGCGATGTGGGAGAGCCTGACCCAGCGGGGCTTCTGGCAGGGCGAGATCTGGAATTGCCGCAAGAGCGGCGAGGTCTACCCGGAATGGCTCACGATCAATCGCATCGATGACGAGGAGGGCCAGGCCCAGCATTTCGTGGTGGTCTTCTCGGATATCACACAGCTCAAAAACTCCCAGAGCAAGGTCGAATACCTGGCCAATCACGACATCCTGACCGACCTGCCCAACCGCAGTCTCTTCCAGGATCGGCTCCAACAGACCATCGCCCAGGCTCGACGCAACGAGGAGCAGGCGGCCCTACTGTTTCTCGATCTGGATCATTTCAAGACCATCAACGACACCCTGGGTCACGGGGTAGGGGATCAGCTGCTGGTGCAGGTAGCCGCGCAGCTGCAAGAGCTGGTGCGCGATGTGGATACGGTCGCTCGGCTCGGTGGTGACGAATTCACGGTGGTCCTTGCCGGCTGCGATGCCGAGGTCGCCGGATTCATCGCGCAGCGCCTGGTGGCGAGCCTCGCCCGCACCTTCGTGATCGGCGGACGGAACCTGCGTGTCACGACCAGTGCTGGCCTGGCCTTGTACCCTCAGGACGGCGACGACGTGGACACGCTGTGTCGGGCGGCCGACATGGCCATGTACCAGGCCAAGGAGGATGGGCGCAACCGGCTGCGGTTGTACGAGCCTGGGCTGCAGCAGCGCCTCCTCGAGGGCACCGTTCTCGAGACGGCTCTCCGCCGGGCGCTTACCAACGACGAGCTGCGTCTCGTGTATCAGCCCCAATTCGACGCACGCGACCCCAAGCGGCTCGTGGGCGCCGAGGCCTTGCTGCGCTGGGAGGACCCCGAAATGGGGCCAATCAGCCCGGGGCAATTCATCCCCGTCGCCGAAAAATCTGACCTGATCACGGAACTGGGCCGACGGGTGGTTGCGCTCTTGTGTGAGCAAGTGGGCGCTTGGCAGGCCGCCGGTCTTACCCCACCCCCCATCTCCTTCAATGTCTCGCCCAAGGACTTTCGGGAGGCGCGATTTACCTCGGGGCTGCTCCAGGCCATGGCGCAACATGGCATCACCGCAAATCAGCTTCAGGTGGAGTTCACGGAGGGCACGCTCACTGACCGCTCTGACATCGTTTTCCGAGAGATTCAAGCGCTTCAGGAAGCCGGGGTGGACCTGGCCATCGACGATTTCGGGACCGGCTATTCTTCCCTGGAAAACCTCAAGCGGCTTCCCCTGGCCGAGCTCAAAATCGACAAAACCTTCGTGGACGGTCTGGGCGATAACGAGCACGATGAGGCCATCGCCCGGGCCAGCCTCGCCATGGCTCAGGCATTCGGGCTAAGAACCGTGGCAGAGGGCGTGGAAACTCCCTCACAACTTGCCTGGCTGCAGGCGCACGGCTGTGACCGCATCCAGGGGTTTCTTCTCGCTCGGCCCCTGGAAGCCGAGGACTTCCGAGCCATGCTTCATAACACCGACACCGCGGCGTAGAAGTGATGCTCACCAGGGAAAACACCCCTGCAGGAAGCGCCGCCGGCACCAGGCATTCCTCGCTGCGTATGGCATTGACACCTGCTGCCTGAACAATTTGCACCTTTTAAACAACAATTACCTTACTCAGGAAGTTCCCGCATGCACAACGATGGTTCGGTCACCCAGAGAGAGCCCCTTCTCGCACCCGATGACCTGCTGATTCCGAAAACCGGTCTGCAGAGTCACCACCGATGCCCACCGGTACTGCGGTGAAGTCAGTAGCTTTGACTATAAGGAGTACCGCTATGCGCGAGGCGCTTATTGACTCCCTGCCGGCAGGCATCGCCCTTCTCGATGCCGCAGGCAACATCATCGACGTCAACAGCCAGTGGCGGTCTTATGGCGTCGAAGGTGGTAACACGGATCCTCGCTTCGGGGTTGGACAGAACTACCTCGCGATTTGCGAGCGCGCGGTCGGCGACGTCGCCGGAGAAGGTGCTGCCGAGGTCGCCGCCGGCCTACGCGCTGTGCTGGTCAACAAGCGCGATCGCTTCACCATGGACTACCCTTGCCACTCCCCGGTCCAGTACCGTTGGTTCCGCCTGATCGCCAACCGCTTAGACCAGGCTAACCGTCCGGTCAGGGAGGCCCAGGCAGTCGTCATGCATATAGATATCACGGCGCAGCGGCGGGCGGAGGATCAGCTCCGGATTGCCGCCCGCGTCTTCGCGGACGCCGGCGAGGCCATCGTGGTGGCAGACCCTGCCGGCCGCATCCAGACCATCAATAAGGCCTTTACCCGCATCACCGGCTATACCGAGCGTGACGCGCTTGGCGTGACCGTGGGCGACTTGCTCCGATCCGGACGCCAAAGCCAAGCTTTCTACGAGACGATGTGGGAGAGCCTGACCCACCGGGGTTTCTGGCAGGGCGAAATCTGGAATTGCCGCAAGAGCGGCGAGGTCTACCCGCAATGGATCACGATCAATCGCATCGATGACGAGGAGGGACAGACCCAGTATTTCGTAGGCGCCTATTCGAATATCGCGCAGATCAAGGACTCCCACAGCAAGGTCGAATACCTGGCCAACCATGACGCCCTGACCGGGCTACCTAACCGCAGCCTGTTCCAGGATCGGCTCCAGCAGGCCATCGCCCAGGCCCGACGCAACGGGGGTCAGGCGGCTCTGCTGTTTCTCGATCTGGACTATTTCAAGACCGTCAACGACACCCTGGGTCACGAGGTGGGGGATCAGCTGCTGGTACAAGTGGCCGCTCGGTTGCGGGAGCTGGTGCGCGATGTGGATACAATCGCACGGTTCGGTGGCGACGAATTTACGGTGGTCCTCGCCAACTGCGATGCCGAGACGGCCAGATCCATCGCACAGCGTCTGGTGGCGGGCCTCCCCGGCACCTTCGAGGTCCGAGGTCGGAGCCTGCGTGTCACGACCAGCGCCGGCCTCGCTTTGTACCCTCAGGACGGGGATGACGTGGACACCCTTTCCCGGGCGGCCGACATGGCCATGTACCAGGCCAAGGAGGATGGCCGCAACCGGCTGCGGCTGTACGACTCGGGGCTGCACCAATGCCTTCTCAGGGAAGCCACCCTTGAGACGGCACTGCGCCGGGCGCTTACTAACGACGAGCTGCGGCTCGTGTATCAGCCCCAATTCGACGCGAGCACCCCTGAGCGGCTTGTGGGCGCCGAGGCACTCTTGCGCTGGCAGGATCCCGAGAACGGGCCGATCAGCCCGGGGCAATTCATTCCCGTCGCCGAAAAATCTGACCTGATCACGGAGCTTGGCTGGCGAGTGCAAGAACTGCTGTGTAAAGATCTCCAAAGATGGCTAGCAGCAGGGTTCGCCCCTCCCGTAATTTCCTTCAATGTCAGTCCCAAGACCTTTCGTGAAGGGCAATTTGCTGCCCGCCTGCACGAGGTCATGACCCGATACCACATATCGCCGGGCCAACTTCAGGTGGAGTTCACGGAGGGCACGCTCACCGATCGCTCCGACATCGTTTTCCAAGAGATTCAAGCGCTACAGAAAGCCGGGGTGGACCTGGCCATCGACGATTTTGGGACCGGCTATTCTTCCCTGGAAAACCTCAAGCGGCTTCCCCTGGCCGAGCTAAAGATCGACAAAACCTTCGTGGACGGCCTGGGCAACAACGAGCACGATGAGGCCATCGCCCGGGCCAGCCTCGCCATGGCTCAGGCATTCGGGCTAAGGACCGTGGCAGAGGGCGTGGAAACCCCATCACAGCTTGCCTGGCTGCAAGCACACGGCTGCGACCGTATTCAGGGGTTTCTTCTCGCTCGGCCCTTGGAAGCCGAGGACTTCCAAGCCATGCTTCATAACCCCGACACCGCAGCGTAAATGATCCCCCTATGGCTAGATGAATACGTTGATTACGGCCATAAGCATAAATTTAGACTTTCCTAATGTTGCACTCAGCATACCCGGGTGAATTCGGCTTTGCTGCGGAAAACCGACCGGGTTGAAGATATTACAAAACATCCTCTATGTTGATTGACGCCTTGTTTTTCAACCTCATCGTTCCGCCTATCCGATGTATACCCTAATGAAGTTTTTGCGACTGCCTGATTTGTGGCCGGAACACTCAGCAGAATGCCTTCTACTCCAGCCATAGCGAGGGACGAATTGCTTAACTTGCCTCTTATCGAGTTCACCGCTGAACCTTGATGAAGAACTCAGTCCAGACACTCCATATATTGCAAACGGTCAATGACCTCATCAGTCACGGGTTTGCTATTTTTCGCTGCGTCAGCATCAGGCGCCGGGTAAAGGCTAGCAAGAACAGGGCCGTCAGGATCAAAACGGCTGTAGGCGCCGGAGCGCTGTTGAGAAAGAAGCTGGCATAGGTACCGCCCAGCATTGACACTAGGCAGACCAACACCGACACCCAAAGCATCGTCTTGAACTGTCGCACTAGCAAGAAGGCGATCGCCCCCGGTGCGATCAACAACCCGATGGCGAGGATCAGCCCAACAGCGGATAGTGTCGCCACAATAGTCAGCGACAAGGCCGCCAGCAGGCCATAATGCAGCCAGTTCACGGGCAAGCCCGCTGCGCGCGCATGGGCCGGATCGAACGCGTGCAGCATCAGGTCTTTCCAGCGCAGCAACAGCGCACCACCAACACCCAAGGACACCAAACCGGCGGTCCAGATATCTGCAGCGCCGACCCCCAACATGTTGCCATAAAGGATGTGATCAAGGTGCATGTTCGTCTCAAGCGCGACATACATCAATATCCCCACCGCGAACATGCCTGAAAACACCACACCCATCACCGTATCGGGCTTGATACGACTGTTGTCGGCCAGGTACCCGGTAGTAACAGCGGTGAACATACCCGCCACGAACGCGCCCAGGATCAACGGCACACCGACGATATGGGCCAGCACGATCCCCGGCAGCACCGCGTGGCTGACCGCGTCACCCATCAGCGCCCAGCCCTTGAGCACCAGAAAGCACGACAGCATCGCAGTAGGCACCGACACGATCGCCGCAATCCAGAAGCCTTTGACCATGAAAGGGAACTGAAAGGGTTGCAGCAGCGTGTCTATCATGTCCGTCCCTCCAGTGCGGCGCGCGCCTTGCGTTTGTGGGCCAGCAGGCCGTGTTTTGGTGCCAGCAGGAAAGCCGTCAAGAACAACGCCGTTTGCAGACAAACAATAACACCGCCGGTCGCCCCATCGAGGAAATAGCTGGCATAGGCGCCGAAAAAGCTGGTTCCGGCACCGATAAAGACCGAAACGATCAGAAGCCGCTCGAACCGGTCGGTCAGCAGATACGCCGTAGCCCCCGGTGTCACTACCATGGCGATGACCAAAAACGCTCCCACTGTCTGCAGCGCCGCCACGACTGAAGCCGAGAGCAATACGAAGAACATCGCCTTCAGCGCCTGCGGGTTCAACCCCACCGAGCGCGCGTGGTTTTCATCGAAAAACACCACCATAAGGTCTTTCCACTTGGCTAGCAGCACCACCATCGACACGCCGCCGATGATCGCCAGTTGCAAGGTATCGCTTGGTGTTATCGCGAGAATGTTGCCCATGGTGATCGTTTGGATATCCACCCCCACCGGGTTGAGCGAGACCATGAACAGGCCTAGGCCGAAGAAACTGGTGAAGATCAGCCCGATGATCACGTCAAACTTCAGCCCAGATCGTTCGGTGAGGAACAGCATCGCTCCCGCCGCCAGACCACCGGCCAGAAAGGCCCCCAGCGCGAAGGGCAGCCCTAGCATATAGGCTCCAGCCACGCCAGGCACCACGGCATGGCTGAGCGCGTCACCGATCAACGACCATCCCTTGAGCATCAGATAGGCTGACAGGAATGCACAAACCGCCCCCACCAGCGCCGAGACCCACATCGCGTTGGTCATGTACCCATAGGAAAAGGGCTCCAGCAGCAGATTCATTTCTTTGCTTCCTTCACTGGTTTGAGCTTCTGGGTCTTGTCGCCGTATTGCACGAAGGGGCGTTCATCATCGGTCAGGATTCTGATGCTGCGGTCGTCGCCATCCTCGTGCAACGCACTGCCGCCCAGGGCAAATTGCCGCAAGACACCGCCGAAGGCCTCTTCCAGGTTCTTGGGCGTGAACACCTTTTCTGTCGGCCCATGCGCCAGCACTGTACCTTTCACCAGAATAGTTCGGTCGCAGAACTCCGGCACCGACCCCAAGTTATGGGTGGACACCAGCATCACCCGCCCCTCGTCGCGCAATTCCCTCAACAGGTCCACGATCTGCGCCTCGGTCTTGACGTCGACGCCGGTAAAAGGCTCGTCCAGCAGGATCACCTGGCCTTCTTGCGCAAGCGCACGCGCCAAAAACACGCGTTTGCGCTGGCCACCCGACAACTCGCCGATCTGGCGCTTGCGAAATTCAGTCATGGTAACCCGCTCCAGCGCCGCATCTACCGCCGCGCGGTCAGCGGAGCCAGGACGGCGAAAAAAGTTCATATGGCCGAAGCGGCCCATCATCACCACATCCTCGACCAGTACCGGAAAAGCCCAGTCGACCTCTTCGGCCTGGGGCACGTAAGCGACCAGGTTCTCCTTCAATGCCTGCCGCACCGGCTTGCCCAGAAGGGTGATCTCACCCTTAGCAACGGGCACAAAGCCCATGACCGCCTTGAACAGGGTGGACTTGCCCGCGCCGTTCACACCCACCAGCGCGGTGATGGTGCCGCGTGGCACCTCAAAGCTGGCATCCCACACGGCCGTGTGGCCATTGCGGTAGGTTACGGTGACGTCTTGCGCGCGGATACCAGTCACTTTTTTTCCTCCAAAGTCAGACCACTTACAATGGTTTCTGAGGTCACGCGCAGGAGATCGAGATAGGTTGGCACCGGGCCATCCGGTTCTGAGAGGCTATCGACATACAGCATCCCGCCGTAACGGGCATCAGTTTCGCGAGCAACTTGCTCGGCCGGACGCTGACTGACGGTACTTTCGCAGAACACTGCCGGGATGTCGTGTTCGCGCACCCCATCGATCACAGCGCGGACCTGTTGCGGTGTGCCCACCTGATCGGCATTCATTGGCCAAAGATAAAGCTCGTGCATATCGAAATCGCGAACTAGGTAGCTGAACGCACCTTCGCAGGTGGCAAGCCAGCGATCTTCGGCTGGAATTTGAGCAATGGCGACGCGCAATGGTTCGATCGTGGCGCGCAGCTCGGCCTGGTAGGCGTCAGCATTGGCGGCATAAATGGCCGCATTGTTCGGGTCAACCTTGGTCAGGGCCGCTTCGATATTGTCGATGTAGATGAGAGCGTTATCCAGACCCATCCAGGCATGGGGATTAGGCGAACCAGAATATTCGCCCTCGGATATGGCAATGGGGTCGATGCCTTCGGTGACCGTGGCCGAAGGTATGTCGCCCAAATTGTCTAGAAACTGCTGAAACCAAAGTTCTAGGTTCAATCCGTTATACAAGATTAGATCCGCATCAAAGGCGTTAACTAGATCACCGGGCGTGGGCTGATAGCCATGTACGTCGGCTCCCGGCTTAGTAATCGAGACGACATCAGCGGCGTCCCCAGCCACGTTTTGCGTCATGTCAGCGATGACGGTAAAAGTGGTGACGACCTTCAGACGCTCGGCCTGTGCGGGCAGGGCTATCGTGAGTGCCAAGGCTGCACCTAGAGCAGTTTTAGCTATTGAAAACATACGCGTAGCCTTTTGATTTTTTATGACAGAGTCCGGTAATGACAGCTACCGTTAACATGCGTGGCAACAATTCAGCTGTTTTTTGCGCTAATATTTTTTAGCCTACGCTCAAAAGATAGCAATTGCTAACTTATTAAAAAAGGGCTATTTCGAGTCGATGATGGGGCCCGGAGAGATCCCTCGTGCCGACGCCTTTTTCTGAGCGTGGACGGGACTGGTGGGTTATTTGATAGTGGCCTGAAAACGCAGGGATGCCGTTTGGCGGCATTTTCATTGTAGGGTTCGAGAGTATCTTAAATGAGGGAGCCGTACCGCAGTCATTGATCAACCGCGATTGGATTGCTTTTGCGCAAAACGCTGCATGATATCGAGTGTTTCCTCACTCACGTGGTGCTCCATTCCCTCAGCGTCAATGCGTGCTGTAGCGTCTTTCACGCCCAGTGCTCTAAGAAAGTCAAGGACGACTGCGTGGCGCTGCCGACAGCGATTAGCCATTTCGCGGCCCTGGTCAGTGAGGAAGATTGATCGGTAGGGTTCATTTTTGACGAATCCAAGCACGTTCAGGCGCCGAATCATGCGTGCCACGGTTGCCTGGCGCACACCCATGCGGGCTGCAATGTCTGTGGCACGGGCCTCGTCGTAGTGGTCCAGTAAATCCCCAATTAATTCGACATAGTCTTCTATCAGTTCCATATCATGGGCATCGCGTACTGCCTTGAACTGCTGGGAATGCTGATCGGAAGGAGGCAGGTCGCTGCAAACATACGTCGGGCGGACAACGTGTTTGGCTAGATCGTTTTTTTCAGTCATCACACAATATTACCTTGTTTGTACATATTCGACTAACTCAACTTGACGCTGACCTTTACGTACCCCCTTATTGGAAGGGCAATTTGGTTTCAAGTAGTGGATGGCTCGGCAGTTTGGCGCTACGGGAAGACGAAGACAAAGTCAGGCCAAACGTAGTGCGGCTTAGGCCAACGGTTCTAAAGGAGGAAAACCGCGAAAGATACAAGCATAAAATCTAAAGTTTCCTCATGTAGCGCCTGAATTCAAGCAATAAGCGCAATACCTGCGATGGCTTTTTCAGAGTAGTAGCAGTCTTCGACGGTTTTGCCCACTCGCTGCTTTGGTTGTTGGCGAATGGTTTGGTTCACGCCCAGAACGGTGTTTTAAAGCTTCACGCTCAGGAGCTCCCGCCAGTGGGTGGTGTAATGCGGCGTTCGCTGTTCTCTGCGCAGCGCCCAGGCGTTGTTTTGCCGAGGCAAACCCAGTTGAATCGGGTCTTCGGAGCGGTCGAGCAACATCACGCCCCTGTAGCCGGATAAAAGCCCCGCTGACGACATCAGATAATCAACGTGTTTCCACCTCTAGAGAAAGCAGCTCAGGCAGTCCCAGCGGATCATCGGCGTAAGTGTCCAGGCGACTTTCAGCAGGCAGAACAATACTCATGATCAGTTGACTGGCACGCCCTTCAAGAAGCGCCATTCCCCCCATCAATACTGCCTCCACTTCAGGCCCGAATACCATCCCATAACCTCTCGCCTGAGTACGGGCAACATCCAGAACCTGCTCTTCCGTAACGCCTTCAAGCGTGGCGGCCAGGGTAACAAGGCGGTTCACAAGCCCATGGTCATTCAGCGTCAATATCGCCTCCCCGCCGAGCAAGGTGGCATCTTCCAAAGGCACTCTATCGCTCAGAACGTCTACTGGCGTAACTCCTTCTGGCAATACAAGGGGTAGCTCAACGTTCAAACGCAACCCGAGAGCATCACGCAAGGCTATCTGACCATCGCCTCCCAGAAGGCTCTGGCTGGCCTGCTCTTCCCAGCGGGCAAGAAAATCGACATCGATGCCCAGCAGGCCCGTGCCATCGGTTAATACATTGGCAACCATACGCATTTGGGTGCGTTCTTCGGGTGGTGCCAAGGCAATCATTCGGTTGAGATCAAGCTCCAGAGATTCCACCTGAACTGACGCGGCGCCGTCGTTCAGGTCGCCATCCATGGACAACAAAGCCAGGCTGGCTGCCAGCGTATCGCTTTCAACGGTCAATCGCTCCAGCGACATGGCGCCGACTTGTTCGAGTTCCTCTTGCTGCAGGCCTTGAACATCTTCCGCCCGAAACCGTCCAACTATCAGTGAGACATCGCCTAGCTCATCAATGTTATTGCCTTGCATAGCCATATTGGTGAATTCAAGCTCACCAATGGCGCTCGCTGAGAGTGACTTTCCCTGAATACTTTCAATCGTCAACTGTCCGGCCCCCTGGTCCAACGAAAGCGTCTGCCACACCTCATCAGCCACGTCTGAATCCAGTGATACCACCAGGCCATCGATGGCAAACTGCGCCAACTCGAAAGAGGGGTCTTGCCAAGTTTTCTCAGTGATCACCGCCATCCCAGGCTCATCCAGTATCAAGCTTTCGATACTCAACAGCGGCTTGCCTGTCAGGGTGTCTTCAATCCGCATATTTTCCAGTTGTACATCGTCAGGGGCTTCATAATCGCCGTTGACCACATAACGCTCCACTAGAACGCGCTCGCCTTCCCGACCTTCGAACACAATATTTTCTGCTACCACTCGAGAAGCACGTGACGATTCACTTACCTTGCCTATACTCAGCTCGCCATGAGCAAAAAGCTCGCTAAGATCCGTTTCCAGTTGCTCAACACTGGCCTGCACCAAGGGTGATGCAAGTAGGCAGGCCGTCACCAGAGAAGTCGCAAAAGACTTAACGAAACAGGACATAACATCGCCTCGATAATGGAGTAGAGTTTGAGCATAGCACTGGAATATGAAGAAAAGTGACCCGACAACCTTGATGCACCATAGGCTAATATAGCTCCAGGGTCGCTCACGTCGACTCAATGCCCTAACCTCAGGCGACTTAGCTACCTGGTAACAATTGCCCATTAAAAGTGTTCGGTAATGCTGTAAATTGAGATCTTAGACTAAGTCGCTTGATAATCCTTAGTACGAACATCACCAACGAGACAGGCCTCTCACCTACTGAAGAGCCCCACTGCCAAGCTAGTAGGAGTAGCATACGCATGCACTGCACCAGATACTGCAACCCGCACGTACATAACATTCATGAAGAAATAGACATTTCGGAGCCGACCTTATGACACTTCAACTTGAACTTACGCCGTTGATCAGCCTCGCTGCCGGCATTGGCATACTGGTATTCCCCAAACTAATGAGATATATCCTCGCAGGTTATCTGATCATCATGGGCATTCTGGGCTTGACGGGATTTTCCTTTTAAATTGAACGCCCTTGGCATGAGCGCTACAGAAAAGCTTGCGTACAACTGACATGAACTGCACGGCCTCGTGGCCGTGCGCACTGCTGGATGGTGCCTGCTTCGAACATGATGGCCTAGCACCGCATCCTGAAACAGGAAAACACACCACAAAGGAAACGACATGAACAATATTGTGTATATTGTCGGTAGCTAAAACGCCACCCACCTTCCATCGGAGACGCCCCATGATGATCATCAAAGGGTTCGTGTTTCTCTTGCTCCTGACCGGTCACATCGCGCTAGCCAACGCCGATTACGCCGGTGCCATGCGTGACTACGAGCGACAGCAATACCGAGAAGCCATCCAGGAATTCCGCGAGCTCGCCCGCAGTGAGGACGCTGATGCCCAGTACATGCTAGGTCGCATGCACGAAGCCGGCAACGGCACCCCCCAGAATTTCGTCGAAGCGCACAAATGGTACAACTTGGCCGCCTCTCGCAGCCATCGCCATGCGGCTGACGCACGCAACGCGATCGCGGAACAAATGACCACACAGCAGATCGCCGAGGCGCAGCGGGCCGCGCGCAGCTGGCGACCGGAAACGACATCTTCTTCACAATCGACACCGGCATCGACGCAGGCGACAACAGCATCGCGGCCCGCCATCGAGACCCTCTCGGATCGCCAAGGTGTGGCCGAGATACAGCGCGAGCTCAATCGACTCGACTATGATGCTGGCCCGGCAGATGGCCTCATGGGAAGCCGTACCCGCAGTGCAATACGCCAGTACCAGACCGACGCGGGCCTTGCCGTCAATGGTCATGCCACATCCGACTTACTGAAACGCCTACGCCAGACGGAGCGACAGGAACAGGAGGTGGCGGCGCCCGCCCAGCCACAACCCACAGACTCGCCTCAGATAGCCATACAGGACGACTTCAGCGACGGTGATTTCCGCCAAAACCCCGCCTGGACGGTGCTCAGTGGGCGCTTCAGCGTCGATCGAGACGGTTTGCGCACAGTGGTCGAGGTTCCAGACGAGAACGCCTCAACATCACGCGGCCTGCGCTCTGAGAAGCCCGAGGAGATCGGCCTGGCCATGCTGCAGCTTGTTCTCGAGCAGATGGGCAACGTTCAACCCGAAGCGGCACCAAACGCCACGCAAACCGCCAGAATCTTTGTCTCGTCACCCATCCGCAACGCCTTCGAGATGGAACTGGCGCTGGCCTCCCGGCAGCAAGAAGGCAGCCTAGAAATGGGGGTCTTCCAAGGCAACCGCCCTGGCGGCGGATACCGTCTGGTCTATCACCCGGATTCAAATCCTGGCTTGAGCCTGATGAGATTGACCAGCAACAGCAGTGAGGTGATCGCCAGCAGCCATGATTCCCTCAACCTCGAGGACGGCAGCTTCCACACCCTGGTCTGGACCCGCAACCAAAACGGCGACATGCGAATCAGCGTTGACGGTCGGCTGGTCATCCAGGCACGCGACACAAGCTTTCGTGAGCCCTTCCAGGGCTTCGTCCTCGCCAATCATGGCGGCGACTTCAGCCTGAGCCGGATACGGGTCGAGGATTGACGAAGCAGCAGCGCTTCTCTCAAAAAACATGAAAGGGCCCATCAGGGCCCTTTCTTGTGAATAACGTTACGCAATATCTATTGAGATCATCTCTAACCCTCTATCGCAATCAACCGTTTTAGCGCGTAACCGGCCAGCGTGGCGTACCATCATGCTGACCCCGGGGCTTACTGCAGCATTCGTTCGACGTCGCTAACAATGCGGTGGCAATGCTGTAACTAAACGACCCCACACTGTCGCGCCTGATGAAAGAAACATGCTTCAAAGAACCTGAGGCAAACCGGATGTGTTTTTACAGCGCAGCCGAGAAAACAAACGGTGCGATATCTCCGACATCACCGTGAAGGTTCTACGTTAAGAATGCCCCGTGTGCGCCGAGTTTTCAGCCCTTGATGAAACTGGACGGCATCCGCCACAGCCTTGCAGCCAGGGTCATCCGGCAGGACATTGCACGCATTGACTGGATTCCCCGCCAGCACCTTGACGACAGCATGAGCGCTGTCGGCCAATGCCTGGGCGTTGTAGCCGCCCTCAAGCAGCACCACCAGACGGCCGTTGCACAATTCATCGGCCAGGTCACTCATGCGTTGGGCAAGAATGGCGAAGCCGGTTTCATCCATGGCGCAGACCATATCGAGGTAATGGCAATCGAAACCTGAGGAAACCAGGATAATATCCGGCTTGAATGCCTTTGCCGCCGGTTTGACCACCTCGTCGAATACCTTCAGCAGTGCCGCATTGCCGCTGCCCGGAGGAAAAGGAACGTTGAATTGGGAGCCAGCTCCCGCTCCCGCCCCGGTTTCATGCAGTAGGCCGCTGCCCGGATAGAACGGCGCCGCACAATGGCTATCAACCACCAGCACGGAAGAATCAGAGTAAAAGATTTCCTGCGTGCCATTACCATGGTGCATATCCCAGTCCCAGACCATCACTCGCTGATAGCCAAGGCTCTCACGTGCATGGGCAGCGGTCACCGCAAGGTTGTTGTACAGACAAAAGCCCGAAGCGTGATCGGAATGAGCATGATGGCCGGGTGGCCGAACGATACAGACCGCCCGCCGGGCCTCACCCGCCGAGATGGCCTCGACCGCGCTGATTCCCGCGCCGGCAGCCAGACGGGCCGCGTCCACACTACCCGGCGATACCGCTGTCGTATCCTGGGCCAGCCAGCAGGAGTCACCCTCTAACGACTCAATATGCGCAACATAGGTCTTGTCATGAACACGCTCAAGTTGAGCCGTGCTGGCTGCCGTCGGCAACATCCAGCGCACCCCTTCGATGGGATCAAGCATCAGTCGGTCGACGATCGCCGTCAGCCGATCCGGGCGCTCCGGATGACTGTAGGTTTCCAGGTTGCTGTTGGGATATTGCAGCGCAATCATCGCCTTGACGGCGTCAGTCCAGGCCGGATGACTGGGGTCCCATCCGTGTGGATTATGGCCGAGCATCCGCATGTCGTAGTAGGCCAATACTGGTGTTGTCATTGCGATCACCCGATTTGGAGCCGCCGGCATGGACGGCGATTAAAAGGCCGAAAACGCAGCCGCAGTGCGTACCGCATCGATATCATCGGACAGTGTCAGGGCGGTTTCTGAATGGGCCAGTGCCCTACGTGAATGTTTTTTAGCGGCCGCAGCCATCCGGGTGTCGTCGGCTTCGGCCAGGGCGCAAAAGGCTTTCTGCAGCCGGATAGATACCTCAACCATCCCCGCGCCGTCACGGGCGATGGCGGTGAAGGCATCGTCGAATAAATCATCGACCATCAACTCAGGAACCGACACACGGTCATAGGTGAAGACCTGCACTTTCTCCTTTTTAAGCGGGGATTGCCAAAGCGTAAACAGGCGTAACAGTGTGCCAATGACATTAATCGCAGTTCCTGGGTCATTGATGCCAGGCGATAACGCTTTATCGGCGATCTCGGACAACGCAAGGAGCCCAAAGCGTGGATCGTCTTCAAAGGTGCGGTTTGAGCCGACAGTGAAGGCGTTGGAAAAGGCGTCCGGCTCGAACCCTTCACTCGCCTCGATACGCTCTTCAGCGCACCCTTCAATACGGAGCAGCGGAAGGTGTGTGTGAACAAACGTACCAGGCAACGCAATCACCATCACGCGGCAATTGAGCGCTTCAGCGCTGGATTGTAACGCCTCCAGATCGATGTGCTGGACATAACCAACCGTCGACGAAAATACCGATACCCCCTTGCCCCCGACCTGGTTTGGGGGAGCTATCAAAGCCCCCAGCGTCGGCGCATGGCGACGGCGATCCAGCGCGTCGCTGGCGGCCTTTTCCACTTGTTCAATGGTGTTCACCACACGGCCCAGCCGGGCGATCCTGTCCACCCAGCGAACAAATGTGATGATGACAATGGCAAACACCAGAAGGGTAAGCACAAAGATCGCAAACCGGCCCGCGGATTCAAACATCTCGTTCTGGATGGCTATCAGGGAAACAATACTGAAGATGAAAGCACCGATAAACGCAGACAAAGCGTTCTGGGTAACGTCATCGGCAATCACAAGTGGGATGGAACGAGGTGTTGCACCGGCACTGGCGGATGCATAAGCGGCCACCATGGAGCCTACGGCAAACGTAGCGATCACCAACATGCTAGACGCCATGATGGATAGCAGGGATTCGACGGATTTCAGGGTAACGTCCGGTAGCATTCCGGAAAGGCCTACATTGTCAGCCAGTTTGGCAACAAAGGTACCACCAATAGAAAGCATGCAAAGGACCAACGGCCTGACCCACAGTCGCTCTTTAATCCGACTGAACATAAAGCGAAGCTTGTCTGTGCTTAACATGGTGCTCATGCCATCATTGCATCGTTGGCTATTGTGCGCAGGCGCTCTCAAGGATTGCCAGACAACTAGAGAGGATGCGCACGGCATACAGCATATTTAGGGGGCATCGGGCCAGCGACAGTCAACGCATCACCGGCACCGCCCCCTTCATACCGAGTCAGCACTATAACCGGGTTAGAAGTTATAACCCAGGCCTACCGTATAGGCCCAGATGCCTTCATCCTGGAACGCATCGGTAGCATCGTTGGTGTCGCTGAAAAGGAATTGATACTCTGCGCGCGCAAGGAAATAGGTCTTTGTCTGCACGTAGTATTTTAACCCCGCTTCCAAGCCGGCAAAGGCACTGTCATTGACTCCGTCGCCATAGATGCCGCCGAGGCTCGCACCGACGAAAGGTCGTGTTTGGTCGTTGAGAAATTGATAGTTGAGGTATCCACGGGTTGAGCCGTTCCAGAAATCATCCGTGACACCTTCACCCTCAATATCGGCATAATTCACACTCTGGCGGACACCGGCTACCATATCATCCTGCAAATACCAGCCCAAATCACCGGTTACGCCGAAGGTGCCGCTATTGAAGTCCCGGTCGTTACTGCCGGTTCCGGAGAGGGAGAGTTCACGGTCACCCTCGCGTGGGCCAAACTCAGCGGATTGTGCGGATACAGCCATGGGCAAAGCCCCTAGAAGACAGAAAGTGATCGCCGCAGTCTTGATTCTGATCATGGGAAGCTCCTTGCACACGTTATTCAAATTGGATTTCCGTGATGCGCCCATTCATACCGGACGCGGGCTTTAGCGCAGCAAATGGTGGTCAGTTTTCCGATGCCAGCGCACACCTCTAAGATAGAGGTTGATCACCCGCCCATCTGTTCGCAAGCACACACAAGGCGCCGAAAGAGCTTCAAGGGCTCCACCATCGGGTCATCATCGGTTTCACGGTCAGCCCATGGATGATGATCGAGAGTACAACCACCACCAGCGTGATGTGGATAAGTTCGAGAGCCAGTTCTTCCGGCAGGCCGAAGACTACGGCGAACATCAGATAGTAGAGGGAACCGATACCCCTTACCCCGAACCAACCCACCAGCATCCGCAGCCGCCAGGATGCGCCAGAACCCAGCAAACCAAGAAATACGCTGACCGGGCGAACGACCACAAATAGGAATAACCCAAGACCGACGGCCCGGAGGCTCCAAGAGTCGATAAATAACATGCCACCCAGCAGCACCACCAGCACCAGTTCGGACAAGCGCTCAAGGGGCTCCTTGAACGTCAGCGAGCCCTTCGACACCTCGCTGGGGGGCTGTAGGGTGGCTTCGCGCGGCTGACTGTAAGATTCTCCAGAGGCATCAAGACGCTGGTCCGGCTTTTCTGGCCGGGCCAGCGTCAGTTCCGATTGCCGCAACGAAATGGCGGTGACAAACACGCCCAGAAATCCCCAGCCATCGATCAGAAGGCACACGCCATACGTCAGGCCCATCAGGCCCAGGCCAAGGAAATCATCCAGCAATGGGCCTTGTTTTTCAGAAGATCGCTGCCCCCGGACAAGCTGTGCCAGCAGCCGCCCGGTCACAAGCCCAACCACAATCGCAGAGGCCGTTGACCACAAAACGTCCTTGAGAACCCAGCCTCCAAGCAATTCATTACTGGCCGGGGTGCCGAGCAACAATAGCCCCAGCATCACGAACGGAAAGGCGCTGCCATCGTTCATGCCCGCCTCACTGGTCAGAGTGAACCGCAGAGGGTCGGTATCGCCCATGTGCCGAACCTGAACGTCCGTTGCCAGCACCGGGTCGGTGGGCGCCAGTATGCCCCCCAACAGAATCGCCGCCCCCAGTGGCAGGCCAAGCAGGTAATAACCAAAGGCTGCCGTCAGGGCGACGCTGATGGTCATGGAGATGAACGCCAGGCGCAGCGGCACACGCCATACTTTCCATCTGAACGGCACAGGCATTTTCGTACCGGCAATAAACAGCGACAACAACACCGCAAGCTCGGCAAGCACTTCCAGCAAGTGCGCCTGTTTCAGCGGGTTAAAATGAAACACACCAAAAATAGACGGGCCCAGAAGCACTCCGACGCTCAAATAGATAATAGACGGTGTCAGATTAAGGCGCTGAAGAACCGGGGAGCGCAAACCCATCAGGATCAGCAGGGTTCCGATCACGACAAACCAGACGGCGTTGGTCAAAGTTATTTCCTCAGGTTCATAAATATTCCAGAAGACTTTTTCTATTGCCCAATTTGCCGTAAACAAAGAACGGCTTCTGTGCGCTACCCCACCTGAACTGGTCTGTGTTTGTTAACGCACAGACAACGCTGAGTTGTGAGTGCTATCGCGTGGTCAAAACGAATGGGATCGGTTACTTGATTACGTGCCGCACCACCAGGTGATCAGGAATACTGATGCCATTCCCACGGTGATATTGCCTCTCCATGGCGCCGCAGGTAATTCCCATAATGTTAACGGGCCGTATTCCACTAGACGGATGAAAAAACGGCCTACGCAAAGGAGCGAGGCCGGTGCTAGAGGGCACTGTGGGTCCCGAGCTATACTGCCAAAGAGGGGCCGTTCACAACCCCAATTCAACGTAAGCCAAGAAAGGAAAGTATCACCAGAACGATGACCACGGCACCAACAATATAGACAATCTGGTTCATAGGTAGATCCTCCGCCACTGATTGCTGAATTCTGGTTGCGCCTCATCCTTGTGGCGCATGATGTAACGTCCTGTTTCGGCGACTCCATTACCTCATCTGAAGTCAGTTTAGTTGTTTGGTTTTATTCGATCTGTGCGCTATCGCACTGAGTGCGCGAAAACCGGCATCGATTTATTTCTCGGGGCTTAAAAGCCCGATCAAGTTTCGGATCTAAGTGGACTCGCCCAAACCCTATTTTCGCTCCATGCCGTTACGGACTGATTTGACGCCCTTTATTTCGCGGGCCAGTCTGACGGCGGTGTCGATCTCGGCCTGTGAATTTACAAATCCTGACAATTGGACGACCCCCTTGTATGTTTCAACGTTAATTTCGGCGCTTTTCAATGTTGTTTCGTTAAAAATCACAGCCTTGACCTTCGCAGTGATCACTGTGTCGTCAATGTACTCACCGGTACCCGAACTTGACTCTGTAGAGGCACAGCCGGCGAACAAAGCCAGATGTTCACCCTGTCCAGGTTTGTGTTTGTTAACGCACAGACAACGGCTCGGTTTAAACGGAAGATAGTATGGCAGTAGCACGCAGTTCTATATAACGCGGGCTTCGGTGCGGTTAACCCACTATTTGGCCGCAGGGTCAAAGGAGCGAAAATGAATAAGGACACGATCGAAGGCAACTGGAAAGAACTTAAGGGCAAAGTGAAAGAGCAATGGGGAAAGTTGACCGATGACCGCCTTGACGAAGTTGCCGGCAAGCGCGAACAGCTGGCAGGCGAGATTCAACAAGCTTATGGCGTAAGCAGAGATGAAGCCGAGAAGCAGATCAAAGACTTCGAGGAAGCCACCAAGCGCTGAGATATTTGGTGGTGCCCACTGCCTGCAAGATTTTGCAGGCAGTGTTTTATTGACATTTTGACGTTAGTTAGTGCCCATCCAGAAACACGCCTTTTTAGTTAGTGCATTCACGCGCCAAGCTGCGACATTCCGTTTGCTCCAATACTCTCGACATCAGATCCCTGAAGTGCGGGATAGAAGTTAGTTGAATTGCCCATTTAGGCGACCGGCAATATCCTGGCGTAGAGCGCGCAATCCTGGTTATAGCACCCACAGGCGGCCTCAATCAGGCCGGGCCGGTCCAGCACGGTGATCTCACCCCGCTGATAACGAATAAGCCCACGCGTTTGCAGCGATATTGCTGCGAGCGTAATCCCGGCGCGCCTAACCCCGAGCATCATGGCCAGAAACTCGTGGGTCAGATGCAGCTGATCACAGCCAGCGCGGTCCTGGGTCATCAGCAGCCAACGGGCAAGTCGCGCTTCAATTCGATGGAAGTGGTTACACGCCACTGACCGAGCCAGTTGACACATCACGACGTAGATATAGTGTTTTAGGCGCTGGTGTAACACCGGGCATTTCAGCAGTAGCGCTTGGAAACTCACCGCATTGAGGCGAAAAGCCGTGCCTGCGCCTTGAACCAACGCAAGCAGCGGCGACTCATCAATGCCCAGCACCAGGGAGATGCCGAGCATGCCCTCTCGCCCTGCCATTGTGACTTCTATCTGATCGTCAGAATCGAGTTTAGAAATCAACGAGATAAAACTGTCGATAGGAAAATAAACGTGATTAATCGTCTCGGTGGGCTGTAACAGTACCTCACCAAACACCAGCTCAACGGTTTCGCAGACGGCTATAAACGCGTCTTGCTCGAAGGATGGGAGTCCTGCGAGCAGTTGATTGGCATTGGCAACGTGAAACATAGACGTCATATGCCTCTCCGGTGAGAAAACCTGGCAAACGGCACAATGACGAAAGCTATCATTTTGATGTCGCTGCAGAACTGTCTTAGATAATCGTCTAACAGTCGCTTCGGATATTAACATTGGATTGATCAAGCGTCGGGGCGCTAGCGTACATAGCGTGTTGATCCCTTTATCGGTTGGGCACGCTTTAATGATATTTAATTATTTTTCAACCAATTAAATAATATCCTTGTGGGTAAGTAGACGGTCGTACTCACGCTTGACCACTACGTAACACTCGCAGACGCGTTCTTCCAACCCCCGCCGATCTATCACTGTAATATGCCCCCGATGGTAGGTAATGAGCCCTGCCCGCTGAAGCTTCCCCGCCGCTTCTGTTACGCCCTCGCGACGAACACCCAGCATATTGGCGATCAGTTCCTGGGTCATTAACAGTTCCGTACCGGGCAGTCGATCAAGGCTGAGCAACAGCCAGCGGCAAAGTTGTTTATCGAGACTGTGGTGGCGATTGCATACGGCCGTTTGCGCCATCTGGGTAAGCAAGGCTTGGGTATAGCGCAGCATTAGTCGCTGCATCGACCCGGCACGGTAAAACTCATGTTTGAGTAATTTTCCCTTGAGCCGGTAAGCCACCCCGGCGCTTTGGACAATGGCACGGCTGGGCGTGGTTTCACCGCCCATAAACAGCGAAACACCCACAACCCCTTCATGGCCCACCACAGCGATTTCCGTTGAGGCGCCATCCTCCATCACGCAGAGGAGCGAAACAATGCAATCAAGCGGAAAGTAAACGTGGGTCATGGTCTGACCCGATTCACACAGCGATTGACCCAGCGTTAACGTGACTTTTTCCAGATCAGGCAGCAGGCGTGCCAACTCCTCTTTCTGCAGTAAGCCCAGCAGCCCATTTTTCTGATAATCGTGCGTTTCAAGCATTGAATATCCCCCTTATTCCCGGCTTTTACGCGGCGCCTCTATGCATTGACGAATGTCACCCGTATATCACCCGCTCTTGGCAATATTTTATACGCGATGCGAAATCGTTCGGCATCGATTGATAAGCACCACACGAAAAACACTGAACGCAACCGTACATCGCCATATTAAGGCAGGCGTTGATTGTGGGTGTCACCATAAAAAATAAGTGACGTCATAGTGAGTTTTCTCATCATGTTCGCCAGCGCACAGTCAACCGCTGACGTTGAGCTTAATGTCAATTTAGCCCGCCTCATTCATCGCGGCAGTGGTAGGGCCATTATTTAGCGCTTTACGTCTGCATGGTGGGCGCGTTGAGGCTATCGAACGACGT
>NZ_JARWAN010000032.1:0-23176 GCF_031451755.1 Vreelandella vilamensis | reverse complement strand
CACACGCCATAAATACGGCTACTGAAGACCGAAGCCGGCAACCCAGGGCTGCAAAAATGCTCAATCGGCGTTCTCATGAATGAGGCGGGCTGATAGGTCATGGACACACAGTCGCGCTCAACGCATAGTAAGACTTAAATTGACTAAGGATATAGTCCGTCATGAGTAAACCAGCTTGCTGGAGCGAATACTTGGCTCTCTACCACACTGTCTACCTTTGCATATTGGGCGAACTAGTAATCACCGATGGCGTGTGCGACACCTAGCCACGCCTAGGTGTGAGCCGGAAACCCTGATCAGTATGGCTCCAAGAGAGTTAACAGGTATCCACACCCGGCTGGGAGAGGCAGTCTCGGGCTGCTTATCTAGACGAGAGATTCAACCAGGAGAAATCTCGGGGTTCGAAAACAGTGTGGTCTGCTGCTGCGCTCTTTCCGATGGCAGCGTCATTATCAAACTCAGGGCATCACTAAACGTCGATCAGGGCATTATCGGGCGGTTCGCTGATCAGCTACCTATCATGGTGGTCTACGTTGATCGCGAGGAATGTTTTCGTTTTAATAATCAAGCCTACGTGAATTTTGACGACGTTAGCCGAGAAAACCTCTACGGTCAGGGCCGATAGCTGATATTGAAGCGAAGGCTGAAGCTGTTGGGCATCGTGTTCATCCCGCTTTATTATTAATGAGGGTGTCGAACGGGGTGGGTGTTGGGAAAGGTAGCTTGGACAGATATATAATCTTAAACTCGAGGACTAAATTTATGAGTATTGGAGAGGACGATTTACGTGGTGGCTTCACTGAGCTTGAAATTGCAGCTGGTGTGCCTGAGCTTGCATTTGGTTCACACAGGTCTTCTCAAGATAAAAGCTACCAAGAAATCTTAAATAAAGAGCGCGATTCAAAAAAATATAAAAAAAATGAATCCTATATAAAAAGCATACTGGATGGCAATGAAACATTGAGCTTTATAAAAAAAAGGCTAATAAAGCTAATACTGGAAGATGAGCGAAACTATATAATCCAAAGATATGCTTTAAAAGAGAGGCTACCGGAAGCATATGTTAATATTATAAAAGACGAGAGATGCCTGGAAATTATGATAAAGGGACTTATATCAAAGGTTTCAAAAATAAGCTTAACTTCTTGTATTAACAATGCGATCATAAAACTATCTTCTGATGTAAAAACAAACATCAGCAATGAGGTGCCCTATTATAGGGTCGAGAGAATTCAAAAGTTCATACATCAGGAAGTAGACAAAGTATATGGGAATGGATCGCATAAGAATCTTCCCGTCAGTCACATGAGAAATCTTTTATCTACTGCCAGGCTTTACCTGAGTCTATATGACATAAGTTATCATGGGGATTCATATAACAATGAACTTATGGTTATAGGGGACAAACTTGCTGAAAAAGAGTTTCTTGACGCAGAATCTTTTTATCAAGATGGTCTAGAGTATTTAAACAGCACCAAAAAATATTATCCAAAGTGGAGAGTGAGGCATTTAAAGCACATCAAATACTTCTGTAGCAAAGGTTCTAGGGATTTGATTGAAACGATAATAAAATATGAAGATAAAAACATTTCAGAGGAATTTCAAAAAAAACATCTTATACATCTCTTTATAAAGCATCCTTTGAGTTTATTCCAAGAAATACAAAAGACGTAATCCGTTAGTACAGACCAAATATCAAATATAAGCTATAATTTAACACTACTAACTTCATTACCAGGTATAGGCAATGTTAATATACTTAAGGTCGCCACTACAATCATGCAAAAAACGGCAACGATTAGTGTTTTCAAAAACTTTAGGAATTTATCTTGGCGCTTGGACTAAGTCTCAAAAAGAAATAAATCAAACAACCCAGATGAAGTGAGTTGTTTGATCTTAACGAGAGAATGTTAGTTATTCTCTATTTCACATTTAGCGCGTAGCGCGTGCGTAGCACTTCGTCGGTAGCAACCCTATTAAAAAGATTAACCAAGGTCAATTTGGACCTAAGAGCCTCATTTTCATAGGTTTCATCAGCTACATCAAGGTTTTTAACCTCAACAAAATCGTACCTTTCAAAATTGGCGTGGTCAAGACTTTTAATATTAATTCTTTTGTTAAATGAGTGACAATCTTGAAGGAATGCTTTATGTTCAGTAACATAAGAAAAATCTTTCATTTTATGGATTACTTTATATCTGCTGTATCGAGTGTAAGGGTTTTGGCTTGTTTTTTTTCTAAAGAATTTGTTTTTATACTGTAAAGTCGTATTGCTATCTTTTAACCAATACCTGCCTATGTCAAACCAATACCCACGTTCAGCAATGCATTCTACTTTTAAATATCCCATTTCGTCAGATAATAGATTGGAAATTGAATTCAGAAAAAAATCTATGTTTTCTTTCTTGACTGAGATATGAAGTGAATCGGTGTTGGCATAACATATTTCGGAATCTTTAATAGAAATTATTTTCTCTATTGTTTTAATCATCTTAATGCGTGAATTGGCAACGACTTGAGATGAAAGGCTGAAGATATTAAAAGGAGACGAAAGATTGATTGACTTCAATTCAATTTCAGAATTATTCATATAGGCTAAGAAATTTTTGTTATTCAATAATCGTTTAACAGATGTGACAGATTTCTTTCCTATCAGATCTATCCCATATTCCTTTGACAAGACAGCATCCATGTCTTCAATTGACTTAAATGAAGTATTTTTATAGTGTCTTTTTGACGTTGAGCTATGCATGGTCTGAAGTTCAAATGTTGCAAGTTTATAATGAAGTGCTGAATTCTGTGACCTGTAATTCATTCTTGCTGAATACAGACGCTTAGCACGGTTATATAGTGGATGGGTTATACTTTTTTTTGATATAATACCATCAATTACCTCTACATCATCAAAATATTCTTTATAGGCTTCTATCTCGTTCTTGAAAAGAAGACATTGGATTACGTCCTCATTTTGCATATTGAAATGAAAGGATTTTGTCGATTCTACGTACTTAAATGGATGGAATGACCTGAAGAAACTTTTTTTCGGATGTTTTAAATTTACACGGTAAATACCATACTGAAGTCTTTCTAGATCCACATTTTTATCTTTGAATATTTTGTACTTAAGAAGTCGTGGATCGGCAAATTCTCCTTTCATGCAGGATGGGTACATTGAATTGAAATCCAAGGCAATTATTACCCTATCATTCCTCTCTTCATAGAGCTTAAAAACATCTTGATAGCCTGACATGCTTGCTAAGCCGAACCACTTTTCAAGTGGGCTACTAAAACGAAGCTTTCTTTCGACACGGTACAGGTTTGCACCTGAAAAAAATTGTCCTAAGGAACTAGCTACGATTCCTTTATTTTTAAGCTCTAATAGACCTCGTTCCATAAACTTAATTCGGGATTTTTTGCATTTAAAAAAAACCACGTTATCGAACACTGGAAATTTTTCTTCAAATACACTTACCCTTGCATCTAATTCAACTTCAATCTCAAGGAGCAAGCTTTTTTCCTTGTACGTTAACACCATTAAATTCTTCTTTTCAGTAGTGCTTAAAAATGAAACAAAGTCTCTCGCATCATAATTTTTATCTTTGTACCAAATATATTTACCATCTGTTGCAATTAATTTAAAGAGAAAATCTTTTGTTGATGATAATGAAGTTGACATAATTCTTTTGTTTTTTTTATATTTTTCTTGAAATGCATTGTGCAAAGGGATGTTGTTATCAAATTTCCCACATACAATAAAATTGCCTGATTTATTTTGTTTAGTCGCCATGAATAGTTACAAGCTTCCAGGATTCGAATTTAGAGGTTCTTCGACGTTTCATGTAGATTTGGCCTGATCGAGCAAGGGGGGTCAACCTCTCAGAAGATGAATTATTGAAACAGCCGTTTCCTTTACACTCATCAGCCCTTCCCCTTGGACGGGGCGTAAACAACACGTCTATATTGGATGTAGCTGCTATCGAACAAAAGTGGTGCCCCGATAGGAGCGTCCGGCGGAGAGCCGTAGATACGGAGAAGATTTAATCGCCTCGTTAGGGGAGGGTCAGTGGCTGATGGACAGATATTTTGCGAATTTTGCATCAAGAATCCGGTATTGGTCGTTGAGCCAGAGCTTGATGTTTCTCTGCTCATGGACATTGGTTGATCGCTCCGCGCTAACCGGCACACCCTCAAGTTCAGCTGAAAGGCATTGTAGATCTACACCTTTTGAATAAAGCTCTTCATCCAAATATTTTGCTATGTCGGGTGAGAGTATCCATTTTGCTTCTTTAGTGCCCAATATCAGATTGCGAAGCTGATCATCGGTTGCTTTGCCACTAGTCATGACGCTGCTAATAAAGGCAGTTGCGGCATTATAGATAGCCAAACGCTTTTCAAAAAGCTCAAGCTTGAGCTTGTTCTGCGCCGTTCTCCATTGACGATACGCTATGAGTAACCCGAGCAGTGCCACAGTGGGCACCAATAGCGCCCCGATGTAGGCAGTCCAGTGCGGATCAGATGTCATGCTTGCACCTTAACGTCCGGCACACGTGCCGATTTTTAGTGGCAGAGAAGCGGTCACTGTGCTCCACTTGTTAGAATTTGTTGCCATACACACCTCTCTCAACAGGAGCACTCAGACCAAACTTAGCCGCAACAGATTTAACGGTCCTGACGAACCATTCTTGGCTATCTGGATGTACTAGAACTTTCTCTATGGCTGCTGCTAAGTCCAAGTTGACTGTCACACCGAGGGGCGTCTCTTTCTCTGGCCGGTAGGCTGAGTATGTAATTAATAAAATTCTAGCTTCTTGCTCGAAACTGAAATGTGGGCGCTTTATGAAGAACGGATCGCTATAAGAAAGCTGACCTTTCACATCTTCAGGTCGAGAATACTGAACATTTCTCAGATAAAATCCTATGCATTCCCTATCTATTATGGAGATGTTAGTCTTCAGCTTTTCCACTGTTGTTTGAATGGCAACTGTATTGCCTCCACGGCCATAGAGTTCCCACATCACCATATTTTCTTCGATGTTTTTGTGCCAGCAACTTACGTAGGCGTTTCGGCACAGATATAACTGGAAGTCATCCGCATTGTTTATTGGCGAGCCTTCTTTCTCTTCAAAGCTTTCATAAGCGCTTTGAATAGCAATTCTCATCTCGTCGGGAAAGAGCCCCTCACTTTGGTCTTTGAACGTGTCAGACCTAGCGAGCCAAAGATTGCGCGAGTCTAGCAATGACACGAATTTTGCGAGATCCATATAGCGCCATAATTTCGTATCTCTAGACAAAGAAGCTTCAACTTTGAGCGGTAGGTTGAACAAATTATTCCCTCAGAATTCTAACAAGGATAAACGAGCATATGCTGCCTTTGCCGACATGTCTGCTTTGGGTCGTCTTCTGCCCTTTCATCCTTCATTGTTTCCCACCTTTTCCAACGCCAATACGCATAAACACGCTGAGGATTTGTCTCCAGTACAGCCATGGGACGTTGGTTTTCCAGTTGCGCATTGGGGGTGCCATCCAGCGCCTTGCTTGTACTTCACCTATCGCTCTAATGGCTGCGTTCCAAACATTTTCTCTGCTGGGGGCGTCGATGATTTCTCTGCCATCCTCACCCATGTGGAGCTATGCCTGTATATCGTCAGGTTCTGGGGCATTGGGGTCGCATTGATCAAGTAGTATGTTGAGCCGAGCAGGCCAAACAGTTGATGCCTTTTCTAGCACTGTCGCTGTCTTTAGCAACGCGTCTCGTAACCAAACTTCAACAGCCGCGCAGACATAATCATTTTCTTGCGGTGGCACCACAGCGCTACTGTTACCCGCCTGAAGAATAAAAAAATATTCGGGGATAGGCAGTGCGCGGCCATCCCGAAGGTAAGCCACAATCTCACCGCTCATATCCGGCAAGTAACCATCATCGCTTTGTAAGCACTCTAATGCCTGGCGAAATGTTTCCAGTGGCTGGGGAAACCGATCACGTAGATCAAAGGCGCGATACGCAAATACAGTGCGTAATGGATCAAGACTTGATGATGGGGTTGGCGGCATCCTGCGCTCCATGCAAGAAAAGAATCATTAATATCCTAATGCACCTTAGCAGTGGAAAACTGTTTTTGCCCATTATTCTGATCGTTTTCTCATGCTCAATGCTTACAGCTTGACTTGAGGCAACTCATTCCAGCGAGTGGTGTAACGCGGTGTTCGCCGTTCACTGCGCAGTGTCCAGGCATTGTTTTGCCGAGGCAAACCCAGCTGAATCGTGCCTTTGCCCAGTTCTCGGTTGAGCTTGTCGACCGTGGCCATGAGCCGTTCGCTGCGCTTGACCTCTGCCGCCGTTTGCGGTGTTTCCGTCAGCGTGAGTTGGCGGTTAGCTTTAGGGGCAAGATCGAGCAGCATCACGCCGGCTTTGTGGTAGCGGTACCCTTTACGCCATAGATGCCTGAGCCCTTGCACGGCGGCCGCGATAAGGTCACGGCTGTCGTCGGTGGGACGATCCAGCGTGACGACCACCCGGTTGCGGTACTGGGGTAAGTCGCTGCGAAACGGGTTGGTGCGCACAAAGACCATAACGGCACTGGTGACACCGCCTTGCTGACGTAGCTTTTCGCCGGCGCGGGCCGCGTGGTGGCGAATGGCTTCGCGTAAGTCGTGGGGATTGCCGGTCAGTCGCCCAAACGAGCGCGAGACCATGATCTGTTGCTTGGGCGCACTCATGTCGTCGAGTTGAATCGCCGGTTGCCCCCGCAGCTCCCATACCAGGCGCTCTTGCACGACCGAGAAGCGCTTGCGCACGTGTTTGGGATCGGCCTCGCGTAGCTGCCAGGCGGTTTCAATGCCCATCACCTTTAGCCGCTCGCCCGTACGGCGTGCCACGCCCCATACCTCGGTTACCGGCAGCTGTTTAAGCAAGGCGTGAGTCGTGGGACTGTCCGCGGTGAGCTGGCAAACCCCCGCTTGCTGGTAGGCAGGGTGTTTCTTGGCCATGTGATTGGCAATTTTGGCCAGCACCCGCGTGGGCGCAAATCCCACCGACACGGGAATCCCCGTCCATTGCTGCACCGTTTGGCGTAAGCGTTGGCCGCGTGCGTCGAGCGTCGCCGGATCAAACCCCTGAAACCCCACGAACGACTCATCGATGGAGTACACCTCGACATGAGGCGAGAACTCGCTCAGCACCTCGGTGACGCGCCGGGACATATCACCGTACAGCGCGTAATTGCTCGATAGCAGGACCGTTTGACGGCGGATGGCCGGTGGCAGCAGGTGCATGGCGGTGCCCATGTCTACGCCCAGCGCTTTGAGCTCGTTCGAGCGCGCGACGATGCAGCCGTCATTATTGGAAAGCACGCCGACGGGGTGGCCTTCCAGGGCTGGGTTAAACACGCGCTCGCAGGAAACGTAGAAATTGTTGCAGTCGACCAGGGCGATCATAACGGCGTGGCCCCGGGCAGGCTGTGCAGCACATGCGTGACAACACCCCACACGTGAGACTCACGTCCGTCCAAGGGAATCGGCGGATAGGCGGGATTACTTGCCCGCAGGTAGGCGCGCTGCCCGACCCGCTCCAAGCACTTGACCGTCAGTTCGCCATCAACGGCAATCACGAGAATGCGGCCGGGCAACGCGTCCAGGCTGCGATCAACCACGAGCAGATCACCGGGGTGGATGCCATCACCGATCATCGAATCACCCTCAACGCGCACAAAGTACGTCGCCGCTGGGTGTTTGACCACATGGCGGTGAAGGTCAAGGTCGGTATCGAGGTGATCATCCGCCGGGCTGGGAAACCCAGCGCGTACGGCACTGGTGAAAAGCGGCAACGGGTGAGGCACGGCGGCGACATCCGCTCGGCCTAACAGTGACACGGGCAGTGACATGGTGGCTCCCTATAAACTGAATATAAAAACAGTATAGAGAAACGCCACCGAGGTACAAGCGCCACATGACGCCTTACGGTGCGTCGGGTGCTGCCTGCCTTAGTTCGCGTGCAGTTGGGATCGCGACTTCATCGGCATGGGCCGTGGTCGGCGTGAGTCCCTCCAAAAGTGCTGCTTCCGTCCAAGGCAGACGCCGTGTGTTAGGCCCTCATCTTGTTGGGGGTACTTCGTCTTCATGGTATTACCTTCTAAAAATCCGTCGTTCTGTGTACGTAGAAAATTTACGCAATTCCTTTACGCAAAGCCATCCACCTAAGGCGGCCGAAAGCATAAAAACGATATTATGTTATCGATAAGAAGTCTTATCTATATTATAGTATCGGTATGAAAACACGACACGTCACCCTCAGCCCCAAAGCCTCTCTCTCCCTGCGTCTGTTCGCCGGACTGATCGAAGAGGGAAGATTACGTAAAGGGTGGACCCGCGACGAGCTCGCCGAGCGGGTGGGCGTCGGCGTGGTCACGATCCGTCAGGTCGCCAAGGGATCCCCCCGAGTGGCCATTGGGACTTACTTCGAAGCCGCGGCGCTGGTCGGCGTGGCGCTGTTCACCGATGATACGGACACACTAAGGCGCGAACAGGCGACCCAGCGGGAGCGGCTGACATTGCTCCCCAAGCGGGTTCACCGTCAGTCCCAAGAGCCTATTGATGATGACTTCTAGTCGACACGCCTACGTTTGGATCTGGCTTCCCGGACAGACATTCCCGGTGGTCGCCGGTCTCGTCGAGCGCGATGACCAGGACCGTTATCGCTTTACCTATGGTCGTCGCTACCTTGAACGACCTGATGCGATCGGCCTCTTCCCTGATGAGCTTCCCCTTCAGTCAGGCACCCAGGAACAAGCCGACGGCGCGCTGCCCTCCTGCTTGCGTGATGCCTCCCCGGATGCCTGGGGACGTCGCGTCATCATCAATCGCCTAACAGGACAGAAAGGCGATACAGCTGATGGTGTCGACTTCAACGAGCTGGTCTATCTGCTTGAATCCGGCTCGGACAGGATCGGTGCGTTGGATTTTCAAGAGTCTGCCACCGATTACAGGCCACGCGAGAGTCAGGCTGCCACCCTGGATGAGTTGCAGGAAGCCTCAGCGTATGTAGAAGCAGGAGAACCGCTTACTCCGGCCCTAGAACAGGCCATTCAGCACGGCAGCAGTATCGGCGGCGCACGCCCCAAGGCCCTGCTGGACGATCAGGATCGCAAGCTGGTGGCAAAGTTTTCTTCCAGCACTGATCTCTACAGCGTGGTGAAGGCGGAGTTCATCGCCATGCGGCTCGCCAGGCAGGCGGGACTCAATGTTGCTCCCGTCGAGATGGCCAGCTCACTAGGTAAGGATGTTCTGCTGGTGGAACGCTTCGACAGAGTGAAGACCACTGACGGCTGGAGTCGGCAAATTGTGCTCTCGGCCCTCACGCTGCTCGGCCTCGACGAGATGATGGCCCGCTATGCCAGTTATGAGGAGCTCGCCCATCGGATCCGATTCGAGTTCGATCAGCCAGGGGAAACGCTGCGCGAGCTGTTCGGCCGCATCGTCTTCAACGTACTCTGCGGCAACACTGACGACCATGCACGTAACCATGCGGCCTTCTGGGATGGCGTGAGCTATCGACTGACGCCGGCCTATGACATCTGCCCCCAGTCACGTACCGGTGGCGAAGCCACTCAGGCGATGCTGCTGCATGGCCACGAGCGTCGCAGTCAGCTGATCCAATGCCTGACAGCCTCGGGGCGGCTTGGACTGAGCCAGATTCAGGCCCGTGAGATCATCAATCACCAGATAGCAACCATTCGTGAGCACTGGGGTGCTGTCTGCGATGAGGCTGACCTGAGCCGAGTAGACCGCGACTTCCTTTGGGGCAGGCAGTTTCTGAACCCGTTTGCATTGGAGGGCTATAACGAGGTATAGAATATACTCTCTCCTGGCCAAAGCACGGTCGTCAAACCTGGTCAACTCTTCTTATCCGCCTTCTGATGGTTATCCTGCTTCGACCAATCCTCGACGAAAAAACGGTAATCCTGCGTTGCACACTCAGCGTAGCTCAGGGCCAGCGTCGTGACCATATCGACAAAATGGTCAAGTCGCCCCTCCAGTTGCGAACAGACGCTGCGCGCAAAACAAGCCGGATCATCAGGGTTCAATGCACGTGCTCCCCGTAGATGCTCACGAGCAAGAATACGGCCCCACTGCCCCACCAGTTTTCGATAGGGTTTTGCGGAATCGATCTTGTCGGTGGGAAAATCTTTCTTGTAGGGCGAGCGCTCACGTACGGAAAATACCCGGTCGTCCAGGTGCAGCCAACCCAGATAAATATCTGGGTGCTCTGCAATGGCACAGAAGGCCGCTGCGTGGCGTATACCCTCGTGAGGAAACGCGTTGCGCCAGGCTTGCTTTTCGTTGCGCGTCATCAGCGCCCATCCTTCGGGTGGGGTCTGCTGCTTAATGTCGAGAATCACGTCATCGTGTTCATGATTACGTCCGCCTTCAATCAGCACGTAGTAGCGCTCCAGCCCCAGCGAGCCTGTGCCAGCATTCAGGCGCCGCGCCATATCCTTGACGCGAAAGTGGCTGTCCTCCGCCTCAGCGCGTCTGCTCTGAAGCGTCTGAGGATACTCTTCCTCAACCGCCTTACGCAGTTGACTGCCGATATGGGCAGGTAAGCCGGCGAGCTTATCTGGCCGTTCAGCGAACCGGCGCCCTTCCGCGGTCTGCTGCGTCCACTTATGCAGGCTCTTTGCCCGACTGTTTTTGTCGCCAACGTGCTGCATAAAAGGCTTCAGAGGACCTTTTGCCGTATCGAGCGTGACTGCCCCTGGCGTCTCGCCACGTTGATGGCCTACCAACTCGTCATGATAGCTCTCCACTAGAGCCACGAGTGCCTTGCGTATGCCTTTGCGGGACAGGCCGACGTTTTCACGAGCATCGAGTACCAGGCTAATGGCCAGGCGCCAAAGGTCATACTGGTAGTCACCGATCAACGCGTCGTCAAAATCATCCATGCCGTAACGCACGCTATCGTCATGGTGGCCATACGCGCCGAAGTTATAGGCATGAGCATCCCCCTGCAGCCACGTCTGGGTCTCGGGCAGCCCACCGTACAGAGCGAAGCGCCAATCGTGCCAGACATCGTTCCAGTAAAGATGATTGGTGCCTCGGAAAAAGCGATACGGTGAGACAGCAAGCTTGTCATACTTGATCGCTCTATCAGCATCCGAGAGGTTGGCATTGGCAGCAGCAATAGCATCGAAAACTTGCTGAGGGCGGTTATGGCGGGTCAAGGGCTGCGACATACAACTACCTCCTGGAAATGATGGCTCCAGTATACGCCCTGAGGACAACTGGAAAGATAACAGACCAATGAATCATGATCGCTCGACGCCGTAAGGATGAGGCGGCAATACGTCAGTCTGCGATGTGACACAGGAACCGAGAGCGTATCATGCTATACCGTTCGCTCAGGGCCGATGCATATTAAGGTAATTGGAAGTTTTGGACCTTGTACGTCCAAGACGAGCGAGAACTGGCGGGTCACAATCTGCGAAAACGCTGAAGCCTGCCGTTGAACGCACACCGTCGATTTAAATGACCATAAGCGTCAACGGATATAAGTGGGCAAAGAGACCTTGTCGGCCATCAACGAGTGACCGCTCTCTTGATGTTGATAAAAGCGCCGCAGAGTACTGACAAAATCACCTACCTTAAATAGGTAACTTCACGTCAGGCATTGATAGGCTATACAGGGTATCCCTTTAGCTCCACAAGTAGCAGAATCCTTTGATGGATATGCCAACAACTGTTCCGATAGGTGGAAATGATTACCCAACGACCTGGGTTCAATTCCTTGATTGGTTCCACTCTGAACAAGCGTGCCGGGACTATTTGGAAAAGCTACGCTGGCCGGACGGACTGGTTTGCCCGAAGTGCGGGGTAATATCGGAAGTTCATCGACGCAGACGCGGCAGGATGATCTGTCCAGTATGCAGGCACCAAGCAAGGGTAACAGCAGGCACCATTTTTGATAAAACGCGAACAGAGCTTCGCGTCTGGTTCGCCGCCATTTGGTATACCACCAACCAAAAGCATGGCGTCAGTGCACTATGACCTCAAAGCCATGATCCCGCAATTTCTCACGGTCGCGGCGAGAACTCCGCCGATGCCATATCGGTTCCTGAAGATGGCTGAGTCTTATGCGTCATCAGGAAAAACTATCGTCCGTAGGCGCGAGTGATACCTCACCTGCCTGTCGTTAATCATTATTCCTCAACACAGATTTCCTGCCGGCGGATCGCCACCGCGGTTCTCACCAAAAGCCCCGCAATCAGCACGATCAAAAGCACCAATAGCAGTACACCCAACCCTTTGAAGAACGCCAGTTCCAGCAGCTCATACATGCTCAGCGTGGCAATGGTGATGGCCGCCATGGGAAAGGAATAGGCCCACCAGGACAGGAAAAACGGAATTTTCAGAAAGCGGGGTACCTGCGTGAACAGCATCAGGGTCAGGAACAGGGCGCTGTAGTACAGAATTCGGGCAAAGGCATCCAGCTCGCCGTTCAGTTGCAACCAGGAGACAAAACCAACACCCGGCGGCGCAATCAGGATGAACAGCGTGGGTAGCAATTTGCCAGGCAGTGGGTGATGGAAAAACATCCGGTTAAAGATGATGGTCAGCAGCACCAGCCAGAACACCACGCCAATGCTGAAGAAGAACCAGGAGAGCTCAGTGAAGCCGTGTTGTGTCCCGGCAATAGGCACCAGAATATTACCGACAATGGGAATGAACCAGGCCGGGTTCATGTGGTTGATTTCAAAATGGGTGTGATGGATCCAGGCCAACAACACGTAGAGCGTGAAACCCAGGTGCAGTGCGGTGCCAATTGCCCAAACCACGAAAGAAATGTCTTTCTGATGCGGTAGCAGCGCAGTGCTTATCAATATCAGCCCGATGGAAATGGTCGGAAAAAAGTTGAGTTTGATCGGGTGGCTGAATTCGGCCTTGACCAGATCCGGGTGGCGGAAGGCTTTCAGCGCGTAAATGAGCGCAAGCGTGATAAAAACCGCGATAGTCAGCACGAGGGTCACCGAGCTTACCCCCAAAGAAAGCTCGAAAACGGTTTCCGCCCGGTGTAGGGCAATGGTCAGCCCGGCCAGCCCCATCACCATGGCGAACCAGGAGATGGGGAAGTTCTGCAGGCGGGATGTGTCGGTCTGTGTCATTGCTTACCTCGGTCCTCTCGGTATTTAAGTATCTGAACGAAAATGCCAGCCCCTGAAAGCTGACGTAAGGACTCATCGTTTATGTAAAGTGGTGTAAGGGAGTATTTTAGTGACTATGTCATAGTTTTCTTGTTATGGGCGGGATTCCGGGTGCGACGGAATGTTGCGGCCAGTGAAACCTTGTCTTAACGCTTTTTAAGCTCGACTTAGAAATGGGTTTCTTCGGATACGGTGACCGAGATGGACAACATCGTTGTCAGCATAGGGCTGTGTGTATTGTTCGCCGCCTTGCCGTTGTTGGCGACCGCCGCTATCGATTGCTCACCACCGTTCGCAGACCATGGTCAATTCAAGGCACTGGAGAGGCCTTTCAAGCGGGCGGAGGATGTCACTGCGGCTTGCCTCAAATGCCATGCCGAGGCCGGGGAAAAGATTCGGGATACCACCCACTGGACCCGGCTCTATGAACACCAGGAAACTGGTCAGACTCTGGGTAAAAGCAAGGTCATCAATAGATATTGTGGCATGACGGTCACCCATGAGCCGCGCTGCAATGATCACTGGCTATAAAGACCTGGACGAGCATTGAACGCCCTGCTGGCAACGAGTGGTCAGTCTTTGATTAAAACTAATAGGCCTATAGATAGATTAATTTTGATATAAGGATAGAAAGCTTTTACGCTGTTGGTGACATCAACGAACACCCCATATTCATTCAGAAAGGAAATGTATTCATGAGCATTCGACTCGGCGAAACCGCCCCGGATTTTAAAGTAGATACCACCAAAGGCGAGATCAGCTTCCACGACTGGAGCGGTGATTCCTGGGTATTCTTTTTCAGCCACCCGGCTGACTTCACGCCGGTATGCACCACTGAAATGGGTCGTACCGCACAGCTGTCAAAAGAATTTGAAGCGCGCAATGTGAAGCCTCTGGGCCTGTCCACCGACAGCGTTGACGAGCACCTGAAGTGGATTGATGACGTCAACGATACTCAGAACTGTAATCTGCAGTTCCCGATTGTGGCCGATCCAGACTTCAAAATTGCCAAGCTGTACGAAATGATTCACCCGGGTGAAAGTGATACGGCGGCGGTTCGCAGTGTATTTATCATCGACCCCAACAAGAAAGTGCGCCTGACCATGACCTATCCGATGGCGGTTGGCCGTAACTTTGACGAAATCCTACGGGCTATTGACGCGCTGCAGACCGCAGACACCAACAGCTGTGCCCTGCCGGCTGACTGGCGCATGGGTGGTGATGTGATTATTCCGCCGTCTATTTCGGACGAAGAAGCCAAGGGCATGTTCCCGAACGGCTGGGAAGAGCTGCGCCCTTACCTGCGCATGACCAAGCTCTGAAAATATGCTGATCTGACGACTTAGCTTTGGTGATCAGTTTACACGGAAACCTCGTGCGTTTAGTACGAGGTCGGATAGCTCGGCGCCCATCGGGCGCCTTGTCAAATACCCAGTGCAATCATTTCTCTAAGATGCGTCGCATTTGCACCCTGGCTTCCAAAGCACTATCGATTAGGGCCTGTTGACCTTTCACATTGGTAGCCATAAAAAGCCGCAGGCCAAGGGCACCATGCTTTCGTAATTTCGCTTCAGTTTATCGTATCGCGTCGCGATGGCGCGATACGGCTTCAATCGAGCAAAGGCATTCTCGACGAGATGCCGATAGCGATATAACCCTCTGTCCAGACTGGCATTTCCCTTTTTCGAATTACGCCTGCGGGGAATCACGGCTTCCATGTCCTTTGCCTCCACTTGCTCACGGATACGCTCGCTGTCATAGCCTTTGTCAGCTACCAGCGCACCACCTGCCGGCAAGTCATCAATCAATGCCTGGGCTTCTGCGCTGTCGTGTACCTCACCGCCCGTTATCCTGAAGGTGTTGGGAAGTCCGTAAGCATCAACAGCCAGATGAATTTTGCTGGTGTTGCCTGCACGGCTTTTGCCAATAGCTTCTGCCTCCTCTGTGCAGGCGCCTGTACTGTCTTGGTGTGCTTTAACGTAAGAGCCATCAATGAACAGCCACTCGACATCAAGATCTTCCACCAGCGTGCTGAAAACTCTCATCAGCTTTCCGCTCGCCGATCAGGCGTTGAAGCGCTTATAGGCTGTATTCCAGGGCCCAAACGCTTCTGGCAGGTCCCGCCACTGGCAGCCAGTGCGCATCCGATAAAGGATGCCTTCCACAGTGATGCGCAGGTTGGCCTTGTCATAGATACCTTGTTGAAGCAGGATAGGTTTCAGCTTCGACCAGTGTTCATCCATGAGCATTTGTCAGGGCATCGCAAGCTCGCAGTTTGTTGGCGTGAGAACCTCTATTCTGCGAGCTTGCCCCTATCCTGCCAAATCATCTTCGATCAAACGCCAACACGCCCTAGTACGAAAACCGCCATGCGATTGACTCTTTTAAACGTACCCTTACGGGCCTAGTGTCGCGGGGCTTACGCCCCGTCTCCCCTCGGGAATGTGCGACACCGGATTGGCTTTCCGCCGCCTTGCCACCTTCGGCGCTCACTCCTACGCCAGCATGATGGTTCGTTCCAGAGTCCGAAGCTGAGGAAGCACCTCGGAGTGGGTCTTTACCCTATGTAGCACGTAGCGGGTTGGTTACCGCTTTCCCTGGTCAACCGTGCGAACTTGTGATGTCACAAGCTCGGAGGCTTTAGCCCCGAGTAGTTGACTGCTTTTTCTGCCATTGATGGGGCAATGCGATTGCATTATTTTAAACGCATTACTTTTGCATTGCCATTGAGCGGAGGCCAATCATGAACACGGTCATTGAGGACGACTCCACCCTAACGGATCGTTATCAGACGACCGTTCCGGCATCGGTTCGTCGTGTGCTGAAGCTGAAACGCCGCGATCGGATTCACTACATGATTCGCCCCAATGGGGAAGTGGTGCTCACTCGCGCTCGCGATGAGACAAGCCAAGACCCCGTGATGGCAAGCTTCCTAGCCTTTCTAGAACGCGACCTGCAGGAGCATCCGGAAAACATTCGACCTATCACTGCCAGCACCTTTGCCGAGGCTGAACGCCTGACCGCAGGCATTGAGGTAGATCTCGATGAGGAACTGCCAGAGGACGACGACGACACGTCAACTACCTCCGCCTAAAGACGGAGGCTTGTGAAAACAAGCCCGGTTGACCAGCCTAAGCCCGCCTGACAGGGACAGTCGAAAGGGGCTACGTGTGCAACAGGTCGTTAAGACTCACCAGTGGATGCTTCCTCAGTCCGCTGCTCTGAAAGGTCAGGATCATGCTGGCGCAAGGTAAAACGCCGAAGGTTCTGATCGCCGCGCAAGCGGGAGCCGGTTGCACACATTGTCGAGGAGAGATGGGGCGAATACCCCGCGACACTAGGCCTTTACGGGCAAAGCTTAACGGCCCAGCAGGTGGAAAGCCTGCACCTTAATTCCGCACGGTGGTGGCAAGACCCATCACTTGATACACACTCAGCAAAAAAGGAGACGCGGACAGGGAATCCCACGTCGTGCTTCGCACGACGCGCTATCCCTCCCGGCACTAAAGTACCGGGTTTCCCGCGCAAAATCTGATGAAGCCTCTAGAGATAAACGGATGGACGATCTACGCACATCCGCTATTCCTCGAGCAGGTCGATGCGCTCACGCGTAAGGTAAAGCAACTCCAGAAAAAGGATCCGCTCGGATATCGCAGCAAACCGGCCACCAAGCGTCTGGCAGCGATTGTGAAGCTGGCTAAAAACGACATTCCACAGGATCCGTCAGGCCTTCAGTATCGCCAAGGAAACACCCTCGAATCTGAGCACACCCATTGGTGCCGAGCAAAGTTCTACCAGCAGTACCAGCTGTTTTTTCGCTACGACCTTGCAAGCAAGATCCTCATTTACGCTTGGGCCAACGACGAATCCACCAAGCGCGCCTACGACAGCAAGCAGGATGCTTACGCTACTTTCCGCAAGATGCTCAAAAAAGGTAACCCACCGGATAGCTGGAATGACTTGTGGAAAGCGTCCGTCAGTGATGGCGAACGCATCGAAACACGTCTGGAAGCAAAAGATGATGAGCCTTAATTTCGACATGCTGGGATTGGCATCTTGTTATCCGTCCCCCAATTAGCCAGCCACATCATCAGCAGTCGCGGGCAAGCCGGTTACCGGGTAGTCTTCCCAAGCTCTTAGCGTGCCCCCACCGCCATGGTTGTCGATACTCAGGCATCATAGAAAACAACCTACCTTTCCTTAAATCGAAAAAGAATCGTCAGTCAGCCACCTTTGCCAGTTCGGCGTTTTCGTACCGTGACGGCCAGATCACGCTCGCCAAATGCAGCGAGCCGCTAAATGTTCGCTGGAGCCGCGATCTACCGGCGAAACCGAGCAATGTCACCGTCTCCAAAGACCGCGCGGGCCGTTATTTTATTAGCTGCTTGTGCCAGGTCGAAACAGAAGCCTTAGACATCGTGCCGAAAAGGGTCGGTATCGACCTGGGGCTGAAAGCTCTTTTCGTGACCAGCGACGGCCAGCGGGTCAATAAACCGCGCCATACCACGCAGTACACACGCAAGCGCAGCGTCGCCTGAGCCGTAAGCAAAAGGCGCCAAATAACCGCGCCAAAGCCAAACAGAAAGTCGCTAAGTGCCACGCCAAAACCGCCGATATCCAGCTAGATCATCTTCACAAACTCACCCGCCAGATCGTTAACGAGAACCAAGTGATCGCAACGGAGAGTTTGCAGATAAAGAATATGGTTAAAAACCCCCATCTGGCCAAGGCCATCAGCGATGTGAGCTGGGGTGAGCTGATGCGCCAGCTTGCGTACAAGGCTGAATGGGCAAGGCGGCAGTTCGTCCAAATCGACCGCTGGCACCCCAGCAGCAAGCGCTGCCATGGCTGTGGCTATGTGATGGAATCACTGTCGCTCAACATCCGCACCTGGGACTGCCCGGACTGCGGCGCTGAAGGTATTGATCGGGATGTGAACGCGGCCCGCAATATTCTACAAGCAGGCACCGCGCTACTGGCTGGCGCCGGGAGTTGAAGAACATACCGAGGTGCACTCGGAAATGAACGCCTGTGGAGTTTGTGTAAGACCGGCAATGCCAAGGCATTGAGGCAGCGGACAACGAAGCAGGAACCAGGAAGGTAACAACCTGGGAATACTCATCCTGAAGCGCGCCAGCGTTGAAGGGTGGGGAGGATGTTAATTGAACGACACCGACCATCAAGCTTTCCGATTTGCTCAAGGGACAAAAGCCGTCTAGTCACATGCACTACAGGTCGGCAAGGCTAGGGCATTACCATTTACGAGCTTACCGGTAACGTGGCCTTCTTCAAGCTTGCGATGCGCGTGGCCGAGGTTTTCAGGAGTCAATGGGCCGATGACCTCGCTCAGCGTCGAGCGCAGGTGTCCGGCATCGAAGTGCTTGGCCATTTTCGCCAGAGTCTGCCCTTGATGCTCGATATGGTAGCTGAATAATTGATCTTCGCGCCACTCTCCCGCCGCTCGGCGCGATCAATATCAGCACTTCCTGAAGCAAAAACGATGCGCCCTCCTTGCGAGTTGTGCCGAAGGCTACCAAGCTACTAGCGATCAAATAAAACTTCCCAACGCTTAGGAGACTTAATGGACACGCAACGTTTTGGCAATACCGATATTCAGGTCACGCCGGTTGGTCTGGGTACTTGGGCCATCGGCGGCTGGATGTGGGGTGGCACCGATGAAGCGAAATCCATCGACACCATCCACGCGGCCATCGATAAGGGTATTGGCTTGATCGATACCGCGCCCGTCTATGGCTTTGGCCGCTCTGAGGAGATCATTGGTAAAGCACTTTCGGGCGGCCGGCGAGATAAGGTTGTACTTGCCACCAAGGCGGCGTTGAACTGGAGCGACAATCACGAAAACCTCTGGCGCGATGCCACGGCTACGCGTATTGAGCGGGAAATCGAAGATTCGCTCAAGCGCCTTCAGACCGATACCATCGATATCTATCAAATCCACTGGCCCGACCCAAAAACGCCCATGGAAGAGACAGCACGGGCCATGGAAAAGCTGTATAAGGCCGGTAAGATTCGCGCAATCGGCGTTTCCAATTTCAGCCCGGAACAGATGGATGCGTTCCGCGAAATCGCACCCCTCCACAGTCTGCAGCCGCCCTATAACCTGTTTGAGCGGGAGATCGAACATGACATCCTGCCTTATTGCCAAAAACACGGCATTGCCACTATTACCTATGGTGGTCTCTGCCGGGGACTTTTGACGGGTAAGATGCGAGAAGACACCGAGTTTACTGGCGATGACCTGCGCAAAGTGGACCCTAAGTTCCAGGGTGAACGCTATCAGCAGTACCTTAAAGCGGTGGCTGAGCTTGAGCAGTTTGCCCGCGAGCGCTATCAAAAGAGTATATTGGCGCTATCGCTTCGCTGGCTGATTGATCAAAAGATGACGACCACAGCGCTTTGGGGCGCTCGCCGCCCTGATCAGCTTGACCCGGTCAGCGAGATTGAAGGCTGGTCACTGGACGCCGAGGCGTACAAGACCATCGACGAAATACTTCAGCGCTGCATCAAGAACCCGGTGGGGCCTGAATTTATGGCACCGCCCACCCGCAAAGAGGCTTGATCATCCGCATCACTACGCGCAAACGCCAAAAATCATCACGGTCGGCTTGGGTGGTTTCATGACCGATTGCATCCTGTCACGGCGCCGGCTCCTGCAGGCCATGCTGTCGCTGGCTGCGGCCACGTCAATACCGGCGATTTACGGTAATGACAAGCAGGCGCCGTTGACGCGTCCGGTGCCTGATACCGATCTTAAGCTCCCGCTGGTGGGCCTTGGCAGCTGGATCACCTTCAACGTGGGCAATGACCCCGTGCTTTTGAAACAGTGCACGGCGGTGATGGCGGCCTTTTTCGCCATGGGTGGGCGCATGATCGACTCCTCGCCTATGTATGGCTCATCCCAGGCAACCATCGGCCATGGCCTTGAGACCCTAGATGCTTTCGATCAAGTTTACTCAACCGACAAGGTCTGGACATCAAGCCACGAGGAAGGGCCCGAACAGATCGAGGCCTCGCGCCGGGAGTGGGGCGTTGAGCGCTTCGATCTGCTTCAGGTGCATAACCTGGTGGCCTGGGAGGCGCATCTGGAGACGCTTTTCGCGATGAAGGAGCAAGGCGAAATAGGCCAAGTCGGCATCACCACCTCACATGGCCGGCGCCATGACAAGATGGAGCGCATCATGCGCGACTATCCGCTGGATTACGTGCAGCTGACCTATAACATCGTGGATCGGGAGGCCGAATCGCGCCTGCTGCCCTTGGCGCGCGAGCGCGGCATCGGCGTGATCGCCAATCGCCCCTTCCAGCAAAAACGCCTGATTCGGCGCTTGGAAGGCAAGCCGCTGCCCTCCTGGGCGTCAGAGATCGAAGCCGGCAGCTGGGCCCAGTTTATTCTCAAGTTCATCATCTCCCACCCCGACATCAGCTGCGCCATTCCCGCCACCACCCGCCCTGATCATGTGCGCGAGAACATGGCCACAGCCCGAAAGCCCCTACCCGATGCCGCTATGCGCCGACGCATGGCTGAATATGTTCAGAATCTCTGAGCCGCGCGCCCATAATAGGCAATGTCGATGGATATGAGCGAAGAATGGACAAGCTATCGCCCGGCGGATCTACTGATGTTCTCGCTACGGGTCTACGAGCGCCTCTTCGTGCTTCACAACCAGGCACTCTGGCCGGGGCAGCTTTTGGCGCTCGCGCTGGGCGCGGCCATGCTGCTTGCTCTTCTGCGTCCCACGGCCTTGCGGCTGCGCCTGACCTTTCTGGCCCTAGCCCTTGCCTGGGTGTTCGTGGCCTGGACCTTTCTCTGGCAGCGCTACGCACCCATCCAACTGGGCATCCCTTACGTGGTGCCATTTTTTGTTCTGCAAGCGCTGTTGCTTGGTCTTTATGCCATCAAGAGCACGCCTGAACTTGCAGGAAACAGCCTGTCGCGATTTATCGGTACCGGACTCTGACCCTACATCCCCTTTTGACCATGCACTGGCGTGGTCTAGCGGGAGCTGAAGTATTCGCGCTGATGCCGGACCCCTTGGCCATCGCCAGCCTGGGCACTGTCATCATACTCAAGCCAGCGCACTGGCGTTGGGCGCTTTCAGTTCTACCTGCACTCTGGTGCCTAACAAGTGGGTTTACTCTCTACCTGCTAGATGCGCCAGGTGCCACTGCTACACTGCTGGCATTAGCGCTTTACCTAGTCGCCATGGTATGGCCGCAAAGAAAGCGCTCGGGATAACCTAGAAAGGAGAGCCATCGCCAGTCTGATGAAAGTGATCAATACTCTATTAAGGCTCTTCGTCGTTGGGTGTGGAATTAGCCCCCTGAGCTAGGCCGGGATATGACCTCCACTTGGACAGGAGGCACGGCATGTGCGGCCCAGATTCTTACCCTCGACCTGGGCCTGCAAGCGCTCTGGTCGATGACTGCCTGAACCTGGAAGCCAGCCTCGCGCTTCACTCTTGAACTCAGCCGCATTGTCCAGGTAGAGCAGCCTGGGCTTGCCGCTCATCGGCCAGTCCATTTCCACGCCTACTCCTCCCAGCCAAGGGCGTTTGTCGCAGGCGACATGCGCTAGGCACAGGCCGACTGAAACGGCAGACGGCGCTTCCAGCGTGACTTCCATGCCGAGCACGCAGCGGGTGAACACGTCGATGGCGATAGTCAGGTTGGGACGGCCAATCAGTTGTCGGTCGCGCTCGTCGACCACGATCAGGTTGATGACCGTGTAGTCGATCTGCACTTGCTCCAACGGCGCGGTTACGACGGGAGGCACACCACCACCACCTTGCAGGTCACGGGACGCATCCCGGCCTTCACGGCGGCGAGTGATCTTGAGCGGATCGAGTTCGGCGATCCGCCGAGCTACGGTGTTCCACGCTGGCAGTCGCAACTGTTGCGCTTTACACGCCTGTACGACTTCCCGATGAAACGCCGCCAGGCTACGCTTCTGATTGGTCAGGAAGCGCTTGTGCAGCAGTTCACGGATGATGCGCTCGACCGACTCCAGCAGACGACTCTTGCCCTTGCCACCGCCGGATCGGCCGGGAGCCAGGTCCGGTTACAGGGCCAGTACCTTGCTGTGCGCGGCGGATCAGGACATACACCTGCTGCCGGGACAGACCCAGCGTTTGAGCGTCGTCGTCGGCAGCCTCAAGCCCTACCACTTCAAGTGCCGTTAAGGGCCCGATGATGGCCGTACGCTGCCGGGGCCTGTGTTCAGGCTTCATCAGACAGGGTGGCCACGCCTTGCTCAGCAATCAGTAAGGTATCTGACGCCATGACCCAGCCCGCCATAGGAGTACTGAGCAATGGCGAGGTTGGTGAAAGCGACTATTGATATCGAGCTATCAGGAGTCGCCTCCATATCGGGCGTTGCGACCCGTCACCTAGTGCAGTTGTCTTCTGAAAATGACAAATTGACTAAATGCCGATGATTTTGGCACAAAAAAACACCGTAACCCGTTGAAACAGGTTACGGTGTTCGAAGCCTTACGGCTTAGATGTCAGGCAACTTCGATGTTTGAGGCTTGCAGGCCTTTTTTACCTTGAATCACATCAAATGAAACTTGTTGACCATCTTGCAGAGATTTAAAGCCATCGGCCTTAATTCCAGAGAAATGAGCGAACAGATCGTCACCACCATCGGTGGGAGAAATGAAGCCAAAACCTTTAGCGTCGTTAAACCACTTAACTGTGCCAGTTGTCATATTCAAATTCCTTAGCGCGAAGCGCTTTAATTACAATTGCTAGGTGTTACCCCAGATGGAGTCGAAAAAACAAGGGGGATATAACCAGGCTACTGAAAAATTCGAGTACAACTGACATATGCATCTTGCTAACCAACGGATTACACTTTGTCATCCTGGCTAGGTGTTTGGTCCCGGATGATGAAATCGCCCATAGAAGTTATCCTCTGCTAGCAGCCAGGGAGCTTCTTCATCAATTTATCCGGGAGCAGGTTC
>NZ_JARWAN010000031.1:0-30254 GCF_031451755.1 Vreelandella vilamensis | reverse complement strand
AGATAACGACCTAGGCCCGCTGGCGGTGCGTTGTCGTCAGCGGGGAGCTAACCAAAGGATGCTTGGATGGTGCCGCTGGACGAGGTTAACCGGAGCCCGCGGTATCAGTGGCAGGAAATCGAAGTGTTCCATCGTAGTGAGCAAGCAGGGGGAGTCGCCCCGGACGCCCCTGGAGAACGAAGGGAGCACCGGGCAATGGACTTGCCGGAGGGACCGATGACAAGCGCTGGCATGTATATGTGCAAGTGCTAAAAGGCCGCTTTTGGCCGAGTTCAGAGCTTCAAGCCACGCTGATAGTGAGGCAACAGTTGACGACCCAAGGCGAACGCTTGCTGCCGGACTTCGCCTGCATCTGCAGAATGCGAATTACGACACAGCGAGGTTTACTAAGCGGCTCAGATGCTTCAGTTGGAGATTAAGACTTCCCTGTCACGCAAACAGATTTGCTCTCATGTGGTTTCCCACTGCTGACGATAAAACCGCTCAATAATGCCCTGCTCATCATCAAGTCGAAACAAATATAGCCAATCATTGTCGATCAGCTCACGCACCACCACATGCCGGCTGGCAATGTCAGTAATGGCTTCTCTGGGTGCCACTATGTAAACACTAAGCCGCAGTGGCTCATGAACCCATTGATGCCCATCATGAATCGACTGCAGGGGTAGACCGATTCTTAAATCGCCGCCGTTGCCTTCAAAAACGCCGAGATGACCACCAACAACGTTGTGCAGAACCTTGTTACCGCTGCCGTAATGCAAGTTATCCGTCACCGACGCGAAATACTGAAAGTTGATCCAGTGGGTGACCAGCATCGGTGCGGTCATGATCAGCTCCAGAACCCCGAAGCCATCATCCTCGCGCCAACGGTAATCGTGCAAGAAACTGCGTCCTTCCAGGTTCAGGTGCCGTGTTCGTGAGCGCGGCGCCACAATCAAGCTGGCGTTGCCGGCTAGCCCCCATTCGGGGCGCACTTCCGACCAGTCTTGACTGCGCCGTTTAATGGCTCTGTCAATATCAGCGTCGTTGCCGAGTCCTAGGCGCCCAGCCCGCTCGCGACGAGCCTGCTGGCCCGCCTGTTGCAGCCAATTGAGGATTTCTTGTGGAACCTCCCCACTACAGATCACCTCATCGGTCGTAGTGTCATGCAGTGCGCCGATAAATCGGGTTTCCTGCGGTATCGATAGCCCTTGTTCTGCCAGGACTGAGCGCACGTCGGAGTCGTTGAGAAGGTAGGCGAGCACACGAACATTCACCGAACCCGTTTGTCCGCCACAGGCACCGCAGTCCAAACCGGCCGCGTGGGGATTGTTTCGGGTGCTGCTACCGTGGCCCACGAGAAGCACGATAGGTGCAAATTGACGCGTCAGGGACATGGCCTGGAGAATACCTGCCACAAGCTCAGCTTTTTCCGTTGTACTCAGCAGCACTCCATCCCGGCGGATCTCGAATTCGCCATTTCCTTCGTGAAGCTTGTCCACCGGATGCCTAGATTTATCACCTAGGAAGGTATTTTTGACCAGGCGGCCTAGACGGGCGATGCCAAAGCTTTCTATGTAGCTAAAGCTTGCCGGCGCTGAGCTGGCGAATTTTAACCAGTGCGTTTGGCGAGCCAATGTCTGACGGCAGACCCGGGCAGAGGATTCTGTTTCAGTGACTTCGAGTGAAGGCGCAAGCAATCCGGGCAGTTGGGGACGGTGAAATTCTGTGCCCCGAGGCCGATATGCAATGGGCATGCCAAAGAACCCGGCAAATCCCAAGGTCTGGATGGCGCGGTCCTGAGCTTCCAGTGCGCGGCGGAAGACCTCCGAGCGCACATCGATGCAAAAAGCCGCTTGCAACGGCGGCGGCTGGTCAACGGCTGTCTCGTCGGCGGACGAGCCCAACAGTTTTTCAGCCATTTGTTGTTGATAGGCGGATTCCGCCCGTGCCTGCAATTGCCATCCGGTCACCTGGGACTTTTCGTGGCTTGCCAATATCGACGGCCAGGCTTGCCACTGGTTGATCCAACGTTGTTTTAGGTCGGCAAAGATGGCATCGTCAATTTGCTGGACATGTCGCCACAGCACCAGCTCCCATGCTAGGCGAATCGCCAGCAGCCCCGGCAAAAGGTCGGTCTCATTGTTCTGCAGTCTCGACTGCCAACGCAGGTAAGATCCCCAAGATGACCAGCCGTTGATATCCAGCAGGAGTGCATGAGCATACTCTGTCGTATGTTCTTTATACAACGCGAGTGCATCGAAGGCATTGGCTATCAGATCATGACACTGATCCGGCAGAACACGGAACTGTCCAGGCAGGGAAGGCGCTTCCATGACAATGGCAATGCCGCGATCAGAACGGGTCATTTCAAGCCAACTGTAATAAAGATGCTGAGCACTGGCTTGGAACTCACCTGCATCCAGGCGCTGGAAGTAATCACCGCAGAACTGGCTGATCTGGTGCACAATTTCATCTTGCCAGCCAACCTGATGGGCCATATCACGATGTCGATCAAGTTGTGCGCTCAGGTTTCGCCAGTGATCGGGCATGGTCACCGATTGGATGGTGTCTTTACTTGCTGGGTCTATGGCCAGCGCCTCCTGATTCAGAAAGCAGGTGCCATTCAGCGCCGCCATGCGGGCGGCAACACTGGTAACGGACTGATGGCGCATTTCCCAGAATGGATTTATGGCATTGATCTGGTCGAGCGGCCATGTTGGCGCAATCCGGCCGCATGCTTCCGTGATGGCCTCATGCCAATCAGTTTGAAGAGCGTTCTTTTCAGCAGAAAATAAGGGGCTTGACGCTGACATCAGACAGACTCCTTGGAACCAGCAGAAGAGGACGTGGGTACAACACTTCGTGCTTGCACGACCTCGGGTAGTTTGGCGGGCCAGATTTTAAGCGTCAGGCGCGTTGCCCATTCATCAAGATAGGCGGCCGCAAACAGGAAGCGATGGAAGCGAATGCCCAGGGACGAGTAACGGCGATAGCGCACCAGAAAATAACCGATCACGAGCATAATCAGAAGAATGCCGGTAACGCTGATCGCCGCAAGACTGGCAGGGTTATCCGGTGGTGCCAGTAACAAGTGGGCGGCTTTTTTCTGAACCGAGTAAACAGCCCAGAAACCCGCACCCAGAACCAGGCCACGGCAAATGACAGTGATGCCTCTCCCTGCTGCAAATATTTCTGACAGCAATAACGTCAGTGCGAGTCCAGGCACCATCCAGGATATAACTTGCGCCGGATCCGAAGCGTTTGATATCGAGATGCTTGTTACGGTGAGCACTAGCGCCAGCAAGGCCGCAGGCAACATCTCCCCCCAACCGGGGTTTTTGATGGCAACAAGGCGCCTTTTCAGAGAGACCTCAACGGTATTGCCTGCATTCAAGAAGGCATGTGCCTTGTAAGCGGAGTGCGCCACTAAATGTAATAGCGCTAGTTCGTAAAGCCCCAAGGCGCACTCAACCAGCATCCAGCCCATCTGGGCGCAGGTGGACCACGCCAGCCTTACCTTGATGGAAATTCGGGTCATCATGACCAGGCTAGCGAACACCGCCGTCGGCCCTGCGATCAAAAGCAAAAGCCACTGAGCGGGCGCCACCTGAGAGATCAGTGGCGCCATTAGAATCATTAGAAATCCGCCGAGGTTAACCACGCCAGCGTGCAGTAGAGCAGAGACAGGGGTGGGTGCTTCCACGACCTGAATAAGCCAGCCGTGAAAGGGTAACTGGGCACATTTGAAGAGCGCAGCCGTCGCCATCAGTACGGCAGAGATTTTCGCTTCAGTTGGCAGATCGTTCGCTTCTGCAGTCATGGTCAGAATCTGATTGATAAAGAGCGTGTCGTAGCGGGCATAAAGCAGCGCAAATGCCACTATAAGACAGAGCTCCGCCAGTCTCGCGAAAATGAATTTCTTATGAGCAGCCAGCGCCGCACGGGGACGTTCGGGAAAAAACATCAACAACTGGTGTAGGCTGATGCTGATGGCAATCCAGCTGCCCAGGAAAATCAGCAGATGGTTAGTAGTGGCGATGAGGGCGACGCTAGTAAGTGTCAGCTGCAACCAGACCATGAAACGCGTCTGGCCAGGATCGCCCGCGAGATACTGCTTTGAGAACCGGGCCAGGATTATCCCTAGCAAAGTGATCAGCAGCATCATGATGTGAGCCAGAGGCGCCAGGTTCAGCCAACTCGCGGTACCTGGCCACCACCAGCTACAAATTGATGAAAAGACAGCAAATGTAAAAGCTAGACCAAATACCCACAAGCCGCTCGCACGTGGGTATGAGGGCAAAACGGCAGTTTTGATCGCGCCGGCGAGAAAACAGACGGGGATCAATATTAGAAATAAAGGCTCCAATAGACGGAAATCAAGCATGGAACTAGGCCTCAGAGTGGGAAAAAATCTCGTGGGGTAAAGTATCCAAGCTTTTAATGATAAATAAAAATATATATTTAAAAACCATTCGTTCTTATAAAGAGAATGGTATTTGATTAGCGACGTCTATGGACTCAAGCGAGTGATCTCAATATTGCAGTTAATGGCAAGCCGCTCACCCGACGCCTTCGCTTCGTTGATCACGGCTGTTAAGTCCGACCTGGTCTGCAATAATTGATCAATGCGGAACCTACTGCGTTCACTGGAGCTTCCGAATCGCTCTTCGTGGCTCAAGTTTTCTTGCTGGTGAAACCGGATTTTGTCTCCAATTAACGTCATCAGAATTGTCTGGGCTTCCTCAGTTGAGAATTCACCGTCAATTAAAAGATGATGGGTTGTTTCAAGATTGTTCGACATGCTCTGTTCCTTGTCATTAGGCTTTGTAACTTATCATCGCTTAATGAAAAAGAATTTTAAAATAGATGATTGAGATGATAACGTTCTTTTTTTTGGAATAAATTGCATGAGACATCTCAACTTTCATCATCTGCATTATTTTTGGGTCGTGGCTAAAGAAGGGCATCTGACGAGGGCGGCCAGACAGCTTAACGTTTCTCAGTCCGCGCTTTCCTCTCAAATACGTCAGCTTCAGGAGCAATTGGGACATGAGCTGTTCACCCGGGAGGGCCGCTCTCTGAGGTTGACCGAGTTCGGACATTTGGTGCTGGAGTACGCCGAGAGTATTTTCAACCTAGGCAGCGAACTGCTTTCACTGACCGAGAGCGGTAATCTTCAGCATCTGCACCGGCTGCGTATTGGCTCAGTGGCAACTTTGTCCAGGAATTTCCAAGATAACTTCTTGCGGCCGGTGATCGGCGAGACTGAGGTTAAGCTAGTGCTCCGATCGGCGAGCCTTGAGGAATTGCTGGAGCTGCTAAGTATCCACAAGTTGGATTTGATTCTCTCTAACCGCTCTGTCGTCTCGGATTCATCAACCAGTTGGCGGTGTCAGCAGATTGCCGAACAAAACGTGTGTATTGTGGGGCCATCCTGTGAAGCTGCTAAAACCTTCCGTTTCCCTGACGATCTTGTGAACGCCAAGCTGCTGTTACCAGGTCCGAGCAGCGACATTAGAAGTCAGTTTGATACGCTGCTCAGCCAGATGGGTGTTGAGATAGCTCCCTATGCCGAGGTCGATGATATGGCCATGCTGCGACTACTGGCGCGTGACTCGGGAGGGCTTGCTGTAGTCCCTGAAGTTGTGGTCCAAGATGAACTACAAACCGGTCGGTTGGAAAAATACTGCGTACTCGACAACATTGTAGAACGTTTCTATGCTATCACTGCCAAACGCCATTTAGAACTTTTACCTTTGAAAAAATTGCTGAAAAAAGCGCAAGCTGAATTTATTTAAATGAAACGTTGGTTCGCACGCTATCAGTAAGTCACTGGCTATATTTATTTTTTTATATTTGTAAAATGAATTACCAGTCCCACTAGGCCTTACTAAGGCTGTAATCTTACCCGCCCGGCAACAGTGGACTCTGGTTTAAGCGATCATTCGGGCTTTGAAGGCCTCTGAGCTGATCATCCCAATAGCACTGTGCCGCCGTTACATATTGTAGTCCAGTTCGATGTATTCAAATACCTGACGTCTCATGGCATTTCGCGTTTTAAATTGTTCTCCATGGATCGATTCAACCTTGAGGATATGGAAGAAGCTTTCGGCACAGTGCCTAAAGGCAGACCTTTGAACAATTGGTTGAAAATCACCGATCACCGCAAGTGTCGGATAGCAATTCACTGCTGTCGAACTATTGTTCCATTGCGCTCCACCATAGTCGCAGAGAGCGAGGCGTTATATCAGTGTCGACTTAAATTCCACTTTTGGCCGGTAATGGACATCATAGATGAAAAACGCTCTTAACAATCGGCTGCACGACGACCGGTTTTTCGCTGCTTCGCGGCTCCAAACCCGCGCATGCACCACGCTGTCATCGCCCATTATATAAGCGCCTTCCGTGGTGGTGGCACACAGCACGGGACCCGGCCATTTGCCGCGCAGGCAGCGCACGGCGACCAACGAGCGTGGTGGCCGTTAAAGGGGAGAGCGAATGCGCCAGCGAGCGGCCAATGGCGCCAGGGCCGAGTATCCAGTGGGTCGTCATCATCAAGTTGCATGGCCTCTTTGAGTAGTTTTAACGTTAATTATTCGCTTCTGCTCCCTTCCAGCGCCTCAATCATCCTTCGCGCGGCATTGGAAAGCGTGCGATTGGTATGCACCAAATACCCAAGCGGGCGGTAAATCGGCGCGGTATCCACGTCAAGTTCTACTAGCTCACTGTCGATCATATTGTCTGGCAGTAAGCTCCAGCCCAATCCCACGCTGCACATCATTTTGAGCGTCTCCAAATAGTTGGTCGCCATGCTCACCGGCAGTTGCAGGCTGGCTTGGCTAAAACGCTGCGCGATCAGCGAGCCTGTAAAGGTCTTTGCCCCTGGCATCACACAGTTGTATTGGCATAGATCGGCTAACGAAAGCGAGCGTTGGTTGGTCTGGGCAGCAAGTGGGTGGTCAATGGCACAAGCAAAGCAGAGCCTGTCGCGCCACAGTTCGACCACTTGCAATTGTTCATGGGGATGGGGGGCGAGTGTCACCACGGCCATTTCCAGCGTGCCATCCAATACCCCTTGGTAGGCTTGCTCGGAATCCAGAAAGTGCAGGTCTAGCTCCACCTCCGAATGGTGCTGGGTGTACTGTTTTAAGATCGGGGGTAAGCGGTGCAAACCAATATGGTGGCTGGTGGCAAGGGTCAAACGTCCGCCGACGTGCCCGGAAAGATTGGCCAGCGCCCGACGGCTGTCTTCCACCGTGAACAAAATCTGCCGCGCCTGGGGGAGCAGCACACTGCCTGCCTCGGTTAACGCAATGCGCCGGCCAATGCGATCAAACAGCCGCGTGCCTAGGAGGTCTTCCAGGGTGGCGATGCGTTTGCTGACAGCCGGTTGGGTAAGGTGTAGCTGCTCTGCGGCGCGAGAAAAGCTTTGGGCTTCCGCGACCGCCAGAAAGGCTTGTAAGCTTTGTGTATCCATCCATGTATTCCTCATTGGAATTTATTATATGAATAACATGAATTGCTTTTATGCGCGAGTCGCGTGACACTCGTTTAACAGTACACATACAACCGCATCATAAGCCGCCCCTAGAGGCAGCTATACCGAGCTAGCAGGGCATTGCCCAGGAGAGTCGCATGTCAGGTCAAACGCTTTACGATAAATTGTGGGAGCAGCATTTGGTGAAACAGCGTGATGACGGTACGGCGCTGATTTACATCGATCGCCACATGTTGCACGAAGTGACATCGCCTCAGGCGTTTGAGGGGTTGCGTCTCGCGGGGCGTAAACCGTGGCGGTTAGATACGAATCTGGCTACCACCGATCATAACGTGCCCACAACGCGTGAAGAGCGCGCGCAAGGCAACAAAGGCATTAAAGATCCGATATCGCTGATCCAGGTGCAGACGCTTGACGATAATTGCGTAGAGTACGGTATTACCGAGTTCGGCATTAACGATCCGCGTCAAGGCATCGTTCACGTGGTTGGGCCTGAACAGGGGGCCACACTGCCGGGCATGACCGTCGTGTGTGGCGACTCCCACACCGCCACCCATGGCGCCTTTGGTGCCTTGGCTCACGGTATCGGTACGTCAGAGGTCGAGCATGTGCTCGCGACCCAGTGTTTGCTGACGCAAAAAATGAAGAACATGCAGGTGCGCGTTGAAGGTGAACTCGGCCTTGGCGTGACGGCAAAAGACGTGGTGCTGGCGATTATCGGCAAGATTGGCACCGCTGGCGGTACCGGCTACGCGATTGAATTTGCCGGCAGAGCGATTGAGTCGCTCTCGATGGAAGGCCGTATGACCGTGTGCAACATGGCCATCGAGGCAGGCGCTCGGGTGGGAATGATCGCCGTTGACGACACCACGATCGACTATATTGGTAACCGCCCTTATTCACCCACCGGCGAGCAGTGGGAGGCCGCCGTGGCGGATTGGCGCAACCTGGTATCCGACGCTGACGCAGCGTTTGACAAAATCGTTACGTTGAAAGCCGATGAGATTGAGCCGCAGGTGAGTTGGGGCACCAGTCCGGAAATGGTCACGGGTATCTCGGGCCAAGTGCCGGACCCGAAAGCCGCTCCGGACGATACCGTGCAGCGCAGCCATACGCGCGCGCTTGAGTACATGGGCCTGCAGCCGAATCAGAAAATCACCGATATCAAGCTAGATAAGGTCTTTATCGGCTCTTGTACTAACTCACGTATTGAAGATTTGCGTGAGGCCGCCAAGGTGGCGAAAGGCAAAAAAGTCGCCGACTCCATCATGCTGGCCATGGTCGTGCCGGGTTCGGGGTTGGTGAAGCGCCAGGCGGAAGAAGAGGGGCTGGATAAAATCTTTATTGACGCAGGCTTTGAATGGCGCGAACCCGGCTGTTCGATGTGTTTGGCGATGAACGCCGACAAATTGGGGGCGGGCGAGCACTGTGCGTCTACCTCTAATCGCAATTTTGAAGGGCGCCAGGGCTTTGGTGGTCGTACGCACCTGGTTAGCCCCGCGATGGCGGCCGCTGCCGCGATTGCCGGGTACTTTGTCGATGTGCGCAGCTTGCCTGCTAACGATGCCACTCACGCTCAGGAGGCCTAAACCATGAAAAAGTTTGAACGTTTTGAAGGCGTGGCCGCACCTCTTGATCGTGCCAATGTCGATACCGATCTGATTATTCCGAAGCAGTTTTTGAAGTCGATCAAGCGTACCGGTTTTGGCGTGAACCTCTTTGATGAGCTGCGTTACCTAGATGAAGGCCAGCCAGGACAGGACTGTTCTCAGCGTCCGTTGAACCCTGACTTTGTACTCAATCAGCCACGTTATGAAAATGCCGAGGTACTGCTTGCGAGGCGTAACTTTGGTTGTGGCAGTTCACGCGAGCACGCGCCCTGGGCATTAGAGGATTTCGGTTTCAAAGCTATTATAGCCCCTAGCTTTGCCGATATTTTCTACAACAACGCCTTTAAAAATGGCTTGCTGTTGATCACGCTTGAAGAAGATGAAGTCGACCGGCTCTTTAAAGAAGCGGAGGAGCGTGAAGGGTATGCGCTTGATGTCGATCTGGAAAATCAGCGCATCATCACCCCAAGGGGCGAGATTTTAGAGTTTCAGGTCGATGACTTCCGTAAGCAGTGTTTGCTCGAAGGTTTGGACGATATCGGTATTACACTTAAAGACGAAGACGCGATTCGTGCCTTTGAGGAAAAACATCGCCAGCGTCGCCCGTGGCTGTTCCGTCAGACTGCCTAATTTTTTAATGTTTTACGTTTTTAATGTCTTACGTTTTATTAGCTTAAGGAAGTCGCATGACACATAAGGTTTTACTTCTGCCAGGGGATGGCATCGGTCCCGAAATCGCCGCGCAAGCTAAGCGTCTACTGCAATCGTGCAAAGAGGCAGGCCTGGATATTGACGTGGAAGAGGGCTTGGTCGGCGGTTCGGCATATGACGTTCACGGCGAGCCACTACCGGCAGAGACGCTGGATAAAGCCAAGGCAGCCAGGGCCATTCTCCTCGGGGCAGTGGGTGGCCCGAAGTGGGACAAGCTTGAAGATCTTGCGAAGCGTCCGGAAAAAGGCTTGCTAGGTCTGCGTAAAAACCTGGGGTTGTTCGGCAACCTACGCCCAGCGATGCTCTATCCGCAGCTTGCAAGCGCCTCTAGCTTGAAGCCTGAGTTAGTCGCTGGTCTGGATATCATGATTGTGCGTGAGCTAACCGGCGGCATTTATTTTGGTCAGCCACGTGGTATCGAAGAGCGTGACGGCGAGCGCGTGGGGTTTAACACCTACGTGTATTCGGAAAGCGAAATTGAACGCATCGGTCGTGTGGCGTTTGAGATGGCGCAAAAACGCAATAAAAAGCTCTGCTCGGTGGATAAAGCCAACGTACTCGAAGTGACCATTTTGTGGCGCGAAGTAATGGAGCGGCTGGCGCCAGAATACCCGGATGTTGAGCTGTCGCACATGTACGTGGATAACGCCGCCATGCAGCTGGTGCGTGCGCCAAAGCAATTCGATGTCGTGGTCACCGGGAATATGTTTGGCGATATTCTTTCTGATGCGGCGGCTATGCTCACGGGGTCGATCGGTATGTTGCCGTCAGCCTCGCTTAATGAGAGTGGGCAGGGCATGTACGAGCCGTGTCACGGTAGTGCGCCAGATATTGCCGGCCAAAACGTCGCCAACCCACTCGCTATGATGCTTTCGGTGGCGATGATGCTACGCTATTCGTTAGGTGAGAATGCCATGGCTGAGCGGATTGAAGCCGCTGTCGGCAAGGTGTTGGATGACGGCCTACGCACGGCGGATATCGCTTCCGAAGGCATGCAGACTATTGGCACAGATGCGATGGGTGATGCGGTATTGGCCGCGTTTGCCCAGCAGGCATAATACGTGCCGCCCTGAACGATGCATAAAAGTATGTATAATGAAGGGCTCATTTTTAAAGGAGGACGTCACGATGTTGAAAGTCGGTTTTGTAGGATGGCGTGGCATGGTCGGTTCTGTGCTGATGCAGCGCATGCAAGAAGACGGTGATTTTAACGGTATCGAGCCGATTTTCTTCACCACGTCGCAAACGGGTCAACCTGGCCCTGATGTGGGCGTGGACGTGCCTCCGCTGAAAGACGCTTTCGCCCTTGACGAGCTTAAAGTACTCGATGTGATCGTTACCTGCCAAGGTGGCGATTACACGAAAGAAGTTTACGGCGATTTGCGCAAAAATGGCTGGCAAGGCTACTGGATCGACGCGGCCAGTACGCTGCGTATGGAAGATGACGCGACCATCGTGCTCGACCCGGTTAACCGCAACGTCATCGATGCTCAGCTTGCCAAAGGCGCAAAGACCTTTGTCGGCGGCAACTGCACCGTTAGCCTGATGTTAATGGGCCTCGGCGGGCTGTTTGAAGCTGATATGATCGAGTGGATGACGTCGATGACGTACCAAGCGGCATCCGGCTCTGGCGCCAAGCACATGCGTGAGCTGCTCAACCAAATGGGTACGCTGCGCGATAGTGTTGGTGAAGAGCTGAAAGACACCTCTAGCGCGATTTTAGATATCGATCGCAAAGTGACTGCCGCCATGCGCGGAGGCGACTTCCCCACCGAGAATTTTGGCGCCCCGTTAGCCGGTAGCCTATTGCCGTGGATCGACACCAAGCTCGAAAACGGCCAAAGCCGCGAAGAGTGGAAAGGCACCGTTGAGACTAATAAGATTCTTGGTTTGCAAGATAACCCAATACCGATTGACGGTCTCTGTGTTCGCATTGGCGCGATGCGTTCTCACAGTCAGGCGTTCACCATTAAGCTCAAGCAAGATGTGCCAATTGACGAGATCGAAGATCGCATTGCCAAGCACAACGAGTGGGCGAAAGTCATTCCCAATGACAAAGATGCCACTATCGCAGGCCTCACGCCGGCTGCGGCGACCGGCACGCTTGATGTGCCCGTGGGCCGTTTACGCAAGCTTGAGATGGGCGGTGAGTATCTCTCTGCGTTTAGCGTTGGTGATCAGTTGCTGTGGGGGGCAGCCGAGCCGCTTAAACGCATGCTGAAAATTTTGCGCGAGCAGTAAAACGTTAGGGTTTACGCTAATGCGCACAAAAACGGGGGCCAACATTGGCCCCCGTTTTTGTGCGCATCTGTGTAAGCTATGGTAAAAAGGTCTTAACATATTGACTAAATAAGCCATTTGTCGCGCTGGCATGACGATTTTTAAGAAGCAGAGGCGTTCATGAAACCACCAATTACATTAGCTGTGCTGCTCATCCTGGCTGTATCGAGCCCAGGAGCTCACGCGCTTGGGGTGGGAAATGCACAGGTTGGCTCGGCCCTGAATGCCCCGTTGAATGCATCGATACCTCTTGTCGATGCCGAGCAATACTCGTCGCAAGCGCTGAGTGTTAAATTGGCTGAGCGTAGCGCCTATACCTCTGCAGGGCTTGAGTGGAGCGACGTCATTGCAAATGTAAGCGCGACGCTTCAAGGCCAGCCACCAACTATTCGCCTTACCTCCTCACAGCCGGTTGACGAGCCCTGGCTAGACTTGCTGCTGGTGATTGAGTCGCCTGAAGGGTCGCACGCTCATGAAATTACCCTACTATTCGACCCCGTTGATTACGCGTCCAATGCACAGGTGAGCGAGCCCGCGCAACCTCAGTCTGTGTCTCAAAACCAGTTTCAAAACCAGTCTCCAACTCAAACTCAAACGCCAAGATCGGCCGATGCCCAAAGCCGTTCTAACATCAGCCGTAATCAGGTGAATGCGGGTATTCAAAATCCTGCGTATGTGAATAACGGTGATACGTTATGGAGTGTCGCCGAGCGTTTAAAACCCGCGCAGGCAAGCGTCCAACAAATGATGGTGGCGCTGCTTGAGGCAAACCCAGAGGTATTTCCCTCGGGTAATATTAACGCTATGCGGGCTGGTTTTACCTTAAACGTGCCAAGCGAGACACAGGTCATGCGGCGCTCGGCTGACGCCTCCGCCGAAACCATCGAGGCAATGAATGCGGCGTGGCGTAACCGCGGTAACAGGTTAGCATCAGTCGCCTTGCCTGAACCAGAGACCGCCGCTGAGCTTGAAGAAGAAACGCCGGCTGACTCGCAATCGCAGGGCGAGGCTTCAGATACTGCCCCGAGCATTGATGCAGCGGCGATTGTCAGCGCTGAAGCGGTTAACCCAGTTGATGAAACCGATACGCTGGTCGAGCAACTGGAGGAGAGTCAGGCGATGCTGGCGGAACTCATTGAAGAACGCGAGCAGATGCGTAGTGAGCTTGATGCCTTACGCAGTGAAGTCACCGAGCTTACCCAAGCGTTAGCGTCTCAGGAGCGAGTTGCCCCTGCCAGTGATGTCGTACAAGAGCAAGAAACGGCTCGTACTGATGACAGTGCGAGCAGTGCGGTAGAACGTGGTTTTCCATCGTTAACAACGTTGATGGAGAATTACCGCTGGACATTAATAGCGGCTGGGTTAGGGCTATTGCTGGTATTGCTGCTACTGATTCGTCGCCGGCAAGCGAAAGAGTGGGAGGATGTCGATCAGGTCACTATTAGCGAGCCATCTGTAGTCCCTAATAAGCAGGCGAGCGCGCAAAAAGCTACGCAGGGGAGTGCGCCTAAGCAAGAGACTTCAAACGCACAGAAGCCCCAAACACCGTCATTTAGCGCCGTCGAAGAAGAGCTTGAAACAGGATCTTTTGAAACGGACCCTTTCACCGAGCCTTCGCCGACGATTTATGCCGCCCAAGAAGTTTATGCTAAGAGCACCGACTCAGAAGCGCCCGAGCTCGAAGAGGCTAAGCGGGAAGAGGCTAAGCGGGAGGAGGATAAGCTCGAAGAGATTGAATTCGAAGGGGCCGAACCCGAAAGCAGCAATCCCGAGCCAGATGAGCTTGAAATGCAGGAGTCGCTTGAAATGGAGGAGCCGCTTGAGTGGGAGGCCGATGACGATGACGTCTTAGGTCGCAGCCAAGCGGCAGGGCTCGCTTCACAGCGCAGCGCCGCCTCGCAAAAGTCGCCTGAAACAGAAGACGCACCGGAAGCCGAGCGGGAGCCGGAAACGGAACAGGAATTTGAGCTGGAAAAAGAGCCTGAGCAGGAACCGGAGCTGGAAACGGAACCCGACACTGGGCCAAAAACAGAGGCTTCACCCAAACCGCCTGAAGTCTCCTCCAGCGAACAAGACACGCAGCAGGATTCACGTTTTATTGATTATCAGCCTCCTTCATTAAGCGCTGAGCCCGCTGCGCCCCGCGAAGAAACCCCCATGCAGCCGACGGTTGAGTTCGAGCCGGTCGAAACGGACGAATCGCAAGGCGCAAAAGAAGTGGATGAGGGGGAAAAGAAGGACGAATCGCCGGCTGATAATGTTGCTGATGAGCGGCAAAAAACGACAAAAACAGACAATGATTCCCCGCTGGGCGAAGGATGGGAAATTGAAGAGGTAGCATTCAAAGTGCCAGGCCGGGATAATACCCGCTCCTCTTAATCTTTATCACCTTTAACGTATTGTGAGTCGATGACGCTGTTTGACCGCTTTGATGAAAAAACACCCCTCAACGGACGCCTCGCCATGGGAGTTGAGTACGATGGTACCCACTACTGTGGGTTTCAGCGGCTAAGCCATGCTGCCTCCGTTCAGGCGAGCCTAGAAAAGGCGCTTACGCAAGTGGCCGGTGAGCCGGTTACGGTTCACGCCAGCGGTCGTACCGACTCGGGTGTCCACGCCACCCGCCAAGTCGTGCATTTTGATTCGCCCATGCCGCGTAGCGAAAAAGCTTGGATTTTTGGTGCCAATACCAACCTACCCAAAGATATCGCGGTGCGTTGGGTAAAAGCCGTGCCGGATACGTTTCACTCGCGCTTGGGGGCGTTAGCCCGTCGCTATCGCTATTTGCTCATTAATCAGCTCAACCGCCCCGTGTTGGAGCGTGCCAATGTCACTTGGTGTCGCGATCCGCTGGATGTCGCCGCGATGCACCGGGCGGCGCAGGCGCTCGTGGGTGAGCATGATTTCTCCAGTTTTCGTGCTGCAGGGTGTCGTTCAAAGGCTCCTTGGCGCCATTTGCACTTTATTGAGGTGAGCCGCCACGGTGCGCTTGTCGTTGTGGATGTTCAAGGGAATGCGTTTTTGCATCACATGATCCGTAATATCGTTGGCGCGCTGGTGAGTGTGGGTAGAGGCGCACAGGATGAGGCCTACATTAAGCGACTTTTGGCATTACGTGATCGCAAAAAAGGCGATGTCACCGCGCCTGCTTGCGGCTTGCATTTCGTTGACTCGCGCTATGATGAAAGTTTTGCTCTACCACAAGAGCCACTTGGGCCTAATCTGCTCGCGTTTACCGGCGAGTGGACCGGCGAACGGGATATTCCCGATTCCCCGATGGTGCGCCAACGCCGTGGACATGCGCAAAAGGACCATGAGCCTATCAAGCAGGAGAATGCATGATGTCCAGCACCGTCACGCGAACGCGTATCAAGTTTTGCGGTTTGACCCGTGCCGATGATATTGCCAGTGCTGTTAGTCTTGGCGTTGATGCGGTCGGCTTTGTCATGTGGCCGCAAAGCAAGCGCAGCATCAGCGTCGAGCAGCTGGCGGAACTCGCCGCCACTGTGCCCGCGTTTGTGACCCGGGTCGGTCTTTTTGTCGATCAGCCAGCATCTTTGATTGAGCGTTGCGCACCGTACTTGGATTTATTGCAGTTTCACGGCGATGAACCGCCCGAGGCATGTCAAAGCTACGCTATGGCGTGGATGAAAGCGCTGCGAATGCGCGACGGGTTGGATTTACATCAAGAAGCCGACCGTTATCATGAAGCGAGTGCTTTACTGCTTGATGCGTATCGTCCTGGCGTGCCAGGTGGAACTGGCGAGACCTTCGATTGGTCAAGAATTCCCGCAAACTTAGCAAAACCTGTTATCCTCGCAGGTGGTCTAACGTCAGGTAATATTGACGCTGCTATTAAGCACGTAGCGCCTTATGCCGTGGATGTTTCCGGTGGCATTGAAGCCTCGCCGGGAGAAAAAAGCGCCGCGAAAATGCAAGCGTTTGTTCAGGCGGTTTCGGTAGCGAATACATCACCTTCATCGTTGCCTAACGTCTAAAGTTTTCATGTAATTTGTTGGTTCATTTACTGTTGCTGCTTCTAGCAATCTTGTGAGGTACCCCTGTGACTGGTTTATCAACGACTAGCTCCGCACCGACTAGCTCTGCACCGACGGGCGCCACGTCAAAATTTAACAATTTGACCCAAATGCCCGATGCCCGTGGTCACTTCGGCCCGTATGGCGGTCGTTTCGTGTCAGAGACCCTGAGCTTTGCGCTGGAAGATCTGGAAAATATCTACGCCACTTTACGCGATGACCCAGAGTTTCAGGCTGAGTTCGACCGCGACTTAGCGCACTATGTTGGGCGCCCGTCACCGCTTTACCACGCCGAACGTTGGTCGCAGGCAATCGGCGGTGCGCAGATATGGCTTAAGCGCGAAGATTTAAACCACACCGGTGCTCACAAGGTTAACAACACCATTGGCCAAGCGCTGCTGGCTAAGAAAATCGGTAAACCGCGAGTCATCGCGGAAACCGGCGCGGGGCAACATGGCGTTGCTTCCGCGACGGTGGCGGCGCGATTAGGGCTTGAGTGCGATGTTTATATGGGGGCTGCTGACGTGCAGCGTCAGAAGCTTAATGTTTACCGCATGCACCTTCTGGGCGCGCGCGTTATCCCCGTGGAATCGGGGACGCGCACGTTGAAAGATGCGATGAACGAAGCGCTGCGTGATTGGGTGACGAATGTGGATAACACCTTTTATATCATCGGCACTGTCGCTGGTCCCCACCCGTATCCCCGTATCGTTCGCGACTTTAACGCCGTGGTCGGGCGTGAAGCGCGTCTACAGTCAATGGAGCAAATTGGCCGACTGCCGGATGCATTAATCGCATGTGTGGGCGGTGGTTCGAATGCGCTGGGCTTGTTTTATCCTTTCGTCGAGGACGAAGAGGTCGCCATGTACGGCGTTGAAGCGGGGGGCGATGGGGTTGAAACAGGGCGCCACGCGGCACCCCTTTCCTCCAATGCCCCGCGTGGTGTATTGCACGGTAACCGCACCTATTTAATGTCTGACGAAGCGGGCCAAGTCTCTGATACGCATTCGATTTCTGCAGGTCTTGACTATCCAGGTGTCGGCCCAGAACACGCTCTGTGGAAAGACGTTGGGCGGGTCAACTATGTGGCGGCCAACGACGATGACGTGTTGAAGGCTTTCCGGGAGTTAACCCACATGGAAGGAATTATGCCGGCGCTAGAGTCAGCTCACGCCTTGGCGTATGCCAAAGTATTGGCGCCCACCATGCGAGCCGACCAGCACATCGTGGTGAACCTTTCAGGCCGCGGCGATAAAGATATTATGACGGTCGCTAAGCTCGACGGCATTGAATTTTAAGGGATAGCAATGAATCGAATTGATCAACGCTTTAGCGAACTCAAAGCGCAAGGCCGTAAGGCGCTCATCCCTTATATCACCGCGGGTGACCCGGCGCCGCAATATACGGTTGGTTTTATGCATGCCTTGGTGGAGGCGGGCGCGGATGTGATTGAGCTTGGCGTGCCGTTTTCTGATCCGATGGCGGACGGGCCTGTTATTCAAAAAGCCTGCGAACGCGCGTTGAAGCATGGCACGCGCTTGATGGATTTGTTTGAAATGGTGAAAGAGTTTCGCCAAGCCGATACGCAAACACCGGTGGTCTTGATGGGGTACTTGAACCCCATCGAGCGAATTGGCTATGAGGTGTTCGCCGATAAAGCAGCGAATGCCGGGGTAGACGGTGTGCTGATCGTCGATATGCCGCCCGAAGAAGCCGAAGAGATCGGTCCGTTAATGAAATCTCGCGATTTAGCCGCGATCTTTCTCGTTGCCCCTACCACTTCTCATGAACGCGCCGCTACAATATGCGCCCACGGACAAGGCTATATATATTACGTCTCGCTCAAAGGGGTGACAGGTTCCGCTTCATTGAATGCAGCTGATGTAGCGGCGCACCTAGCCCCTCTTCGTGAAATTACGAGTTTGCCCTTGTGTGTTGGGTTTGGTATTCGCGATGGCGTGACAGCAGCAGAAGTGGCCCATGTCGCAGATGGCGTGATCGTCGGGAGTGCGTTGGTGAATCGCATTGCGGAAAATACGCAAACACCTGAGATTATACCCGGTCAATTGAAAGATGTGCTGGCGGATATGCGCTCGGCCATGGATGCGTAAAATTCGTCTACGCTAGGGTATTGCGCTACACGTTTTTTAGTTCTTAGTTAAACACTTACCAACGCCTGGCTTTGCCAGGCATTGACGTATAACGGAAAAGATTTTGATATGAGCTGGTTAGATAAAATTGTGCCCTCTATGGGGCGTATCCAGCGTAAAGACCGTCGTGCCAGCGTGCCGGACGGCCTCTGGCGCAAATGTCCTAAGTGCGAAGCGGTGCTCTACCTTCCGGAGCTGGAAAAACATTACAGCGTCTGCCCTAAGTGTGACCATCACCTGCGCTTGACGGCGCGCAAGCGTCTGGATTGGTTTTTAGATAAAGAGGGACGAGACGAAATTGCTGCCGAAATCGAGCCAATCGATCGGTTGAGGTTTCGCGACTCGAAAAAGTACAAAGACCGTTTGGCCGCGGCGCAAAAAGACACCGGTGAAAAAGATGCTCTTGTGAGTTTTCGTGGTCAGCTTGATGGCTTACCAGTGGTTGCCGTTGCATTTGAGTTCACTTTCATGGGCGGCTCAATGGGCGCCGTAGTGGGTGAAAAATTTGTCCGCGCCGCGACGGTAGCGTTGGAAGAGCGAATCCCGCTGATTTGCTTCTCTGCTTCAGGCGGTGCGCGCATGCAAGAAGCGCTTTTTTCTTTGATGCAAATGGCAAAAACCTCGGCGGCATTGGAGAAGTTGAAACAGGCGGACGTGCCTTATGTTTCCGTATTGACCGATCCAGTCTTTGGCGGCGTGTCCGCCTCGTTGGCGATGCTGGGGGATCTAAACGTGGCCGAACCCAACGCGTTAATCGGTTTTGCCGGCCCTCGCGTGATTGAGCAAACGGTGCGAGAAACACTGCCGGAGGGGTTTCAGCGCAGCGAGTTTCTGCTAGAGCATGGCACCGTGGATATGATCGTTCATCGCCGCGATATGCGTAAGCGCTTAGGCGGTGTGTTGCGTAAATTGACCCATCACGCCCCCTTTGTTCAAGCGGACGATGCCGAAGCGGCTGGAAAGGGCGGAATTATTGAGCCGGTCGCTGATGAGCCTGCTGTCGCTAATGCGGCAGATCGTAGCGAAGATCAGGCGACGAGCTGGATCAGCGCCGAGGAAACGCCAACGCCCTCTACCAACGAAAAGCCGCATAATGCCTAACGATTTGGCGGCATGGCTTGCGTACCTAGAGCGACTTCACCCTGTCGGTATTGATATGGGGCTTGAGCGTGTGCGTGAAGTGGCCATGCGTTTAGGGCTTTTAGAATCGTCTCTCGCGCCTAAGGTGATCACAGTGGCGGGCACCAATGGCAAGGGGTCTACGCTTGCAATAATAGCGGCAGTGGCAAGCGCTCACGGTCAGCGGGTGGGGGCTTATACCTCACCTCACCTGGTGCGCTACAACGAGCGTATTACGCTTCATGGTGAGCCGGCGAGCGATGACGTGTTAGTAGCGGGGTTTGAAGCAATAGAACATGCCCGCTTGAAAGCGCCGGAAGTCAGCCTGACCTATTTTGAAGCTGGCACCCTATGCGCGCTTTGGTGTTTTGCTAATGCTGAGCTTGACCTTGTGCTGTTGGAAGTCGGGCTGGGTGGCCGCCTGGATGCGGTGAATATCGTTGATGCCGATATCGGTGTTGTTACCACGATTGCCCTAGATCACGCCAATTTTTTAGGCACCGACCTGGAACAAATTGGCCGCGAAAAGGCGGGTATTTTGCGCCCACGCCACCCTGCCGTGCTGGGAAGCGAAACGCTTCCTGATAGCGTACAAGAAACAGCGAAAGCACTAAACGCGCCACTTTTCGCTCTTGGTCAAGCCTTTCGTCATGTGCCGCAAGGTGAAGGCGGCTGGGAATGGCATGGTAGCCGCGAGGACGGGCAAGCTGTGTCGTGGACGGAATTGCCTGTTCCCGGCTTACCGCTTGATAACGCCGCGACGGCGCTGCAAACGCTTACGCTTGCGGGGTTATCTCTTGACGCGGCCACAACGCGAGATGCATTAGCCAGCGTCACACTCCCGGGGCGTATGCAGTGGCTCGGTCAGTGGTGTTTAGACGTTGGTCATAATCCTCATGCCGCTGCCTATGTCGCGAGCCGTTTACCCTCACCTCAAGGGCGTCTTTGGTGTTTGGTTGGTATGCTGGATGATAAGGACGCTGACACGGTGATAGCGCACTTGATGCCGCGAGTGACTGATTGGGTGTGTGTGTCGCTTGCGGGTTCCCGCGGGCGTTCGGCAACATCGCTAAAAGCGGTGATTGAGCACCAAAGTGGCTGCGTTCGTTACTGTGGCGATACGCCTGAGGAGGGTGCCAAGTGGCTGGGAAGAGAGCTAACGACACGCGATATCGTGCTGGCGACGGGGTCTTTTTTTACCGTTGGAGCATTGCTTAACATCACGTTACCTCAGGCGCCACACGAAGCAACCGCCTGATTGACGCGCTTTGATAGGGCGCTCCCAAGGGAGAAAAGGCATGAAATACGGTAAAACGGAGCGCATCAGTGGCATCGTTATTCTGTTAGCGTTGGCCGCGATTTTGATCCCCTGGTTAATGAGTGATCCTGCTCCCCGCGAGGAGCGCCCGCAGCCGTCCTTTACCATCGAACAGCCGATCGACGCGCCTCGTCATGACGTCGCGGAACCCGTGCCTCCGGAATCTATTGATCTCTCTTCCTCAAGTGACGTTGCTAGCTCAGATGATGAGGCGTTACCTCAACAGACTGACGACTCTTCTCAGGTGCAAACGCCCATAAACCAAGACGCAGCGGTCACGGATTCTGCTGGCAACGAGCCTGAAGATGAAGCATCGGCGCAAACTCAATCACAAGACAGTGCTCCGCAGGTGGAGGATGACCCTATTGCTGCCCTAATGGCGCAGGCCGATAGCCAGCGTCGGGCGGCAGAAGAGGCGGTCCCTGCTACCAGTGAACGAGGAGAGTGGGGCGTTCAGGTGGGAACCTTTGGGAATCCCGATAATGCGGCACGCCTTAAACGCCAGTTGGAAGAGAACGGATTTGATGTTTACACCCGTGAGCGCAGCGACGACTTAACTACCGTCATCGTCGGCCCCTTCGCAAGCTCAGCTGATGGCGAGCGTGCCTCTACGTTGATCAAAGAACGGGTAAATCAGCAAGGTTTGCTCGTACGCGTGGGGGATTAAGCGATGGCGTTAACTTGGATCGACGCGCTTTTTTTAGCCGTTTTAGCGTTGTCGATGCTTGCAGGCTTTGTGCGTGGGTTGGTACGCGAAGCGCTGGGGCTTGGGTCCTGGGTAGTGGCGCTATTGGTCGCTCGCGTGCTCGCTGAACCGGTTGCCGAGTTAATGGCCGGTTTTATCGAGAGTTTTGATGCGCGCTTAGTTCTCGCCTTTGCGTTAGTGATTTTCGCGGTGATCTTACTTTGTGGCATCGTCATTCGCATGGTGCATGCCGCGGTGGTGTGGGTCGGCATGGGGTTTCTAAATCGCTTGGCGGGGGCGGCGTTCGGTGTCGCTCGCGGTATGGTGATTTTACTTATCGCAACAGTATTGATCACGCTTACACCGCTTGGCGAGTTGCAGGCATGGCAAGAGGCGTCGCTACGCCCCAGTTTTGAGCAGCTGCGTGACTGGGCAGTGAGCCAACTTGACCAATGGGAAGGCGAGTTACCCCGCGCGCCCGATTCGCTGAAAGACGTGCCGTTACCGGATTTTCGTCAAAGCGTTGAAGGCTAAAGGGCAACGCGAGTGTCCCGTTGAGACAAAGTTTACTAATCGATGGCTTATTGAGTAAGCCTGGGTATCAAGCGAGGTAAGACAGTATGTGCGGTATAGTGGGCCTTCTGGCCAAGCAGACGGTAAATCAGGCGATTTATGATGCCTTGACCGTACTACAGCATCGGGGCCAGGACGCTGCCGGGATGATGACCTGGAGCGAAGGACGCTTTTTACTGCGCAAGAGTAACGGTCTTGTGCGCGATGTTTTCCATACCCGTCACATGGCGCGCTTGAAGGGCAACTTAGGTATTGGCCACATTCGCTATCCAACGGCCGGCTCGTCTAGCGAGGCAGAGTCACAGCCATTTTATGTCAATTCTCCCTACGGTATTGCGTTGGCCCATAACGGCAACCTGACCAACTCTGAGCAGCTCAAGCAAGAACTTTTCTCTACTGATCTTCGTCATATCAATACCAGTTCCGACTCTGAAGTGCTGCTCAACGTGTTTGCCCACGAGTTAGGCAAACAAGGGCTGCATCTTGAAGCAGAGGATATTTTCGATGCCATTCGTCGGGTACATCGCCGTTGTAAGGGCGGCTATGCAGCTGTGGCGATCATCAACGGTTTTGGCATGGTGGCTTTTCGCGACCCCAACGGCATTCGTCCGGTTGTATTTGGTACCCGTGAGCATGAAGGCCAGCAAGAAGTGATGATTGCTTCTGAGTCTGTTGCGCTGGACGTAGGCGGCTTTGAGTTAGTGCGGGATCTATCGCCTGGCGAAGCGATATTTGTTGATATGCAAGGCAATATTCATACGCAGGTATGCGCGGATCGTCCGTTGTTGCGTTCTTGTATTTTTGAGCATGTTTATTTGGCAAGGCCTGACTCTATCCTGGATGGCGCTTATGTTTACGGTACGCGGATGCAAATGGGGCGTAAGCTTGGAGATCGTATTCTTAACGAGTGGCCCGAGCACGATATCGACGTGGTGATCCCGATTCCCGATACATCGCGTACTTCGGCGCTGGAGATGGCACAGCACCTGAACGTGACCTATCGCGAAGGTTTTATGAAAAACCGCTATATTGGCCGCACATTCATCATGCCGGGGCAGACCCAGCGTAAGAAATCCGTGCGCCAAAAGCTCAATGCCATTGACATCGAGTTTAAAGATAAAAATGTACTGTTAGTGGATGACTCGATTGTGCGGGGGACTACCTGCAAACAGATTATTTTAATGGCCCGCGATGCGGGGGCACGCAATGTTTACTTTGCCTCTGCCGCTCCGCCGGTACGCTATCCGAATGTGTACGGTATTGATATGCCTGTTGCTTCAGAGCTCATCGCTCATGGGCGTAGCGAAGCAGAAGTGGGCGAGTTGATTGGCGCTGATCGCATTTTCTATCAAGATTTGAAGGATTTGAAAGCCGCGTGTCGCGAAGTGAACCCTGCGTTAGATGATTTTGATTGTTCGGTTTTTGATGGCAACTACGTCACTGATGATATTGATGAAGCGTATCTTCAAGCGCTTGAGGTAAGTCGCAGTGATGCCGCCAAGGACCATAGCGCAGGAGACCACGCGTTAGTGGATATGCATAACCAGGACGACGACCTCGACGATTAATTTTGTACTTGTTTTACGTTATGTATTGCGGTGAGGAGTAATTGAATGCAAGACGATACGGTAGAACCGTCGTGGTCACTGGAAACGCTGGCGATTCGTGCTGGTCATGAGCGTACTGCTGAACAAGAGCATTCTGAGCCGATTTTCCCCACTTCTAGCTTTGTCTACGGCAGCGCGGCGGAGGCAGCGCGAAAGTTTGGTGGCGAAGAACCGGGTAATGTCTACTCACGCTTTACTAACCCGACGGTGCGCACATTTGAAAAGCGCCTGGCCGCACTTGAGGGCGGAGAGCGCTGTGTAGCCACAAGCTCCGGTATGTCCGCGATTCTGTCAACAGCGCTTGCGCTTTTGCAGGCTGGCGACGAGATTGTTGCGTCGCGCTCGCTGTTTGGCTCCACGGTCAGCCTGTTCGATAAGTATTTGGGTAAGTTAGGTATTACCACCCGCTATGTGGAGCTTTCCGATCTTAATGCGTGGGAAGCCGCCATTACGCCGGCGACCAAGTTACTGTTTGCTGAAACGCCATCGAACCCGCTAGCGGAAATTGCCGATATTACGGCACTGGCCGCGTTGGCAAAGCGTCACGATGCCTTATTGGCGATTGATAATTGCTTTTTAACGCCGGCGCTGCAGCAGCCTTTGGCATTGGGCGCCGATTTGGTGATTCACTCAGCGACCAAATATTTGGATGGCCAAGGGCGAGCCGTGGGCGGCGCTGTGGTAGGTAATCATCCGCTATTAGAAGAAGTCTTTGGTGTGGTACGCACTTGCGGGCCGTGCTTGAGCCCGTTTAATGCATGGGTGTTTACCAAGGGACTAGAGACTCTTTCGCTACGGATGAACGCGCACTGCGAGAATACGCTGCAGTTGGCGCGGTGGCTTGAGCAGCACCCGGGGGTGGCGCATGTGTACTACAGTGGTTTAGAAAATCATCCTCAACACGCGCTCGCCAAGCAGCAGCAAAAAGGCTTTGGTGCGGTGTTGGGGTTTGAAGTGAACGGTGGTCAAGCGGCGGCGTGGCAAGTCATTGATGCCACGCAGATGGTGTCGATCACCGGCAATTTGGGGGATGTGAAAACCACAATTACACACCCAGCCACCACGACTCACGGGCGTCTGTCCGATGCGCAAAAATCGGCCGCAGGGATTACACCGGGGTTGATACGCGTGGCAGTAGGGCTTGAGGGCCAAGGCGACATTCAGTGCGACTTAGCCCGCGGGTTGGATCAACTTTCGCGCTAAATGCGTCTCAAATGCAGGTCTGGTTGAACGCCACGCGAACACCATGGGCCATGCGCTGCTGAGCGGTAACAGGCGGCACATCGGTGCCAATCATTTCATCGGCGGCGTCAGCCCAAGTCAATGTGCCGTGGGTGAAACCTAGCGGTGCCAGCGTACGGCCAATCCATTGTGTGCCGGTAAAGCGTTGCGTTTCTCCTTTCTGGTCAGTGAGCAAACTGACAACCTCATCCTGATGTAGACGAACGATGTACCAACCCATATCAAGGCCGTGTACTTCTACGTCGGGTAGGGGTTCTGACCATTGCGTGAGATCGTCAAGGGTGACACGAGCGGGTAGGGTAGTAGACATAGCGCATCCTCGTTAGTAGTACCTCTTATGCTGGAATTATAAATTCTGCGCTACTTTTTTAAAGCTAAATAGTGGGTGAAATAAGGTTGGTGAAATAGGGTTGACGACATTAAGCACGCCATTGCTAGCCAATTGTGCCGGCGGCAAGTGCAACACGGTTCTTATGAATATGTTTTTACGAATGATGTGTTCTGCTTTTTTCAGCAGTTTTTAACCACGGTGACGAGTATTATGAAAGGTAGATAATACGCAAAAGGACAAGCACGATGTGGCGCAACACACACAATGGATGGGGCATTATTAGCATAGGGCTTCATTGGTTGAGCGCTGTCACCATCATCGGGTTGTTTATACTCGGCTGGTGGATGACGGGGCTGGGGTATTATGACCCTTGGTACAACCAAGGACCGTGGATTCATCGCTCAGTTGGTGTGCTGTTATTTTTCTTTACGCTTGTTCGTTTACTAGGGCGCTTTTTTCAACCTACACCGCACGCTGAAGGGAGCCGTTTAGAAGCTGTTGCCGCGCACGTTGGCCACATCGCCCTTTATATAGTGCTACTTACCGTGATGATGAGTGGGTACTTGATTTCGACTGCCAAGGGCAGTGGCATTAGCGTTTTTGGCTGGTTTGAAGTGCCCGCCCTGCTCGACGGTTTTCCCAACCAAGCAAGCATTGCGGGTAATATCCACTGGTACAGTGCGCTAGCGCTGATCGCCCTAGCGACTGGCCATGCGCTGGCGGCGATGAAACACCACTTTATTGATCATCACAACACTTTGGTGCGCATGTTGAGCCCCAGGCACAGCCGTCGCACTGACAAGCCATCGTGGTGATGCGTTAGTCCACCCGAAGGAGATAAACCATGTTAAAAAAAGCTGCTTTTGCTACCGCCATTGCTGCTGCAAGCTTAGCGCCACTAAGCCAAGCACAAGCGGATACTTACGTGATTGATACTGAAGGTCAGCATGCCTTTGTGCAGTTCAAAATTAGCCATCTAGGATTTTCTTACATTCTAGGTAGCTTTGAAGATTTTTCCGGTGAATTCTTTTACGATTCCGAGAATTTACAGGATTCGTCTGTTGAGGTAGAAGTGCAGGTGGAGAGTCTCAACTCCAATCATGCCGAGCGCGACCGCCATATTTTAGGCGACGATTTCTTAGACGCGGATGAATACCCCACGGCAATGTTTACCACAACAGGCTTTGAAACGACTGGCGATAATGAAGGTGTTATCACCGGTAATCTAACCTTGCACGGCGAAACGCAAGAAATTGAAATGCCGGTCGTGCTGATGGGCGAAGGCGATGACCCTTGGGGTAACTACCGTGCAGGTTTTGAAGGCAGCACAATGCTGACCCTTTCTGATTTTGGTATTGACATGAGTTCTTTCCCTGAATCTATGCACGCGCTTGAGCTTTACGTGACATTCGAAGGTGTCCGTCAGTAAGCGGTAGCGTTATTAAGGTAGCGCCACCTTCCTTCTAAGGTCGGTGGCGTTTTTGCGTTTGACTGTTTGTGCGTTTGACTTAGATGACGAGGGAGATGGATTAGGTGGTCGATATTGAGAAGCCCTATGGATTAGGTAGAACACTTTGGCAGCAAACGTGGCCGATGGCGATTGGTGTATTGGCATTGCTAGGGTTTCAACTGGTAGACAGCGCGTTTATCGCTCGCCTAGGGACGGCACCACTGGCCGCTCAGTCGTTTACCTTCCCGCTCTCCTTTTTCATTATCGGCATTCAGGTGGGCTTAGGGATCGCGATTGCGGCCCTTATTTCCCGAGCACTGGGGGCTGGAGAGAAAGCACAGGCTAAGCGACTAAGTACTTTAGTGCTGATGGTCGGTGGCGCCTTGATTGCGCTACTGGTGCTTTTACTTTGGGGAATGCAGCGGCCAGTGTTTACCCTACTCGGCGCGAATGAAGCCGCACTTGCTAACATTCGCCCTTACTGGGCGCCACAGTTGTTCGCTGCTTGGCTCGGGGCGCTGTTATATTTTGTTTACAGTCTTTTTCGTGCCCATGGGGATACCAAACTGCCAGGCAAAATGATGGTGCTGAGCAGCTTGGTTAACCTGGTGCTCGACCCGTTGCTTATTTTCGGCATCGGTCCATGGGAAGGCCTTGGGCTACCCGGTGCAGCTTGGGCAACGGTTCTGGCCTTTTCAAGCGGGCTTTTCGTAACGTGCCGTAAACTCGCACGCAAAGATTGGCTGATTTTGGAAGGCCTGAAAGAAGAAGTAAGGTGCTCTTATAAGCCGTTTGCCGGGATTGCTGGACCTGCCATGATAAGTCAGTTAATGCCACCGTTGGCCGCGATGCTTGCGATTTCCCTTGTGGCACCGCTTGGTGAAACCTACGTCGCGGCTTGGGGTTTGGCGAGCCGCTTGGAAACGTTGTCGTTGATGGTGATTTTGGCCATGACGATGTCACTGCCGCCCTGGCTTGGGCGCTGCTACGGGGCAGGAGATTGGCCACAGATTCATCGGCTGCTGCGCTTGGCGTTGAAAGTTGCCGTGATTTGGCAGCTAGGCCTTGGGATGTTGATGGCGCTGGGCGCCCCTTGGGTGGCGCTGGCGCTGGCTGGCCAGCCAGACGTTCAGCAGGCGCTGGCGCTTTTGATCCGCTTTTTGTTGCCAAGCTATGCCGCTCTCGGTGTGTGTATGTTAGTGGTGTCGGCAGGTAATGCATTGGGGTGGCCGCTGCGGTCGATGCTAATTTCCGCAGCGCGGCTCTTTATCTGCTATTTGCCCTTTTTGTGGTTAGGGGCGCAGCTTGGTGGGTGGATGGGACTGGCACTAGGCGCCGCTTTTGGCAATGTGTTGGCGGGGTTGACCGCGTGGGCTGTGCTGAAAAGGATTCTCTCCCGCCCACATCGGCAGGCGGGTGTCGCAAAGCCGGTTTAGTGTCTTTCGTTTCGCTGTTGAAAGGCAAAATAAGCAAAAAGCACTACCATGGCTAAATAGCCCACGACAAAGTCCGGCGCAGCATTAAGGGTGAGCTTGGGCGCGTGCATTAGCCCAACCCATAAAAACCCTGCCGCAATCACCGCAAAGGTGGTGGCCCGTCGGAACTGATGGTCGATGACAGAAACGGTCATCGCGCCGAGGAAAATTGCCATGAACATCGCGCCCTGACCCATGATCACGATGGCATTAGAGATATCGCTGACCACCTCTTCGGCACCGCGGTTAAAACGTGTCATCACGTAGTTGGCGAAATAGGGCAGCATTGCCAACGCCACCGCTGGGTAGTAGCGGGTGTCGTTAGATTGAAAACAAAAAACGCCCAGGCAATGCCCGGACGTTTAAGGGATATTACGAAGAATAAGCGAGCGTTTATGCCTTACCGTTCACGGTGGCAATCGCCTTAGCCAAGTAAGGGAGGTTCTCTTGAGAGAAGCCAGCCACATTGGCACGACCCGAGCGCACCATGTAAATGCCGAACTCATCGCGTAAACGGTCCACCTGCTCCGGTGTTAAACCGGTATAAGAAAACATCCCACGCTGCTCGGCGACACAAGCGTACTTATCATCCAGCCCGTAAGGCTTCAGCGCTTTAACGAAATCGCGGCGCAACGTGTTAATACGGTCGCGCATTTCAGTGAGCTCTTCGTGCCACATGGCGGTTAGTTCGTCGTCATGAAGAATATCGCTGACGATAGAGCCACCGTGGGCTGGCGGGTTGGAGTAGTTTTCCCGCGCGACAATAGCAATTTGTGAGCGAATGTTTTCCATTTGCTCACTATTTTTTGCCACCATGATCAAGCAACCCGTGCGTTCGCAGTAAATGCCGAAGTTTTTCGAGCAGGAGCTAGTGATAATCACTTCATCCAGTTCTTCGGCCATCAAGCGCACGCCGTAAGCATCTTCTTCCAAACCTTCGCCAAAGCCTTGGTAGGCAAAGTCGATCAATGGCAACAAATTGCGCTCGCGCACGACTTGGAGCACGGTTTGCCACTGTTCTTTGGAGAGATCAAAGCCCGTGGGGTTATGGCAACAGGCATGCAGCACGACCACATCACCTTCCGGGATTTGTTTAAGGGCTGCCAGCATGCCATCAAAATCAAGGCGATTTTCGGCGTCAACGTAAGGGTACTTGTGCAGCGCAATGCCGGCGGCAGTGAAAATACCGTGATGGTTTGGCCACGTTGGGTCAGAAACCCAAATTCCCTTATCCGGCAGTTGTTTTGCAATAAAGTCTGCGGCTAAGCGAAGCGCGCCCGTGCCGCCGGGAGACTGTGTCGCGCTGGCACGATTGGCATTAAGCACGGGAGAGTTTTTTCCCAGCACCATCGGCAGTACCACGTCGCCGTAGGCAGGGGCTCCGTGCGAGCCAATATAGGTTTTGGTGGTTTCATTCTTGAGCAGGCGAGCTTCAGCTTCCTTAACGGCACGCATTACCGGTGTGTTGCCCTCGGCATCACGGTAAACGCCGACACCTAAGTCCACTTTTTGTGGGTTGGTGTCTTTTTTGAAAGCTTCGATCAGCCCGAGAATGGCATCTCCAGGGACTCGCTCAATATGCTCAAACATTTATTCGGCTACCTCATCGGTTCTGGCGGCTAAAATGAAGTCATTTTGGTGCAGACCGCCAATTTCATGCGACCACCACGTCACCGTGGTTTTTCCATATTCGGTGGTGATCATAGGGTGATGACCGGCCTGCTCAGCGATGTCGCCAACGCGCTGGGTAAATGCCAGAGCGCTAACAAAGTCGTCAAAATGATAGCTTCGCGTAAGCTTCATAATGCCATCGCCATCGTTAATCTTCCACTGTGGCAGTGCGGTTAGCGCGTCTTGCGCTTCTGTTTTGGTCATCGGGGTCGCATTACCGCTGCAAGGTTCACAAGCTTGATTTGCGAGTGCTGTCATGCTTTTTCCTCCTGGCCCAGTGGTATCTCTGAGCTGCTTAGTAGCGCACGTTTTTAAAAAAGTGCTTTGCATGTTAATTAAAATTTGCGCGTTTATTAAAAAGTGCTTTGAAAACGCTATGTTCACCTTTCAGGATAGGTAACTGATGAACAGATGCCAAATTGGCTAGGTGTCGGGTCCCGTGTGATTAACCACCTTCTTGGTAAATAACTCAGGACGCTTGGTTTGCCATTCCTTCATTATCGCAATCGGTGATT